>JAKAVO010000040.1 GCA_021817255.1 Thermoplasmata archaeon
CATTCTCCTTTTTCTTTTCATTTTTTTTGTAAATTCAGGACCATGGTTATATATTAAACTGTTATATCGGAATTTGACGATGTATGAATACAACTGAATGCAAAACAATTGATACAAAAACAAGGGCAAAAATCAGGGAAAGCCTTCAAAACCAACACAGCATTGGATATTTTCATTCTCTGGAAAGCAAGGCAAAAGCACTTTCTGATATGAAGAGAATTGAAATTTTCCATGCACTGACCATCACAGAATTATGTGTCTGCGAAATTTCTGACATCCTCAACATTCCACAGTCAACGGTTTCTGGCTGCATAAAAGAACTCTACAATGCAAATCTTGTAAGCAGAAGGAGGAATGGAAAATGGTCGTATTATTCTGCGAAGGTACCCGGAGAAATTGGGCAGGAGATGTTGTTAAATGAAATACAATAAAATTCTCTTTCTCTGTGTGGAAAACGCAGGAAGGAGCAAAATGGCAGAAGCTTTTGGAAAGAAAATGGGCATTAATTGTGAAAGTGCAGGCACAGTTCCAGCAACTGAAGTGAATGAGAACGTAAGGAAGGCAATGGAGGAAAAAGGAATTCCCATTGACACAGGCTCACCCAGGATGCTTTCCAAAGATATGATAGATAATTCAGATCTTATTGTTATCATGGGATGTTCAGTTGAAGAGTCATGCCCGGCTCCACTGGCTCGGGCTATGAAGAAGAAGGTTGTTGACTGGGGGCTTGACGACCCAAAGAACCAGCCTATTGAAAAGGTAAGGGAGATAAGGGACCAGATTGAAAAAAAGGTAAGTGAATTGGCAATTGAATAACCTCTACTTTTTTGAAACGCTTTCTATTTTCGTTTTCTCACTTTTTCTTGTAATATATAAGCCGAAAGGCTTAGAGATAGGATATTCTGCATCAATAGGGGCCATAATCACCGTCCTTGCAGGTTTTACAACACTCCAGGATTTCTTCAATGTTGTTTCAATCGTATGGAATGCAACACTCACTTTTGTTTCAGTGGTGATCATAGCGCTTGTTTTTGACGAAGCAGGTGTTTTTGAATACCTGGCCACTAAAATCCTCAATATTTCCAGGGGTTCAGGCAGGAGATTATTTGTCCTGGTTATTCTTGTTGGAGCCTTCATATCTGCATTTTTCGCCAATGATGGGACTGCCATTGTCCTGACTCCAGTAATAGTAGCGCTTTTGTATAGAATTGGAATGGAAAAGAAAGCCATCTTTGCATATATCATGGCTGTTGGGTTTATAGCAGATTCTGCAAGCATACCACTTCTCATCAGCAACCTTGTAAATATAATAGCGGCAACGTACTTCGGCATAAATTTCTTCCCGTACATGAAAATAATGATCTTCCCAAATATTGTGAGCATAGTTGCAAGCCTTGCCTTTCTCATGCTTTACTTCAAAAAATCAATCCCGGAAAAAATACCGGAAAAAATTGAATTCAAGGATCACGAAATCAAGGATCCTCTTATTTTTGACCTCTTTTTCCCTGTAATCGTGAGCCTTATAATACTCTATTCTGTGGGTGGAATCTATAACCTGCCTGTTTCAATTGTATCAATGCCGGCAGCCCTTTTTATGTTAATACTTGCAAGAAAAGGGAAAAAGATAGATCCTGTAAAACCTGTTAAGGAAGCGCCATGGCAAATTATTCTCTTCTCCCTTGGGATGTACATAGTTGTATATGCACTTGCAAATAACGGAATGATCTTCTACATGGCCAAGTTAGTGGAATATTTCCAGCCAATGCCATATGGAATAAATTTTGTAATGACCGGATTCCTGATGGCCATGACGGCATCAGTAATGAATAATCTTCCATCTGTCCTGCTTGGAGACCTTACTTTCCAGCATCTTCACATAACAGGTGCAATGCTGCTTACGAATGCAATTGGCAATGATATAGGGCCAAAGTTCACACCTATAGGTTCCCTGGCAACACTGGTGTGGCTTTACATGCTGGATCGCAAGGCAAACATAAAAATTAGAACATTAGACTACATGAAAATGGGCCTTATAGTTGGAATTCCAGTCCTCTTCCTGACATTATATGCCCTGTACGCTGAAAGTGTGTTATTTTTCTAAATTTCAGAAATAGTTTAAATATGAACAATTTCTGCTCATTAGATTAAATGAACTATGAGATGTGGATTTTTGGAATAATCGCCACTCTTATGGGCATATTCACTTCATATATTCTGTATTTATCCAAGACCACAGAAAACCCCCTGAGGAAGATAACAACATACATCCTCCTTGCCATGATGAATGGCATGTTTCTTGGCCCTGCCATTTACTATTCAGGCATTGTGTCCCTGTCTTTGGAAGATATGGTTGTGGCCTCAGCAGGGCTGATGGCACTGGAACTTATTTATCCACTGATTCTGTTTGTTAGATCCATTGAACAGGAAGATGCAAAAGTATCCATCAATATACCAATTATTATTTTCCTCACAATATTTGATGAGTTTCTGATGAGCCTGGATTTTAATTCTATTTTGCTTTCCAGAACCATGCTTGATGTATATGGAAGCAACTTATTGCAACTTATATCACACACCATTTCTTCATTATGGTTTATTTTTCCCATGGCCCTGGAAATGGGTTTGACAGCCATGCTAACACTAAAAAAAGAGGACAGGTTTCCAATCATCTTCATCATTTTCCAGTCATTTATCATGTTTTTCACACCCACTGCCATTCAAAATGCAACATGGGCAGGTGTTTCAATTTTCGCCGGTGGAGCACTGATGACAGTCCTCCTCATATTTGTTTTTGAAACATTATACAGGGATAACGCAGTCAGGAAAAAATTCTCCAGTTACATGCTTGAAATCCTGCTAATTTACGGAGTTATGATGGCAGGTGTCATGATTTTCCAGTATGACTCCAGAGTTATCGTGGTTTCGTTGGCAATACTGTTGGAAATGATCGTTTACCTTAATTCCATACTGAGAAAAGATTACTTTCATGATGGTGGAAAAGTTTACTGGTTGGCAGACAGGAAATGGTCAACGTTTTTCCTTATAGACATCTTTGTGGCTGAGTTTGCAATGGGAGCCACCTTTGATTTTCAGTATTATGGCACATCTTTCTTTGTGAACAGCCTGGGCCTTGCAACCTTCTCAGGCAATATTTTCAGTATTATTCCTGAGTTTTTCTATAACACGGTCATATTTGTTGGTGGAATTACAGGTTCGTCCTGGTTCCTGATCATGATGGGGTTTGAGATGGGTTCCCTGGTTGTTTTCAAGATACTCAAGACACGTGAGCTTGAAAACAGGATAAGATTAGGATTGATGATTGCAGCCTATGGCGTATATTCAATCCTCATTCCGAGTTTCATTGTTACAAATTCCAGGATCTATCCATTTCTTGGATGGTCCATGGGAATTGGGACAGGAGGCGGACTTGCCCCTGCCCTTATAATACCAATGCTTCTCACATATGTTGTCAGCGGATCACTGTCACTTCTCTTCGGTGCAAGGCAGCTGTGCTCAGTATTTTGCACAGCCCCCCTAATGTACCAGGGCACTTTCTATAACTCCATGAAAAAATTCAACAGGACAACTCCAACAGCCAAAACATTAAGCACCGGCGGTGAAAGAAACCTTGTTTACAGGGTGGTGTCTTTAACAATTTACACCTCTCTGGGGATTGCTGCATTTTTCTCGTTTTTATACCATTACCATTACATTGACTACAGCATCTATGGAACAGATCCCCTGTTTTTTGTCTACATAATACTCTTTGACATCATGTGGTATGCTGTATTCCTCACAATGCCCTATTTTGGAAATTATGGGTGCATCAACACAGGGTACTGCCACTGGGGGAATTTCAACCGCTTTGTCGGGAAGCATGGGCTCTTCAAACTGAAAGTTAAAGATTCAAGCCAGTGCGTATCATGCGAGACGAAGGACTGTGCCCTGGCCTGCCCTGTTGGGCTTTCAACACAGCCGGGAAGTTTCATTTCAGATGGCCAGTTCAAGAATTCAAGGTGCGTTGGTGTTGGGGATTGCGTTGAAGCCTGCCCCTATGAGAATATTTTCTTCTATGATGTTAGAAATTTCCTTAAGGAGAAAGTGGTGAAAAAAGATAGTGACTGATCTGATAAATTGCAGCTGTTTCATTAATTCAATCCAGGCTCTCGCTTTCTATTCGCTTCCTCTTTATTGCTATAGGGGTGTCCGCATCAAAAAATCTGAAGGATATGAGGAAATAATATGCCATGGAGAATGCCATTGATAGTGCAAACACAATCCATTTTACT
>JAKAVO010000017.1 GCA_021817255.1 Thermoplasmata archaeon
CTTACACAGTAAGCCTGATAAACGGATCATACTCATACACAATAGGTACAACAGACAAGATATACCATGCATCTCCAGGATCATTCTCGGTTAATGGATTAATAACCTCAAATTCTGTTTCTGTTTCATTCTCCAAAGTGAAATACACAGTAACATTCACAGAATCCAATCTTCCTTCAGGAACAGCATGGTACGTTAATTTAAGCAATGGCGACAAATCAGGTGCGATCACCGGAACCTCTTATTCATTCTCCCTCATAAACGGATCATACTCTTACACAATAGGTACAACAGACAAGATATACCATGCATCCGGCGGATCATTCTCAGCTAATGGAAACGCAGTGCAAGTGCCAATCGCATTCTCCAAAGTGAAATACACAGTAACATTCACTGAAACAGGTTTGCTATCAGGAACTGCGTGGTATATGAATCTGTCAAATGGGCAGTCCCTTTCATCATCAACAAACACTATATCATTTTCAGCATCAAATGGATCATACACTTACACAATAGCAACATCAGACAAGATCTATGAACCATCATCGCAGTCGGGTTCATTCCCGATGAACGGTTCTTCAGTCTCCAGCGCAGTCACTTTCTCCCTGGCCAGGTATACGGTTACATTCAAGGAATCAGGCCTTCCATCAAATGCGACATGGTACGTTAATTTAAGCAATGGCATGAAGTCAGGTGCTATCAGTGGAACATCTTACACTTTCAACCTTCCAAACGGAACATATTCTTACACTCTCGGTAACCTAACAGGATATTCTATTTCGTCTTCATCGACTTCAATATCAGTTAATGGCAACAATCTTTCGAAAACAATCACATTTTCAGCCATCAAAAAATCGTCCTCGAAATCTGGAATATCCAGCACAGAGCTCTTTGGCATAATTGGAGGGGTTGTTGCTTTTGCAGTCATTGGATTTACGTTGGCATTCCAGAAAAAGAAGAGGTAATCCCTGTTCTAAAATCATCAGGTTATGATACTCTATTAACAGAACCAATATACTTTCATATGGATTCATAAATAAATCTCTAAATTACTTCACATAAATTATATCATATTTTTCGGATTTTCCATTTTTTTGTGGTTGAATGCAATCATTTCTATTAGGATGATCTTTGAGTTTAGCTCATTTGCTCTCACGTTTTTTATATGAAGAGTGAAATAGTTTATTATTTAACATGATGATTGATTGAAACAGCCACTCCATCCTTGTACATACTCATTTCTTTTCCTGAAACAAGTGCTCTTCCAACCGCCACAAGCCGATCCTGTGGATCAACCACAAGAACATCATTAAGTGGAAGTATGTTCCGGTCAAGTTTTACAATGAATCTGAAAAAAACACTTTTTCCCTGCGAATTGAACTGTGCGCTCTCATCTGTGACCATTACCCTGTTTTTGACCCCTTCCGAAATCTCATGCAATTTCAACCCGCCTTCAAAGGTCAGTCCAAGGAAGCCATCGTGTGCCCGCATAGTTGCCAGAATGGTGCCACTTTTAGAAATGGTTCTTATCCTTCCGGTGTTCCTGGATATTGAAATTTCACAATCATCAGTAAACATTTTCAACCCAGTTCCAGATCCAAACTGAAAATCTGCAATCATTCTCACCTTCTCAAGGTTAAAGTCCCTGATTTTTTCAAAACCGTAATTTCTGTCGAAACCGGGTGTGCTTGATTCTCTTTCTTCTCTCTGTATTACCTGCTCCACCGGATACGCTTCTTCCATCTCGACTGGTATTTTCAGGCCAGACCAGTTAATGCAGAATGTGCCTCTTGACTTTTCGTATACGTTCTTTATAAAATCGTGGCTCAGCCTCGCAGGGCTCCACTCTCTTGAAGACAGTGTAAAGTAAGTTCCCTTCTCCGGCTCCATTTTTTTCAGCCTCACTCCGTATGGCGATCTGTTTGTTTCACTGCCGAAATGGAATAATGGGCTCTTCCTGTATAGTTCAAAATAGGGCTCAATTCTTTTAGAGTAAGTGAGAATCCTTCTGAAAGCAGCATAGAGTGATGGATGGGCTCTGGATTTAGACTCCACATATTGCCACAGGGTATTCTCCCTGATGCGCTCCCTTATTTCAGACAGTTCCTGAAATATCGCGAAGAGGTTGTGTTCTGCCAGTATTGAAAATCTCTCTTTGCTTTCCATGCCTTTTATTTCCCGTATTGAAAATCTGTTGTTTAAAGGGCTCCAGTATGGCAGCTCAGCAATATCCGGCAGGTACCTGGTTCCATCTGTGTAAAGCAGCCTGTCATCCCTTGCGTATTTCACATATGAAGCAGAATCAAACATATCTATCCCCAGAAGGACTGCCATTCCCATAAACATTGGATGCCCTCCGCCAAACAGGTGAATGGGCTTGGAAAAATCGCTGTTAAGTTTTGACTCCAAAATAATGTCAACCAGCTTGCTGTATTTGTACTGTTCCAGAAGAGGAACAACTCCTCCTACCGGCAAATAACTGGCCATTGTATTTGACATAAGCCTTGCGCTCTTTCGCCTCAGGTCATTGTATATAGAACCCTGAATCGGCCCGGATACATTGTATCTGTCTGCAACATCCTCAATTTCTAAAAACCTGCTATGGGTCTCTTTCACTGCATTGTACGCCTTTTCATGTGAATCTGCCGGTGTAGAAAATATATCAAGAATCGTTGAAATATCGCTCTTGATTTCTATCTGAAAATCTACGGTGTCCCTGTTCCTGAATTCAACATCCCCGTAAACATAACTCTGGAAAGTTCCGGAATCGGTCATAATGGTCCCATCGAACCCTATTAGGCCATGGAGCCCCTTTCTCAGTGCTTCCTCCTTTAAGTCTGCATTCCTTCTGATAATAT
Source organism: Thermoplasmata archaeon (assembly GCA_021817255.1). Lineage (GTDB taxonomy): Archaea > Thermoplasmatota > Thermoplasmata > Thermoplasmatales > Thermoplasmataceae > Cuniculiplasma. Next base: position 2,859 of record JAKAVO010000017.1, read on the forward strand.
AGCTGTTGGTTATTATTGCCTGGGTGCCAAGTTTCTTCATGGTTTCTATTGGCAGCGTCTTCAAATTTGGATTTATAACCGGCATTATATTTGGCGTATCAACAAAACCATGCGCCGTCTTGAACCTACCTATCCTTGAAAGGCCTTCCCTGTGGAGAATCTGCATTGTCAAATGCTGTTCTGACATTTAACTGCCATTAATCAGGAGTAATAATACTCTCCTAAAGAAACCTGTTCCCTGTGCATGCTGCTTCCATGCTTGTTTATCCTTGGCCTCCCAGAATTGTGGTCACGCCTGAAAGTTATGTCGACCTCTTTCAGGAATGTATTCATTCCATCCCTCATGGGCATTGGCCCCCTTGCAACACCCTCAACTCCGGATTCACCAAGAAAAATCATCAATTCATCAGAAATCATGTCTATGAAATATATGTCATGGTCAACCACCATTCCTGTCTTTTTCCTGTTTTCCATCGTTCTCTTAATTATCTTTGCAACTTCCATTCTCGTCGAGCTGTCAAGGTTTGCTGATGGTTCATCCAGCAGATATATATCTGCCTCCTGTGCCAGTGTAACTGCGACAGATAGCTTCTGCAGTTCTCCGCCTGATAAGTTGCTGACCTCGCTTTCCATAAGCGATTCTATGCCAAGCGGCCTTAGGATTTCATTCTTGACAAAACTGTCGCTCATTCTTTCCTTTAATGCCTGGAAAAGAAAATCCTCGCATGTGCCATCAAATTCTGTGGAAATATACTGTGGTTTGTATGCAACTTTGAGCTTTGGCTCTATTGTTCCGGATTTTGGTACCATAACACCAGCCAGAATCTTGACAAACGTTGACTTTCCAAGTGCATTCCTTCCCAGAATCCCTGTAACTGTTCCGGTCTCCATTTTTCCTGGCATGACCTTCAGCCTGAAATTACCCAGATCAGCATCCACCTCATCCCAGTGGACAAGTTCCGGAGATATGATTTTTCTGCTGGAAGCTTTTGTCTCAAACACTATTTTTTCCTTCCTTACTCTTATATTCTCTTCCTTCATGTATCCATCAAGAAATTGGTTTATTGCTTTATTGGGTGACTTTTGCTGGGCAATAACTCCGTACACCCCTGGAGAACCATATACTAAGTGTATCTGATCACTTATCCAGTCTAAGATTGCGAGATCGTGTTCAACAACAAATATTGTTTTGCCTTTCCTGGCAAGCCCTGAAAGTATTGAAGCAACTCTTATCCTCTCAGATATGTCCAGATAGGAAGAAACCTCGTCAACAAGAAGAATGTCCCCGTCCTTGATCAAAGCCATGCCCACAGCCAATTTCTGGAGTTCTCCACCCGAGGCACTTTTTACGTCCTTATCTATAGAATTTTCAAGGGATAATTCTCCTATAACATCATCTGCCATTCCAAATTCATCTGCTTTCTTCAAAATCGATCCTATAGTGCCGCTGGCAACTTTCGGGATCTGATCAACGAACTGGCTTTTCAGGACAACTTTTTTTGTTTTGTCATAAACATTTTGAAAGTAATCGCCGAGTATGCTGTTTGAATACTTTTTCAAAACCTTTTCCTTTGACCCGCCATTCTCATAATCCCCAAAGTTGGGTACAAGAACTCCACTGAGAATGTTCATTGTGGTAGTTTTTCCCATTCCGTTTGGCCCCAGAATTGCTGTGATGCCCTTTGAAGGAACTGGAATTGAATAGATTCTGAAAGAATTTTCACCATATCGATGAACAATGTCCCTGTTTAATTCATCTGGCACTGTAACTATTTTTATTGCGCCAAATGGGCACCTGTTTATGCATATGCCACATCCTATGCATAAATCCTCTGTAATAAGAGGGTAAACAGAATCTTCAGGGAAGGTTATAGTCCCTATCCCTGATCTTACAGGCGGGCAATAAGACTGGCATTCATGATTGCATTTTTTAGAATGACACTTAGACTCGTCTAAAACCGCAATATGCATTGAAAACCACTATTAATTCAATGTCCAGTATTCATCAGGTATTTCTTCATAAACTGAAAACTGCTGTGCATTTTCCAGGTCGCCTATTTCTATTTTCATATTTGAAAGTTCTATTATTTTTCCAACGTTAAGAATCCAATAATGAATTCTCCATTCCCTACCGTCAAAAAGTGTTGTTTCTTCCCGTTCTGTCTGAAGGACACCAATATCCTCCATTGTGTAAAACGCATCTCTATCTTCAGGTTCCAACATATTGTCAATAACCCTGTCACTGTAACCAAAAAAATTAATTAAATGTTCTGCTGCCGAAAAAGATTCTTCAAAACTCATCCTTTTATTTTGCAAACTCAACCCCTTGCTAATGGCGTTTGAGAGTTCACTAATATTGGTAAAATTCCGACCCTTCTTACCCTTGCCAATTGTACCATTATTAACCATGTAATCGCTCCATTAAATGCAGATATGAGGTAATACAAATTTGCTAATAATGTTATGCTTAAAAACTTAAACCATCTCTTATTAATATGGGAAGATAGGGTCTATAGTGTATTTTTTTAAGCATGTTGGGCATTTCTTTATTATATATATCTATGTTTAATATTAATGTATTTGTCAGAAAGATTTGAGGTATTTCGTTGAACCTTACACAGATTAGCGTCCCCGTTTCTGAAGAAGTTATACTATCTAAATCCTTAAAGCATTCAAAAGCATACATCAACATATGGACACTTCTGGAATTGATTTTTTCTTTAAGAATGGGAAAACCACAGGCATGCATGATCAACTTTCTTTCACCTGCTACAGCAGAGAATGCCCGGAAAATATCAAAAGCTCAAAAGTGAAAATGGAGTCCCAATCATATTTTAAATTCGAACAGGCAATGGATAAAAAACTCGTTAAAGAGATTTTAGAGGGAAGAGGGCTGAAGGAAATGTCTGATTTTATGATCAACGGAATTTTTAAAAAGAGTGTTTTTTCAATGCCTGAAATCATGGCCATTCTCAATTTTACTCCCGACTCTTTCTATGCTGCATCACGGGTGAGGGATGGGGCACAGATAAAGAATGCCATTGAATCCGGCTGCCAGATTCTTGACATAGGGGCTGAAAGCACACGCCCGGGGGCAATTGAAACCACACCAGACGAAGAAATCAGAAGGTTGGCATCAGCCTTTGAATCTATTGACAGAAGAGACGGATACAAAATATCACTGGATTCCAGGCACTACAGAACAGTTGATTCATTCATAGGCGAAATTGATATTATAAATGACATTTCCGGCATGGAAGATTTAAAGCTTCCAGAAGCTGCCAGGGATGAGGGAAAATCATACGTGCTTATGCATATAAAGGGAAATCCAACAAATATGAATAAGATGGCTACCTATGATGATTTATTTGGGGAAATGGCAAAATTCTTTTTTGAAAAGTTGAAGGCCTTAAACCAATTAGGACTGAAGCCTGAGAAAATAATTATTGATCCCGGTTTGGGATTTTCCAAAAAAGGTGTGCAGAATCTTGAAATCGTAAGAAATCCCGGCGCTTTTAATTTTGGTTTTAAAAGGTTGTTCGGGCACTCCCGCAAATCATTCCTGAACCTCAACTCAAAAAACAAGCCCGAAGAAAGATTGCCCGAAACACTTTCCGTATCCCTGCACCTTGCCACTGAGGGAGTTGAGATATTGCGAGTCCACGATCCAGTGGAAAATATTAACGCGCTAAGGTTTTTTCAGAAGCTTCGAGTTCATTGAGGCAATTTCTGCATATGCCTCTGACAGTAACGCTTGTAGAAATTACTTTTCCATCCACGTTCTTCTCTAAATAGCTTAAGTCTCCTTCCAGATCGAAATCATAGATGTTCTTGCAATTCTCGCAACTAAAATTAACGTGTGGTTCAACTCTCCCTTCATAAATTGCCTTGCCATTGATTTCAAAAGAATTTATTAAGCCTCTGTCAACGAACATCTTCAGAATATTATATACCGTAGCCGGTGGTATATTGGGATTATCAATAACAACATGTTTATGAACATCCTCTGCACTAAAATGTTTCCCCGAATTCTCTCTAATATATCGCAATATCTTGGATCTTTGAGGTGTAACCTTTAATCCATTCTGCTTGATCTCATCTTCTAAACTAACCAAATCGCATCAAACTAAACATTTAAAAGGAGTATTTATGTCTAATTATTATTAACCATCTTTTGTTATCTCATAAGAAATGTCAAAGATTGAAAAACTGAGAGGGTTCAAAGATTACTATCCGGAAGATATGCAAAAAAGAGAGCAGATATTTTCAATAATGAGAGAGACGGCAAGAAATTTCGGATTTCTTCCAATAGATTACCCATCCATCGAATTGCTGGAAATCTATAAGATAAAATCCGGAGATGAGCTTTTGAAACAGACATATAACTTCAGGGACAAGTCAAACCGTGAAGTCACACTGATACCAGAAGCTACACCGTCAACCATGAGGATGCTTGTTGCGAGGAAGGACCTTATAAAGCCTGTTAAATGGTACAACATCCCTAAATTGTGGAGGTATGAAGAGCCACAGTCAGGGAGGAACAGGGAACACTACCAGTTCAATGTAGATTACTTTGGAGAAACTGGAGTGGAAGTAGATGTAGAGGTAATTGCGCTGGCATGTGAAACATTAGACAGGCTCGGATTAAAAAATATGTACACCGTCAGGATCAACGACCGCAACCTCATGGAAAAAATTCTTACTAAAATTGGTTCGCAAAATATTCCATCATCAATATCAGTCATTGATCACTTCCGAAAGGAATCTGTGGAGTCAATAAAGGAAAAACTGGCCAGGGAGGGAATCAATGGCGAAAATCTTGAAAAATTCATAGAATTTCTTTCACGGTCATATCCACTTTCAGATATAGATGAAGCATTTGATAAAATAGGATTAGAACTCTTAAATGATAGGGATTATAAGGAAATGAGATCAGAGCTTCAGTCAATTTATGATAAAGGGTATGAAAATGTTGTTTATGATCCTTCAACTGTAAGAGGGCTATCCTACTATACCGGAATAGTCTTCGAGGGGTTCGATAACGAAGGCAAGTTCAGGTCAATTTTTGGAGGGGGAAGATATGACAGGCTCTCATCTCTTTTCGAAGGACAGGAAACACCTGCTGTAGGTTTTGGAATGGGAGATGCTGTCCTGGAAAATCTCCTGAGAGAGAAAGGTCTCTGGCAAGTGGAAAACACAGAAGTTTCATATTTCGTAATTGGCATGGGAAAGGAAGGAAAAAAAAGAGCTGGAAATATCCTATACGATTTGAGAAGAATGAAAAAAACAGCTTCAATGGAAAATTCAGACAGAAACATTTCGAACTCTCTCAAACATGCATCTTCCATGAATTTTTCCCACGCAATTATCGTAGGGGAGAAAGAATTGAAAGAGAACTCAATAACAGTAAAAAACCTGAATAGTGGGGAACAGAAAATGTTGAGCCTAAACAATTTGAGTGAGTTATGATTAATTATGTAAGTTAATCCATTATATATTCGTAAAAGAGCAGAAAGTGGTAGGGTGAAATATCTCCAAGCTCTTTCATAATGGCTTTTTTTTCTTCATCTGTCAGATCATTCAGGATAGAACTGGCCATGGCTCTGTCTTCATCAAGGTCCCGCTCAAATTTTTTAACAATTTTCCTCACAGCCGATCTGTCGGGAATTCTTACAATTTCCTTGCCCTGAAGGGAGCAGAAATAATAAAATTTGGCTATGTATGGATCATCAAACGGGAACATCTGCCCGTCTATCACAAGATTTGTCATCTCGTCTTTCCTGTACATAAACAACTCTCTGCCAGGAACTATTTTAATTTCAATGGAATCCTCGCCCTCCGGGACAAAACTTTCTGGAAACTCCCTATCCTTCGCCTTTTTTATGATTTCTGAAATATAAGAATCTTTGAATGACACTATGGAGTCATGCATATGCCTGATAAATCATTTTTCGCTTTCCCAAAAAAAAGGCAAACAAATAATGGTTAGGCAATCATTGATATGTGTTATTTATGTATGAATTTTGTCGATTATATCCTTAGAATCCTGTTATAAAGTTTTTCTAATACTAATAACTTTTATAAGTGAAGAAAAATTAAGGGTAGTAGTGAATCTATGTCGGTAGCATTCGTACTTGTGAGTACAGTACCCGGGAAAGAGCATGAGGTTTACAACAAAATATCCAAGATAAATTATGTTGTAGAAGTGCATCCACTTTTCGGGGAATATGATTTGATCGTTAAAATTGACGCACTTGATTACAGCGAATTGGGGAAAATTGTGGTTGAACAGATTAGAAAGATCGAAGGGGTTATAGACACAAAAACCCTCACAGGTTTGAAGTTGTGATTTAAATGTCTGTTGTAACGAAAACTTTACCGTGGTATCCAAGTTGGAATCTTGACATTTTTTTCCTTACTATAATAGGAATTATAGCACTTGCACTTTTAATTTTTGGAGTATTGACTGCCTATTTTGGAAAAGGCAAATCCAGGGTAGCTGGCGGAGGAATGATCGCAGGAGCTATACTTTTAGGATTTATAACATACTACCTATCGGACTTCACTTTTCACGTAAGCCTGGTCTACGACATAATACTGGGTGCAGTATTTTATCTCGTGGCAGCTATTATCGGAGTGGTTATAGGATTGCTTATATTCCTCGCTGCAATCATGAAAACCTGATTTCATGAACTCTAAATTATTAAATGAAATTGTTGAAAAAATTAAGAAAGATCTGAAAGGGAAAGGGATCCTTGCCTGTTCTGGCGGAACAGACAGTTCGGTTCTGGCGGTTGCCTCTAAAATGGCTTCCAGGGACGGGGTTTTATCAATTTTTGTTGATACCGGGTTGGTCAGGGAAGGGGAAAGAAAGCGTGTTGAGTCTTTTTTTAAAGAATTCGGAATTAATTTTAAGATTGTCGATGAATCAGAGCTTTTCTTAAGCAACCTGAAAGGCATAACAGACCCTGAACAAAAAAGGAAGGTAATTGGTGAAACTTTTATAAAAATATTTGAACGGGAAGCCCTGGATTTCAAGGCTGAATACCTCCTGCAGGGAACAATAGCCCCTGACTGGATAGAGAGCGGTGGGAAGAACAGGGATACTATCAAAAGCCATCATAATGTTGGGGGCCTGCCAGAGAAAATGAACCTAAAACTAGTTGAGCCAATGAGGGACCTTTACAAAGATGATGTAAGGGAACTGAGCAAGGAATTAGGGCTTGATACAAGCCTCCAGCCATTCCCCGGGCCTGGGCTTGCAGTGCGAATAGTTGGGGAAATTACCAAGGAAAAAATCGTTCTGTTAAAGAAAGTTACTAAAATTGTTGAAGATGAAATCGAGGGTGCTCTTGAACCGGCTAAAAGGCCATGGCAGTATTTCGCTGTGATCCTTCCTGTCAAAACAACTGGTGTCCACGGCGATAAACGTTCTTATGGAAATACAGTAGCAATAAGGGCCATAGATTCCACAGACGCAATGACAGGGACATTTCACAGGTTTGACTGGGAATTCTTAGAAGACCTTTCAACCAGAATTACCAACGAAGTAACTTCTGTTAATAGGGTAGTTTTGGATATTACGGACAAGCCGCCATCCACCATAGAGTGGGAATAAAGAGATGTGCAACTTTTAGAACTACTTGCCAACTGCCATTATTTTTCTGTATGTGGTTCAGATTCTTCGCAAGCCTGAATGATTTTAAGTAAACCCATATATAGGTTAAAGAGATAAGCCCAAATCTTGACAGCTAATGAGATGATTGGAATGGACGAAGAGTTGCTAATATCAGAGGAAGAATATCAAAAGTCAGGAGTACATATAGGTACCCAGGTTAAAACACAGGATATGGTGAAATACATATTCAAGATTAGAAACGACGGGTTATATCTGCTTGATTTAAAAATAACGGACCATATGCTTAAAACTGCTGGCAAAATGTTGTCCAGAATTAATCCCAGCCAGATTTTAGTGGTTGCCCAGAGGCAATATGCATTCAGGCCTGTTACAAAATTCTCAGAAGTAATAGGTTCCAAAGCAATTGTCGGCAGGTTTATACCAGGAACATTAACAAACTACCAGTTGCCAACATATACTGAAACCAGGGCAATAATAGTAACCGACCCACTTGCGGATACACAGGTAATGAAAGAGGCAAAGAATGTTGGAGTTCCAATAATATCTCTTTGTGATGCAAATAACAAGACTGATTTTGTAGACCTGGTTATACCGAGCAACAATAAAGGAAGAAGGTCACTTGCCCTTGTATACTGGCTGCTTTCCAGAGAGATACTCAAGAATCGGGGAGACATAAAGTCCTACGAAGATTTCAAATATTCTATAGAAGACTTCGAATCCCAAATTTAATTCTTAACGTTCATTTCCTGTATACTTTTTATTCTTCTTATCCTGACAAAAATACAGTTATCGCCCTTCAGCACAGCAAAGATCATTTCTTTTCTTACGGAAGCAGATAATCTCACTGCCCTGCTTATCTCGTACCAACCTGCGTCGTCGCCGAGTATATGTATCAGGAAATCAGAGTGATCATCCATGGTCCCCCTGTACGCCCTGAAATTGCATCCGTATTTGAAGCCCGTTTTAACGATCAGCCCACGGGATATCAGTTCCCTGTACACCTTTGACACAGGATCGCTGCCCATCGCCCCATTGATATAATCTGTTTCTCCCTCAGATAAGATGACAAGGTCTTCGAAATGATCCCCCATCCACTGGGGTTTCATATTATTCATGTTTATGCCTCTGTTCCCTATTTTTAATGGCGGATCAGAAGAAAGTTCCATATGATTCGTCCCTTCAAGGGTGGCAAGATCAACTATATAGTATGTAATGTCTCCGTCATCATCAACAGATGCAATATTGTGTCCCGCAGAAGAAATCAACCAGTCGGTTCCCACCTTGCTCTTCTCCCTTATTGGATAAATCACTCTTTTGACGCTCAATTTCTCATTTTTCTTTGAGATCGTAAGGCTTTCATTATTTATTGAAATTTTTGAGCCCTCTTTTTTCAAATCGAGGTAAACTCTCCACATATACAGATCTTTCTCTTCAAATAAATTGCTGATGAGAATCATTGAATTGCTGTAAAAAGGGTTTACCGGCTTCAACCTCTTTCTATAATACAGGTAGAGCAGTTCGTATGGTTTTAAAGTGAGGCTGTTCCCGTTCAGTGCACCCACATTATATTTGCTGTGTATATACTGGGCACTCTTGTCGTTCTCGATCCTGAATAAAATCGAGTTGCATATTGCAAAACTCCCGCTCCTACTGTTTTCCATTTATCCTTCCTATCAATAAGCGCGAAATCCCATTGACCATATTATTTACAGTATCCGGCTGTTTCGCTGAAACCATATATAAATCCAGGTCAAATTTTTTCGCTATGGGTTCCAGATCTTCTTTCCAGGTAACCGCTTCATATTTTCTATCAACTTTATTTGCAGCCATAATGATCAGGCCCCGCTTCTGGGTTAATCTTATAAAGTTTATAATCTCCTGCTCATTCATTTTCTTGGTTACATCTACAACAATTATAATGGCTGATGATCCCGCAAGCAACTTCTCATTGGTGGGAAAACCAGAAATTTCCTGCAATATAAGTTCAGCGTGGTAGTCTTTTCCATTTTCCTGGAAAGACACTTTTTTCCTAAGAAGCCCCTTGTTTATAAAATTGCCAGTCTCGCTGTCAAACACTATCCTGGAAATTAAGGAACTTTTTCCCGACTCTAAGCCCCCCACCAAGCTGACTTTCCACATCAGCCTTCCTGAAATCATCGGTCAACATTTTCTCCTTTGTTATAATATTTTTTGTAATAGCACTATTTTTCTTATTATAGATAGACAGTATTATATATGGTTTGTTAGTTTTTTTAATTCATTATTGCAACTTCCTTATGGGTAATTTTTCACTTACGATTTTGAATTGCTGTAATCTCCAAAAAAAACCTGCACAATCCTGATTTGCCTGCTAATTATATATCTGTACCAGTGGCGCACTCCTCATTGAAAGCCATCATAAAGATCTAATTTCCTCTTTCGCTACGGCTCACTTCTTCTGCCTTATTCCCAACATCTAAATTTGAATATATATGTAAGCGAACAAATCTATAAATGAATTCACAATATCCATTTATGAATTATAATTTCTCGAAAGTCGTGAACAACATGAAACCCTCTGAAATCAGGGAATTAAGCAAAATGGCATCATCTCCGGGGATTATATCTCTGGGAGGAGGCATGCCAAGCCCGGAAACATTCCCCACTAAGGAACTAATGGAAATTATGGAGTTCGTGATGGAAAATCATTCCGACCTTGCGCTTCAGTATGGAAATACCCTTGGCATCAATTCGCTCAGGGAGCAGATATCAAAGATGCTGGACAGAACGGAAAATATCAAGTGCCAGATGAATAATATCATAGTTAATTCCGGCTCGCAACAGGGTTTATATGAATTGGGTGCAGTACTTGCAAACCCTGGGGACACGGTTATCACAGAAGAGCCAACATATGTTGGGGCTGTATCTGCTTTCTCGGCTAATGGCATTAGGATGGAAGGCATACCAGTTGACAGGGAAGGAATGAAAGTGGAACTGCTTGAGAATACAATAAAGAAACTCATCTCAGAAGGAAGAAAACCAAGGTTTATCTATTCAATACCAACTTTCCAGAACCCAACAGGTTATACAATGCCTGTTGAAAGAAGGAAGAACCTTATAGAAATAGCCGGAAAATTCGATATACCACTCGTAGAAGACAATCCATACGGCCAGTTGAGATATTATGGTGAAGCCATTCCATGCCTTCGTTCGATGCCAGGAGGAGAGAATGTAATTTATTTAGGCACTTTTTCAAAAGTCATGACACCAGGATTAAGGCTTGGCTACACAATAGCGCCTGATGAAGTAATGGAAAAATTCAACCTGATAAAACAGGCGCTGGATCTGGCTACAAACTCCTTTTCGCAATACGTGGCAAATGAATACATCAAAAGGGAAATAATCTATAAGCAGGTAGAAATTAACAAGAAAATATATAAAGTTAAGAGAGACGCAATGGTGGATGCCCTTAAAAGCCAGATGTCAGATATATCCACCTTTTCAGAACCGGAAGGTGGAATGTTTGTATGGTTGACGGTAAATAAAAAAATTGATACAAGGCAACTGATTCCTTTAGCAATCAAGAACGGAGTTGCTTATGTCAGTGGCCAGGCATTCACGACAAACGAAACTCAAAAATCTTCAATGAGGCTGAATTTCACCTTTGGCTCAGAAGAGCAGCTCGTGGAAGGAGTCAGGAGAATAAGGAAGACAATAAATGATTCAACATAAGAAAAAAGGAATTACTGTAGTGGCTGGAACGTTTGGGCATTTGCACAAAGGCCACAAGGCATTGTTGCAGAAGGCTGTTTCTACCCGAAACACGGTAATTGTCGGAGTAACATCTGATGATTACGTGAAGAAGACAAAAAATTATGCTGTTCCACCGTATGAGGAAAGAACCAATGCTGTCAGGGTTTATCTGGAAACAAAAAAAGCTGATTTTATCATTAAACCCCTGGAAAACAATTCCGGTGATGCCGACAGGAATGAAGATTATAAGGACATAGTAGTCTCAAAAGAGACTGAGAAGAGTGCAATTCAATTAAACCAAAAGAGAAAGTCAAACGGGTTAAAGCCGCTGAGAATCCTTGCAGTTAATACAAAAATTGCAAACGATTTCTTTGTCCTGAGTTCAACCAGGATAGACCGCGGGGAAATAGATGAGAATGGTGCCAGGCTCTTGCCATTAAAGGTACTGGTTATAATTTCAGAAAACATTAAAAGCGGATTTAAAGATACCATCATGAGATCTGTTTTCAAGGGTTCCCCAATGTCAGTGAGGATAGAAGCAGTTAAGGCAAACGCCTTCCCTGAATTTTCCAAACTGAAAAGGGCACATTCAGGAAAAATTGAGGATTTTGATTATTTGGCAATTATTTCCGAACATCTTCTTCCATTCCTTCAGGATTCAAGAAACATGATATGCATAAGGTCATTTGTTCTGGACAGATATGGGATAACCGGCGAGGGTTTCAGCAGTTCAATTGAAATGGCTGATTCTTTTTATTATGATTTTGTCAGAGGAAAGAAAGGTATTGATTTATTCGCGTCTTGCAACAGCCAAACCCTCAGGAGAATGATCCTGGAGTCCCTAACCAGCACCCTTGAATTAAGGAAAAAACCATGGGAAACTGGTTTTTTTGACCAGATACAGTCTGTATAAAAAAACAATAGACATATTAATGTGAATTTAATGTTTAAAAGATAATATGGTCACTAAGGAAGAAATATTAGAAGCTCTCCAGGCTGTAGAGGATCCTGAAATTGGAATGGATGTAGTGAACCTGGGGCTTGTATACGATGTCCAGATTAACAACGATAATGTATATGTGAAGATGACTATGACCGCTCCAACATGCCCTGTTACCCCATGGATACTCTCGGAAGTGCAGAAAATAGTGGAGAATATGGCAGGAGTGGAAATGGCTGACGTCGAGTTGGTCTGGGAACCGCCATGGAATCCTTCCATGATGTCAGAAGTTGCCCGGGACGCCTTAAATATGTAATGGAAAAAGGTTTTCATTATTTTTCCAATTTCAGCCTGTTTATGTCTGCAGCCCAAAGGTGGGCCCTGCAGACTGTAATAACAAGATCATTTACGAAAAGGGTAGAAGTTGTCACTGCAGTTTTTTTGAAAGAAAGCCTGTTGATCTCTCCAATTGGTATTTTTACCTGATCCCCTTTTCTTGGAGTGTAAACTAGTTCACTCTTCATCAGCTTTAAAACGCCCTTATTTTCGTTCAGGATTGCAAGGTCTATCCTTACGGGATCCTCCTTCTCATTAACTTTGCTCATGCCTTGATTATAATATTGCAACTGGAAATAAAGAATTGTTGATGTGCTGGAACTATTTATAAATCCGGAAACAGTACTTAAAAGAGCTATGCAGGGAGTTTGTTCAGGGAAATCCATTTTCTGGCATTTGCGTTTTAGCGCAAAAATGGACAGATATTACTCCGGATAGACTTGAACGGAAATATTTTCAAAATGAAATGGCAAAAAAGGAGGGCTAATTCCCAGTTCTTGGGCAGAAAGAGCCTAGGTTACTTTCATGTAGCCACACTATATGTTTATATATAGTTTAAATATAAGAGATTTGATTTTATGAGTGAAAGAGAAAAAATCAACATTGAGAACATCGTTGCATCCACATCACTGGCAGAGCATTTAGATCTTAGCAAAATTGCACTGGCACTTGAAGGTTCAGAGTACGAGCCAGAACAATTTCCCGGATTGATCTATCGGTTGAAGGAACCTAAAACTGCTGTTTTAATATTTAGAAGTGGAAAGGTGAATTGTACTGGAGCAAAAAACCTTACAAATGTAAGATTGACAATTCAAACAATTATCTCCACTCTTAAAAAAGCAGGCATTGAGGTCTATGATTCTCCGGACATAGTAGTCCAGAATATAGTTGCAGTTTACGATCTGGAAGCCGATCTGAACCTTACTCAGATCGCTATGTCGCTGGGGCTTGAAAACGTTGAGTATGAACCTGAACAGTTTCCCGGTTTGGTTTACAGGGTCGAGGAACCCAAAGTAGTATTGCTATTATTTGGTTCTGGAAAAGTCGTATGCACTGGTGCCAAAGAGGAAAGTGAAATAGAACAGGCCGTAATAAAAGTAAAGAAAGAATTGCAGAAAGTCGGCTTAATCTGATTTGAAAAGCTGATCCAGGAAGGTGGTTGCATAAATCCCCTTTCCAAGGGAAAAGGTGAATAAATTAACGTCTTCTGCCAGGAAGCCAATTGGTTTGAAGCCTATGCTCCTGTAGTTGCCTTTCGATGTTAGTTCATTTTTTTCCTCTATTCTGAAATCTGAGAACTCAATTTGCTCTTCATTCATTACTCTTCTCAGTATTTCGCCAGGCACTCCTTCCTGATTTTTTGAATCTGTCCCCACAAGTGGTGCAACCGGAGCTATTTTTCCCTCTTTTGACAGCAGCCGCATTCTTTCCAGGTTGAAATCATTGACAGGAACTATTTTTTCTTCATCAATGTTGCAATAGTTATCCACGGGGGTTACAAAATCTCCTTCAAACACATCGAACGGGTTTTCAGTCAATTCTGACCTGTACTTTAATATCCTGTTGAACAGTTCTGACTGGTATGCATGAATGAACATTATTCTCAGGCTCTTTGGAAGTGCATCAAAGCTCTGCCCGTATGATTTCCCTGAAACCAGCTCTGACATCAGGGCTCTTTCAAATTGAAGGTGCTCCGGGTAATCCCTAAGTCCGGCAGCAAAATCCCAGCTTTTCCCAAGTTTTATCCGAAAATCATCCTTATCAATCTCAGGATCGTAGAGATATTCCTTAACTGCATTCTCGATTCCACTTTTTACTATTTCCCTTCCAACTTTATTCGTATTATACCTTATAGCTCCAAATCTCTGGATTCCAAAATAATTCCAGAATCCTCCAGATTCCAGCTTTTTCCAATATTTTCCGATTCCTTCTTTAAGTTCTTCTTCCGCATCAAAAACTCTTATCTCGAACTTATTTCCCCTGAGATCCCCCAGGTTGAGTTGTTTATCAACGTTGAACGCTTCAATAATCTCGCAGTCTTTTATTCTTATTTCATCTGGCCTGACATTTCCATTTATGCAGAAATATTGTGTTGTGACTGCCCTCTTGTCTTTTGTTCCTGCATATGTGATCCTCTTTCTGCTCATTCCCAGATATCTTGCAAGGTGGGTTACAAAATGGTTCGTTTCCCAGTTTCTTAAAACAATTTTCAGTATGGTGTACTTTCCGGAATCAACAACCTTTAAATCAGCGGGTATCTCTTCAACCCTGAAGTCTTCCGGAGTATTCTTTATTGTATATCCCATGTTATATCAGAGGTAGGTTTTAATGACTTTATAGTTGTTGTCCCTTTCCACTGGAACCATTCCTATTTCCTTAATGGAGTGAATGATCGTATCCTTTCTCAGGTTGCCTACCTGTTTTCCTGTCGCCGGAATAACTCTTTCATCATATATTGTCCCTCCCCAGTCATTAGCGCCAAACATCAGTGCGATCTGCCCCATCTCCACACCATTGGTCAGCCAGGATGATTGAATTATGGGAATATGCCTGTTCAGCACTATTCTGGATATTGCAATATTCCTCAGAACCTCTTCCCCGCCAACCCTGTTCTTCACGAAGCCCTCTCTTTCCAGTTCTGTGTTTCCAGGTTCAAAATTCCAGGGTGTGAATGAAAGGAATCCATTGTACTTCATCTGTAATTTTAACAGGGAAAGCAGATGGTCTGCTTTGTGGTAACTGTTTTCAACGTGCCCGAACATCATGGTTGAACTGGTTTTTATTCCAATCCTGTGTGCCGTCTCCATTACATCAAGCCATTGCTGGCCGCTGTGAGGTGGCCTCCTCAATATCTTCCTGACATCATCAGAAAATATTTCCGCGCCAGCACCGGGTATTGTTTCAAGGCCACTTTCCCTCAATTCAACAAGAACATCCTCAACACTCATCTTCTCCTTTCTTGCAATATATGAAATCTCTGATGTTGATAAGCCGTTAATCCCTATCTCCGGAACAAGTGTTTTAATAGTCCTGAACAGATCTGTATAGTAATCGAGGCCCAGATCAGGATTCACGCCTCCCTGTATTAGAAGCTGTTTTATTCCATACTTGTCATTGAAGAGTTCTACTCTCCTGGCTACATCAATGGCACTCATTGCATATGCGTCTTCCTCATTCCCGGTTCTGTAAAAAGCACAGAAGTTGCATCTTACATTGCATATGTTGGTATAGTTAAGAATCATGTTTGATACAAAAGAAATCTGTCTGCCTGTTATGGAATCTGTTATTTTCCTTCCCAGTATTCCAAGTGTTTTTATATCAACTTCATCATATAGATATGCAATTTCTTCCCTGCCAAGAATCTCTCCCTTCATTGCCCTTTCTGAAATTGATTCTATCTGTGATTTTTCAATTGATATCATGCCCATGAATTTGTACGGGGTATAATAAAGAATTGTAAATTAATCTCAAAGCCCTTCATTGTGAATTCCTGAAAATAAAAAGCACAGTCGAAAAGAAAAAGTGCAATACACACAGCATATCCGAAATAAACCAAATTGCCCATATGCAGAGTAATAGCCAAAATTCTTCATCTGCAGTATTTCAGTTCACGAAGCGAATAACCACTTTTGCATTTAATATCAGTTTAAGTTCGCAACTTATTGATATTGTTGCACGTGGTAATATTTATCAGGTAAAGTTTTTAAAAAAAATTTTATTTGATACAAGGCAATTCCTCTCTGTCATGATAAATTCTTATTCTCAGGACTACTGGTTGGACCTTCTGAAAGCTGGCCATAAGCTGGACCGCCAGGAAGGGTCTGAATTGCTGGAACAATTTAACATGCAGGAATTAATGTCAATGGCAGATAATCTTACCGATTATCAGGTAGGAAATACAGTGACATTTGCCGTTTCATACAATATAAATTACAGCAATTATTGTGCTGCAAGCTGCCCAATATGTGCTTTTTACGTGCCGGCCAAGATAAAGGGGAAGACAAATAAAGGATACGAGCTGTCAATAGAAGATGTCAAGCGTGAACTGGAAAATGCAAAGCAATACAATCCGACGGAAATTCATATTGTGGGTGGTTTCAATCCTTACCTGCCAATAGAATACTATGAGGAAATATTCAGGACTGTCAAGAAATACATGCCTGAGGCTGTCCTCAAAGCACTCACAATACCTGAGATAGATTTTATTGCAAGGACAACTGGGAATTCCCTGCAGGAAACAGTTGCAAGATTCCATGACGCAGGCATGGAAGCGCATACTGGCGGGGGAGCAGAAATATTTGATCCGGAAATCAGAAAAATCATGAGCACAGATGAAAAAATAAGTGGGGAAAAATGGCTTGAGGATGCCAGCATAATCCACAAAATGGGAATTAAAGGCAATTCCACTATGACATATGGAAGCGTGGAAAACTGGAGCCATATAATCGACCACATGGTAAGATTGAGAGACCTGCAGGCAACCACCGGTGGTTTTCTCTCATTTATACCGTTAAAATTCAGCCCCGAAAATACACCTCTCCTGAAGATGGGAAAGGTTCACGGCCCGGCATCAGGGGAAAAAGACCTCAAGGTCATAGCATTAGCAAGGCTGATTATGGGAAAATGGATGAGAAATATCAGCGTCTACTGGGTATCAATGGGAAAGGGAATCGGCCAGATGGCATTAACCGGTGGAGGAAATGATCTTGTCGGAACAGCAATAAGTGAAAAAATTTTCGGAGCTACAAACAGGCACGAGATGACAACTGTGGAAGAATTATCACAGCTGGTTTCAGAAGTCGGAAAAATTCCAGCAAAGAGAGATACCTTTTACAATCTGAAGGGGTATTTTTGAATAGTTTAAGGCTCATAAACCTGATTCACAGTGATCCTCTGGAACATTTTGCAGAAGGGAAGTTCGAGATTTCCAGAAGCAATACAAGAGCGAACCTTAAGGACGTCCTCAATGGTGATGTTGATTTCTCAATGATCTCATTGATTGATTACTTCAATAACAGTGAAGCACTGAATCTTGTGGACGGGCCAACCATATCAGGAAGAGGAAAGTCAAATTCAAACCTTCTCATATCTAAGGGGGGTGATCCATTTCCCGGCATGAGGATTGCCGTAACATCAGAGACAGAATCAACTGCTTTTTATTTGAAACTGGTAATGGAAAAACTCTTTCCCGGTTCAGAATTAATAAGAAGCAAAATGTCTTCGGCAAGTGAACTGCTGAAAGAGGAGGACTTTGCCCTCGTAATTGGAAACAGGGCACTGGATATTTACCAGACAGACATAAAGATCATTTTTGATATAACACACATGATCTCAAAACTGTTCAATATGCATTCAATTTATGCAGTTACAGTGAGCCTGAAGGATACGGAATACAATGAAACTCTTTCAACGTTAAAGAATATACCAAAGTGGACTATTATAAAGGATATTGGCAGGATATCAGGAGAGCATCAAATGAGCAGGGGCATTTTGTTGGAATATTATCAGTCGTTAACATATGACCTGAACAGTTTAATGAGGAAAGAGATAAAAATATTCATGGATTATTACGACGGGATAAAAGAGAAAATATTTCTTGAAAAAATAGACGCAGATTCCATTAGAAAATGAAGATGAATAGCCAAAGAACTGCAACCAGAAATAAACAACATGGTTATAGTTTATAAACCTTTAAATATTCATTTTTTCTAACCTCAACATGTATACAGGCAAGCTATCTAAAGCAAAGGAAGGATTGACTTTTGATGATGTTCTAGTACAGCCAAGAAGGTCTCCAATAGAGCCAAAGGAGACTGATATAAAAAGCGTTTTTTCCAAACATATAAAACTGAATTCACCCATAGTTTCATCACCGATGGATACGGTGACAGAGTGGGAGATGGCAGTTGCAATGTCAAGAATTGGTGGACTTGGCATTATACACAGGAACATGTCAAGAAATGAAGAAGCTACAATGGTCCGAAAGGTAAAAAGAGCCGAATCATTGATAATAAGGAATGTCCACACCATTGATCAGGAAACGCCAATCAGTGTCGCAAGAAACATAATGGAGACAAAGGGGATTGCAGGATTTCCTGTCGTCGTTGGTGAGAAGCTTGTTGGCATTGTAACAAAGAGGGACATGGGATTTTCGGAGGACAAAGCAGGAAAAGTAAAGGACATTATGACAAAGGAAGTAGTGTACGCAAACGATAATATTGATCAGGAAGAGGCAAGGAAAATTCTCTATGAACATAGAATTGAAAAACTGCCTCTTGTTGACAAAAACCTGAAGGTCGTGGGTTTGATAACATCCAAGGATATAATCACCAGGCATAAGTTCCCAACTGCTTCCAGGGATGTAAAGGGCCAGTTAATGGTCGGTGCTGCAGTTGGGCCTTTTGATGTTGATCGTGCTATTTTAATGGAAAGGGAAGGTGCAGATGTAATTGTCATTGACACAGCACACGCCCACAACGAAAATGTGTTAACTGCCATCAGGAAGCTGAAGAAAGAGGTTTCGGTTGACATAGTTGTTGGAAACATAGCCACAACTGAGGCGGCTAAAGATCTTATATCATGCGAAGTTGATGGTTTAAAGGTAGGCATAGGTCCAGGCTCTATCTGTACAACAAGGGTTGTAGCCGGCATTGGTGTGCCACAGATAACAGCCGTGGGGGATGTGGCAGATATTGCCTCGGAAAACGGTGTTCCCGTTATTGCTGATGGAGGAATACGATTTTCAGGAGATATTGTAAAGGCAATGGCAGCAGGTGCTGATTGTGTAATGCTTGGTTCACTGCTTGCCGGGACAGACGAAAGCCCTGGAAACGAGATGATCATCAACGGAAGAAAATATAAAACATACCGTGGAATGGGTTCAATGGGTGCATTGAACAAAGGCTCGGACAGGTACGGGAAATTTTCAGGGAGCAAATTTGTAGCAGAAGGTGTTGAAGGGGCAGTCCCATACAGGGGAAAGGTAGAGGAGGTAATCTACCAGCTTACAGGAGGAATAAGGGCAGGCATGGGATATGCAGGCTGCAAGAATGTACAGGAATTAAAGAAAAACACATCCTTTGTCAGGATAACCAATAA
Source organism: Thermoplasmata archaeon (assembly GCA_021817255.1). GTDB lineage: Archaea > Thermoplasmatota > Thermoplasmata > Thermoplasmatales > Thermoplasmataceae > Cuniculiplasma. Next base: position 22,604 of record JAKAVO010000017.1, read on the forward strand.
TGGCCTGGCAGAAAGCCATCCACACGACATCAGGGTAGTTTCAGAGCCGCCAAACTACCAGCTATTCCAAAGCTAGATACCTTAATTTTGAGAATTCTTAACAAATTAATCCTTATTTCGCTCCATTAATTTATTTATCACATTTATTTCGGAAGCTCCCCTGTCCTTTCTGTACACGTCAAAAGCTTCTCTCCTCCTAATAATATCTTCCGGAAACAGAGCGCACTCGTGGTCAATTTCGTATCTGTAGAGTTCTTCCCCATTAAGATCTGGCCTGTTATAATCAATTTCAGGCATATTTTTTATGTGCATCTTCCTGCCGCTGATCTTCTGGTAAACAATTGCAACTTTTCTTGCTGCTGATCTATAATCGGTCAATTTTCCTCCAAAAACATGAATGAAATGTTTGTCATACCGCAAAACAAAACCGCGGGAAATAGAGCCAGGATCATCCCCATCGCCATAAAGCGGCCTTATTCCGGCATAGGAATAAGTGATATCGCTTGCCTGAAGGTCCTTAAAGAAACGTTGTGCACTCTCGATTATATAGTCCACATCATTCTTTTCGACGTTGAAATCACCTGGTGATTCAACAAAATTATCCGTTGTTCCAATTATTGCCACTTCACCCCTGGGTATAATAAACATCTGCCTTTTATCAATGTGGCTCCGGAACACTATGGCATCATCAACAGGTGCTTTTTCATGGGGAACAACGATGTGGACGCCCTTGCTCAGTTTCATCTTTACTAGATCCGGATTCCCGGTTTCTTTGTATATTTCTCCGGACCAAGGCCCAGCAGCATTAATGCACACTTTTGATCTTACTGTGAAGGTGTTATTTCTTAATTTATCATTTACAGTGATCTTTACTCCGCTTTCATCGCCATTGATGGAAATGGCTTCTCCGTAGTTTATGCATTTCGCTCCATGTTTCACAGCAGATATTATATTGTACACAGTCAATTTGCAGTCGTCTGAAAAGGCATCCCTGTAGGTGTAGTAGCCTTTTACTTCCCCGGCAAGCTCACCATTGTTCTTAACCATCCTGGGAAAAGCAAATCTCTTGCTGAGAACATTATAAATAAAAAGCCCCGGCCACATTGTACTTTTCTTCCAGGAGTATGGGTCGATCAGAATTCTAAAGTTCATGTATTTGACTATGCCTGTGTTTTTCACAAGATAATCTCTCTCTTTGAGAAGTGTTCTCACTTCATTGAACCTCAATTCCGCGAGATACCTTAATCCTCCGTGT
>JAKAVO010000041.1 GCA_021817255.1 Thermoplasmata archaeon
TCAAGGACGCGAAAACTGAATCGGATGCAGAGACAATTATAATGGCAATGGGATGGATCAAAGGAAAAAAGAACCATAAACAAATAATAAAAATGTTTTTGCGTGGAGATATCAAAAAAGAGTATATTCCAGGTGCGGTTTTAACAATGATAAGAAATCCGGATTCCAGAAAATACATCTGCAGTATACTGTTGCCCCTGCTGAGGAACTTAAGCAAAGGATTTGGGAGCACAGGCATTTTATCCAGGGCAGCGTATGCAGCAATACCACTTCTTGGGCTTGAAAATGAAGCAAAAGTCAGGAAAGTGATGTCAAAGCTAAATTATAATGAGATAAGAATGGGATATGACAATGGCTTTGAACTGCTTGAAGTATACAAAAAGTTGAGAAATTCTGCCGACTAAGCCTTTCTTATGACAGATATAAACTCTTCAATATTCCTGCATATAAAATCCGGATGATAATCCATCAGGACTCCCTCAATGCCACTTCCCCACGTGGCACCCACACTTCTTATTCCTGCTGCCTTTGCTGCAATGATATCATAGGGCTGGTCACCCACAAATATTGTATTTTCCTTGGGAGCCCCTATTTTTGAGATGCAGTGGTTGAGTGGTTCTGGATCTGGCTTGTGGTTTACCGTGTCCTCCTGCCCTGTAACAGAATCGAAGTAATCGATGAGGCCGGTCATCGTTAAAAGCGTGTATGCAGAATCGATGTGGCTTGAGGTGACAACTGACATCCTGATCTTCCTTTCCTTCAGGTATTTGAGAAGATCAATCACACCATCAAATGGAGATATGCTCTTGAGGTTTGCCAGAAAATATTCCCTGCCCTTGAGGTATGCAATCTCCCCTTTCGCATCATAGAATTCCTTCATTAAAAGTTGCACCGGCCTTCCTATTAATTTGGAATGTTCCTCATCTGTCAATTTTCTTCCAAATATCTCCTGAAATCCGCGATCTGTCGCTATTCTTGACAGTGTCTCGCTATCAAGCAAAGTGCCATCCATGTCAAATATTACTGTAGATATCATCCCTGTTGCAGTATGTGATCATGCCATAAATTTATTCTTTATTGGTTATACCTTCTTAATTTAACCTTATCCACATTTCTTTCATTCCGTAAACTATTGTGCTGTTCTGCGGGATCATTTTCCTATTTCCCAGTATTTCATAGGATTGAAAATTTTCGGCCATATATTCCATGGCAACCTTAGCTTCCAGCCTGGCGAGAGGCGCACCAAGGCAATAGTGAATTCCTTCGCCGAATGCAATATGCCTGTTTTCCTTTCGATCAATAATGAATCTGCCTGCATTGTCAAAAACACTTTCATCCCTGTTGGCAGAACCTATCCATGGAACCATGATGCTCCCCTTTTTAACCGGAACGCCTCCAAGCTCTGTGTCAACCTTCGCAACCCTGTATATGGACTGGACAGGGCTCCGGTACCTGAGCACTTCTTCCATAGCCCGTGGAATGAGATTATGATCTCCTGCAATTGCATCATAAGTTCCTGGATTTTCACTGAATGTTAAAAGCGCGTTTGAAATGAGGTTTGTTGTTGTTTCATTTCCAGCAACGAGAAGCAGTACGAAAAACCCAAGGCTTTCCATCATTGTTAATTTTTCTCCATCAACCTCTGCATTTATTACTGAATATACAAGGCTGCCATCAGGATTATTCTGTTTTTCAATGATCAAGTTTTGAAAATAGTGCGTCATTTCTCCAATCACACCGGACAGATTGCTGTATAACATATCTGATCCTCCGACAATCGCGTCAGACCACGTTTTAAATTTACCCATATCTTTCAGGGGAATGCCAAGCATGGTTGCTATCACAGCAATTGGGAGCGGAGATGTGAATTCCCTGACTATGTCTAACTCCTTCCCTTTCTTGGAGTCAAGAAGATTTTCTGCCATTTCCCTGATCTGTGGAGCCATTTTTTCAATCATCCTGGGTGTAAACGCCTTCGAAACAATATTCCTCAGCTTGGCGTGCTTTGGCGGGTCCATATTGATAATGCTTTCCCAAACTGTGATGAATATTCGTTGAAGTTTCCAAGAGTTCGTTTGACGTCAGCATAACGAAAAACATTGACAAGCCTGTATTCCGGATCAATGTATACAGGATTCCCGCTTCTCATTTTTGCATACCATGGAAAAGGATTCATCAAATCTCTTCGCATTTCATCCATATTGAAGAAAATACAAGAAACGATTTATAATCTTGCCATTCCTCTTGCTATATATTATGTCGGATAGTGAACATAAATTGAAACAAATTCAAGAGTATCCTGCACAACCCTGATTGCTTTACACTGAAATTCCCGGGATTGGCTATGGCCTTTTTTGCAATTTTCCCAGATGCCAGGATCTGTGCATGCATTAGCAAAGTACGCCTTTATCACTTCAAATATTTAAGACGCAGAAGTCGTGGAAGCGGGAATTACAATTTGTTTATGAACTATACGAGCTTTCCTATATGATACCCTTGATGGAAATAGAGATAGAATTCAAAGAGCCAGTGGCGTGGATCAAGGATCTTGTGGAAACACATTCTGCAAGCATCAGGATCAGGGACATAAGGATGAGTGGAGAGGGCGTGAAGGACCTTCTTGAAATCTTCATGCCTTCAGGGAATGTTGAAAAGTTCTCTTCAGATCTCCTTGCCAATAAAAGGGTGGACAAGGATACTGTGACAGTTGTGGATGACTCACATGCAACAGCCATAGTAAATGCACACGAATGTGCTGTATGCAAGTCAATGCTTAATTGGGACCTGTTTCTCACCGAAGCCTACTCAACAGACTCCGGAGACATAATCATGAAATGGCTCGTGCCGGATGAGGCAACAATCAGCGGTTTTCTTGGGAGACTGGAAAGGGATGGGGTAAAGTTTGAGCTGCTAAGGAAGAGGGCACTTTCAAAGAGGGGTGATATCACTGCCAGGCAGGAATTCGTGGTGAAGACCGCACTGGAGCTTGGATTCTTTGATTATCCAAAGAAGATAAACCTTGAGGGGCTGTCAGGAAGGCTAAACGTTTCCTACGTGACCCTTGCTGAAATACTGAGGAGGGCAGAGAAGAATATAATCTCTTCATATTTCAAGAAGAAGGATGAATAGCAACGGAAAGGAAAAATTGGTTCACCTGTCATGGATCGGTGTTTGATCCTCTGGAATAGTATTTATCGTTCAAATCTTAAGAGATCTCCGGCAGCAAATGCTGCTGGATAGAGAATCTGCTCTTCAATCTCCACGTGGTGAATGAGTTCATGGGCAAGATGCAGTGCTTTCTCATCAGGATTTAGTTTTAGCTCTCCTATTGCGAGATAAAGCTTCTTGGATATCTGGCGATGCTCCTCAAGCATCATCCTTTTGAAGTTATCCGCAAACCTTTCAGAAGCAGTTCGCAGGATGGGGATATCTTTTCCATCAATTTTCTCCAGCCTTCTTTTCAGGTATCCCAGCAGTGGGACAATGGTCTCATTCTCCTCCCCAAGGTGCTCCCTGAACAGGTGCAGAACCTGAGAATAGATATCTCCTATTCTTCCATTTTGTTGTGAGATTTCATTGAGTTCTTCTAACAATAGCTCATGTTCATGATCCAGGATGTTATGTTTTTCTGCCATTATGTTAACATAGCAATCACCTTATTCTTCATTAGCCCTCAATATGTTGGGATCAGTAATTGTCCTGGTACGTATGCTTTTCAGCGCTGGCTGATTTTCTGGCAGTTGCAGCCAGAATCAGGTTCATAAGGTGCAACGAAACAGAGATGATTATTGCAAGGAGCCCTGCAATTGCAAATGGCTTCCCATATGCCAGGGGCAATACGCCTGAGAAGCCTAAGAAGAAAGTGATGACTCCAAAGTTGAGAAGCACATATTCCTTCTTTACAGTGCTGCTTATCAGCACAGTGCTTCTTGACAGCCCTGCAGAAAACATATACGAAAGGCCAAAGATTATCATGGCAACGAAGCCGAAGAGCCACAGGACAAAGATTGCATCCCTTTGAAGATTCATGTTCAGCAGCAGATTGAACAGAAAAATCACCAATCCAGCAAGCAGGTAAGCAAAGCTTGTAGCTATGAATCGCAGGATGAGCATTGGATCTACTCCAGCTGCCCTCCTGCTGGCATGGGCCTCGGAATGAGCCTGACC
>JAKAVO010000042.1 GCA_021817255.1 Thermoplasmata archaeon
GTGCAGAATCAATAAATGCCTGGTTATCGTTACAGATAGATTTTTGGAGAAAAACTTAAAGATATAATCTCTGATTAGCAATCATGGATATAGTTGTTATTGGGGGAGGGGCAGCTGGAATGTCCGCTGCATCCAAAGCAAAAAGAACTGATAATAGTTCCACTGTTACGGTTATAGAGAGTGGCAATTTCGTTTCATATGCCGAATGCGGGATTCCGTATTACTTATCCGGCAAAGTGGAAAATTATGAATCCCTTATCCACTATCCAGTGAGTGAATTTATTGAAAAAAGGGGGATCAAAGTAATCACAGGAAAAAGAGTGTCGGGTGTAGACACTGACAATAAGGAGATTATTCTGGAAAACGGTGAGAAGATGAACTATGGCAAGCTTGTGGTTGCAAGTGGAGCCTCCGCAATAAAAAGCAAGTTCGGAACACTGGATCACGTGTATTCTGTGAGGACTCTTGATGAGGCGATAAATATTAAGAAAAGCAACTCTGGAAAGAGAATTGCAATAGTCGGCGATGGAATACTTGGATTGGAGCTGGCATCTGAATTTGCACTCAGCAGCAAAGATGTGTCATTAATTTCAAAACACGATTTTCTTTTTCCAAAAATGGATCCTAAAGTTGTTGGCGAAATGCTTTCCGATTTCAGGGAGCGTGTGAAGGTTTTCCTTTCAAGCAATGTAAAAAATATGCTTAACGAGAATAAATCGCTGAAAATAGAACTGGAAAATGCTTCCCTTGATGTGGACTCAGTTTTCTTTGCAGTAGGCACGGTGCCGAATACGCAATTCCTGAAGAATAGCAAGATAAGAATGAATGAACATGGATTGATTGAAGTCAATGCTATGATGGAAACTAACGTCAAGGATGTATATGCTGCAGGCGACTGCGCCACCTCCATAAACAGGATAACAGGAAAAAGCGAATCACAGCCACTGGCACAGGTTGCAAACAAGATGGGAAGGGTAGCAGGTTCAAATATTGCAGGAAAAGAGATGAAATTCCCTGGAGGGTTGGGCACGACCCTCGTCAAGATATTTGATTATGAAATCGGGTTCTGTGGCCTTAATGTGGAAAAAGCAGGGAAGGAGGGATTCAGTCCGGAGTCAAAAATAGTAAAAGGCAAGAGCAGGGCAAATTACTATCCTGGAGGAAGCAATCTTTCCCTGAAAATAGTCTATGACAGGGAAAGCAGGAGGCTTCTGGGTGCAGAAGTCTGCTCCAGGGACAATGGTGCATGGAGACTGAACACGCTTGAGACTGCAATTTTTTCAGGAATGACTGTGGACGACCTCTTTTACAATGACCTGGGCTACACTCCCCCATTTGGCCCTGTCTGGGACCCGATAATTATAGCTGCAAGCTTGACCATGAGGGATTGATGTCGCTGTACCAGTCAGTCCTCATATTCATTGAGAAAAAGGGCTCAAATGTTCCGTTTCTGAAATCAATCCCGAGCAGAGCACAATTGAGAAATGTTCTTGGCTTGGGTGTGAGCAGCAATTTCTGGTATACGAGAGACCACATTACCCCACCATGGGAAACTATGAGAAGATTTTTGCATTCTCTTGAATCCGACATTATCTGTCCGAAGCAGGCATTTACCCTTTGGTGAAATGAAGAACTTGCCTCTATTCCAGGGACATGGTCAATATTCCGGGTTATAGGGGAATGATCCATCGAAATGTTGAACCTGTCCATTATCCCGTTGGAGTCCAGGCCCTCTACTCCCTTGAAATTTCTTTCACCAAGGCATTGATGAATTTTGAAATCTGCGTCTGAATAATTTTCCATTATTACCTTTGATGTGTCCACACACCTCTGGTATGGGCTGCAATAGATCTTTTCGGGGCTAATTTTTTCAATTACAGATCTCACTTCTTCTGCCTGCCTGACACCCTCATCATTAATGTGGCTTTCCGGAGGGCAGTACCATAACCCGTTCCGGTTGCACTCAGTCTGGCCATGCCTCAAAATATATATTCGCCCCTTAAAGTCAGATTCCATTTCAGTGGCTTAACCCTTGATTGAATAAATTTTTTTTCAACAATATGCATTACATTAAGTTTTGAACCATGAATATTTCCAGTAAAGAATCAGGTCATATGCAGCTTTGATTCCACCCGCAGCAAAGAGGAGGGAAGATGGAAACAGTTCTACGGCTAAGCCTCCTAAGAGTGGCCCTGGTATTTGTGAAGCCGATCGTGCTGACGTGAATGTGGAATTTGCAGCAATTCTGCTCTCATTGGGCAAGAATGTGTTTATGAAGCTGTCTCTGGCTGGAACATCCATCTGGCTTGTTGTCTGCCTCAGATAAAGGAATGCTTCGCTCCAGATGAGGCTATGGACCAGTGGGATGAAAAGAATGAACCCATTGCTTATCAGGTGTGTGAAGACCATGGTTCTGATCAGCCCAATCCTGTTCTGGATCCTGGAAGATACCAGAATTGAAATTGCAGTGAGAATATTGACGAACAGGAATATGAGCCCTGCAGAACTCAGATCTATATTGTATACTACTTTGAACCACAGTGTGAGCATTGACGTTGAAATTAATCCCCCACCCAGAGAGTCCATAGAAAATAAGGCGGTGAATGTCCTAACATGCCGCTTCAACTCATCTGGCACTTCATGCTTCTCGGTTTTCTTTTGGAATGCCGGGAATTTAATATACATATAGAATGAAAACTGCAATATTGCAAATATCAGATCAATAATAAAGATCGATTGAAACGAAACCGATGTGAAAAGGAAAAGGAACAGGGAACCTATGGAAGCTGCTGCATATGAACCAAAATTATATATTGAGTATGCAAAGTTTTTCACATTCTGCTCTGTTTCATAGTGCCCTATCGCATACTGCTCTATCGGCTGGTAAGCAGAAAGATCTCTTCCACTGAGTGATATCCCGCCAGCTATAATTCCAATAATGTAGAAAATTGGGTTGTTTGACACAATCAATATGAAAAATCCTATTATCAGGATAGAAGATAGAATCATGGATCTTGTTTTGTAGGAACTTTTCATTTTACCATAAAATATCACAAATATGCTTGTTGAAAGAAGGCTCAGGAATAATACCAGCCCTATCTCGATTGAGTTGTAATTGAAAGTTGCAAGATAATAGGGGGATGTTACTGCCATGGTCGTGAAGATAAAAGCCCTGAAAGATTTTGTCAGTGTTAAAAGGCCCGACTGTTTGTGCATTTTCCTTATATGTTATCAAGTTAAAAAACTGTTTTGCTGTATTCTATTTTCTTCCCCTTCTGTTTTCTTTCCCTCTGGCAAATGAAAATATTGCTCCCACTAACAGAATGCCAAGGCTCGCAAAAAGAGCATATCTTATTCCGCTAAGCAAAGAAGCAGCAACCGGTGCGGACAATCCTCCATTAAGTTCACTAGTTCCTGCAAAAACCGAATATGCAACGTATCTTGAAACACTGAGGCTTGCAATTGAAATTGAAATTATAAAGCTGCCAAGCATTCCAATATTGGACATTGTCCTTAGAAAACCGGATGATAATCCATAAAGATCTCTAGGGGAATTTGCCATTACTGCACTGTTGTTTGCAGGGTAGAAAAGGGCAGAGCCAATCCCTGTAAAGAAAGAACCTGCAATAATTATGCCAAGGGGCGAGTTTACCTTCAGAGTAGAGTAAATAAGGATAGCTATGCCCATAACGAGCAGCCCCGAGGTTGCGGGCACCCTTGATCCAATCCTGTCTGCCAGCCTGCCGAAAAGCGGGCCAAGAATGCTTCCAACTACATAACCTGGAAGGAGATACAGCGAACTGATGAAAGGAGTCAGGTTTCTGATTCCCTGAAGGTACATTATAAGAAGGAATACCACTGAGAGAAATCCAAGGCTCTGCAAAAATGCAGACAGAATTGAATAGCTGAGGACGCGTACCCTGAAAATGCGGAATGGAATCAAAGGTTTTGATATGTGCCTCTCAGCTGATACAAATGCTATAAGCACAACTGTGCCTGCAAGAATGATAATTTCATTGAGT
>JAKAVO010000018.1 GCA_021817255.1 Thermoplasmata archaeon
TGACTTTCTGGGAACACAAGGAAATACTGTGTTTTTCAACGTTTCAACAGCAATAGTAATGTGGAGCGGGCGTTTTATTCCCATAGTTATTATGCTTGCCATAGCAGGCAGAATGCAGGAGCGGAAGAGAAGTGACGATGTTGCACTTAGAACTGATGATCTCATATTCCCTGTTATTCTGATAATGAGCATATTAATCCTTGTTGTGCTGACATTCTTTCCATTCTTTGCTGTTGGCCCAATTTTAATGCACCTGGAGGGGATGGCAAATGGCCTTTAAGCCTAAAGTTAGAGATGATACCAAGATGAAGGCAGTTGATCGGACTGAAGTTGTAAGCAAAAAATACGTAATATACGATTCTATTATTCGGCTGAGCCCTCTCAGGCTGATTGAGAACCCTGTAATGTTTGTTGTAGAACTCTCATTTTTTGTGGTTCTGTTAATGACCATAGTGCCAGGCGCATTTCCAGGGCTTGCCCACCAAAGCGACAGGATTTTCTATGCCTATGTCTCTGCCATACTCCTAATCACTGTATGGTTCAGCACTGTTTCAGATTCCTTTGCCGAAGCCAGATCCAGAGCAACGGCTGCGAACCTGAAAAAGATTGAGAAAGAGGGAATCGCAAAAAAAATTTACGAAAATGCGGAAGAAGGGCGAACAGTTGAAACAGTAAACTCGTCAGACCTCAGGAAAGGGGATGTAATTCTCATAGAAAAGGGGGATCTCGTTCCTATTGACGCAGAGGTATTGGAAGGGATAGCAATGGTGGACGAATCTCTGCTTACCGGAGAATCCCAGGGAGTAAGGAAAGCGAAGGGAGACACAGTAATTGGAGGATCGGCAGTGGTGAGTGATTCAGTGGTTGCGTTGGTGAATGTAAATCCCAATGAAACATACATCAGCAAACTGGTAGAAATGGTAGAATCTTCAGAAAGGCCAAAAACACCCAATGAAGCTGCAGTGTCTGTGTTGCTCATAGGATTAACCGGGGTTTTTACCATCATTCTATTCGCCCTCATTGCCCTGTCACTCTTGCTGAACCTTGGCGCAGATCTTTCAGTCCTGATAGCCCTTTACGTTTGCTTGCTGCCAACCACAATAGGGGCTCTTTTGCCTGCAATAGGGATTTCAGGGATAACCCGTATGTCCAAGAACAATATAATTGCCAAATCTGGCAAGGCTATTGAAACAGCAGGTGATGTAGACACAATACTTCTTGATAAGACAGGAACAATTACAATAGGGAACAGGCTGGCCACGGCATTCATCCCACTGGGATCCCACACTGAAAAAGAACTATCAGAGGCTGCATTTCTCTCATCATGGAACGATGATACTCCAGAGGGAAGAAGCATAGTGGATCTTGCCTTTAGAAAGGGATTTGTCCCCCGTGAGTATGATGCTTTAAGAGAAGGGATATCAGAAGAGTTCAGTGCAGTTACACGAAGAAGTGGCATAACATTGGTTGATTCCGACGATTTCACACTGCCAAAGGGTGGGAAAGAATTCTACCAGAGGCACAGATTCAGAAGAAAATTTGAATTAGTAACTAACATTGGCGAGGGTACTACTATCCTAAAGGGGGCGCCCGATGCAATAAAGGAACATGCAACAATATGCCCTGGCAACTTTGAGGAATCAGTAAACGCAATAACTAGTGTTGGAGGAACACCCATAGCTGTTTCAATGGACGGAGACATTCTTGGAATTATCCACTTCAAGGATGTAATAAAACAGGGAATTAGAGAAAGGATTCTGGGCTTAAGAAAGATGGGGCTAAAGCCTGTTATGATAACAGGCGACCAGCCCTTAACTGCAAAAAGCATTGCAAACGAAGTTGGAATCGAAGAATTTCTCTCACAGGCAAAACCGGAGACAAAGTATAAGGAGGTGAGGGAAGAGCAGGCCCAGAACAGGATAGTAGCTATGATTGGGGATGGCACAAACGACGCTCCCGCTCTTGCGGCAGCTGATGTGGGGCTGGCAATGGCATCAGGAACACTTGCTGCCAAGGATGCAGCAAATCTGGTTGATTTAGAATCAAACCCATCAAAAATCATAGACGTTGTTATGCTTGGAAAACAACTTTTGATGACTCGAGGAGCAGTTACAACATTCAGCATTACCAACGATGTGGCCAAGTACTTTGCCATAGTCCCCATCATGTTTGCAAGCATACCTGCCCTCGGTGCCTTGAATATTCTACAGCTAACACCGCAGGTCGCAGTTCTTTCCGCCCTGATTTTTAATGCATTGGTAATTCCGGCACTGATACCAATCGCGCTGAGAGGGACGAAATTCAGGCCACAAAGCACAATGAGGATATTCATGAAAAATTTATTTATTTATGGAGTCGGGGGAATATTGCTCCCCTTTGTAGCAATTAAGCTCATAGCAATGTTGCTTGTTTTTGCAGGAGGTGTATTATGAAAAAACTTGAATCAATTTCGGCTCCCTTAAGATTAGCCCTGATAATGGCAATTATTTGTGGAATACTTTTTCCGGTAGTTGTAACCGGAATAGGCCAAACTGTATTTCCCTACCAGGCCAATGGTGAACTTGTTCAGGTGAATAATACGACCATTGGATCATATCTGATTGGGCAGTCAGCCAATGGCTCTTCATACTTATTCAACATACGAAACAACTCTGCCTCTGGAGTAGATCCAGATATTACGGTGGCAAGTGCATTATCGCAAGCCAATACAATCCATAATTCTACAAACATTTCTTTGGCATTTCTTGATGGTATGATACACAATAATACTAAATATTCACTCTTTTTCTTCGGAACAGCTTATGTAAACGCACTAAACCTGAACATTATGCTAATAGAACATTTCCACGGTACTGTAAGATTCTACGGGAACATATATAATAATCTTGGGAAACGGAAGGGCTAAATCTGGAAAAATATAGCAATTTGGATATCTGGGCTATCTACTTGCCAGATATCTTAATTTTTTAACGATTCTGATATCCCAGTAGCCGAAGATCCAAACTTTTGAATGAAATCCTGAGGGGATGAACAAAAAAAGCCAAAGAACAAAGAAGATTCTTTTGCTCGAGAAAAACTGAAAAACAAGATTTTTTTCGAATGAATGAAAAAGTGTTTTCATAATTCAATGGAATTAAATCCAGAATAGCATTCACATTTTCGGGCAGCTAAAAGACCAGCTGCACACTGAACTCTTGAGCGTATGCCGTGAGCCGGGATTGAACCAGCGACCTTCAGATCTTCAGTCTGACGCTCTCCCAACTGAGCTATCACGGCAGTACTACGGGAATACTTTTGTTTTATTTAATCTTTAAGGACTTTGGGAGGATAATTGGGGAAAATGGAAAGCCAAATCATTTATTCTTATTAGTATTCACTTGAACATGATCCCGGGAAAGATGAATTCAAGGGAAGTAAAAAGAATGATGCAGCAGATGGGTATCAAACAGGTTGAGTATCCGGACGTGAAGAGAGTAGTCATGGAAGCAGGGGAAAAAAATTACATTATAGAAAACCCCCAGGTAGTGGCAATAGAAGCACAGGGGCAGAAGTCGTTCCAGATCACAGGCAATTTAAAGGAAGTAGCTGGAAAGAAGAAAGAAGTTGCAGCCCAGGGAGATAAATTCCCGGAAGATGACATAAAACTGGTGATGGAACAGGCATCAGTTTCAAGGGAAAGTGCAGTTGAAGCTCTTAAGAAAGCGGAGGGCCAGCCTGCAGATGCAATCATGAGCCTGATGTCAAGTTAACGGATCACGATTATATTGCATTTAATGGCATCCTATAACGGCATGGGAAAAGTAATATCTGATGCATTTGCTTGCATGAGGGAAGGAACAGGGACGTACCTGCCAAATCCGAACTCCCATGGGGTGATATCCTGAATTATAACAAATTGCTGAATAAATTCAAGCTTTCAGAGGCTGAGAGAAAGCAAAACGACTCCATAATAAAGAGTGTTCTGGAAAAGGTAGCCTTCATCATAAAAGATATGAAACTGGATGCTTCTCCCGTTCTCGTTGGGTCTTCAGCAAGAGGAACATCGCTCAAAAACAGTGATATTGATATTTTTATCCAGTTTTCCAAAAACCTGGACAATCAGCAGATGGAAAGGTATGGCCTTGAAATAGGATTCAGGGTAATTCCAGATGGAAAAGCAAAATATGCAGAACACCCATATGTTTCAGGGTTAATTAATAATGTGAAAGTGGATATTGTTCCGTGCTACAGGATGAAAATAGGGGAAAGAACAAGATCATCTGTGGACAGGACGCCATTGCACACTGAGTTTCTGAACTCCGTAATGGATGAGAAAGATCGTGAACAGGCCATAATACTGAAACTGTTTCTCAAGAGGATTGGGGTATATGGCTCTGAGTTGAAAACAGGAGGATTCTCAGGATACGTGTCGGAATTATGCATTTATTACCACAAAACCTTTGAAAACTTTCTCAAATTTGTAAACGAAACCAGGAATCAACTTGTCATTGGGCCCAATTCCTCTGATTTCAACACGCCAGTAGTACTTATAGACCCTGTTGACGACAGAAGGAATGCAGCATCTGCGGTAAGCGAAAAATCTCTGTCTATACTTAGGATTTCTTCGGCAATGTATCTCAAGAATCCGGATCCAGGCTTCATAGACCTGGACAATGATCTGGATAAAGAGGTTAAGGATTACGACAGAAAAACATACATGATCATTCTTGAGCTTAAGAGGCCTGATATTATAGATGATATATTATTTCCTCAGATAGAACTTTTCAAGAGGAATCTAATGGCTTTTGCACAGAGAATGGATTTTCACTTCATGAATGCCCATAGTTCAGTGAATTCCAGCACCATCCAGGTATTGCTTGAACTGGAAAGTGGCACTCTTCCCGCGTTAAAAATTCATGAAGGCCCACCAGCAGATAACCCCAATGCACTCAGATTCTATGAGAAGTACCTTCATGATCAGGAAGTGGTAAGGGGCCCATTTGTCAAAAATGACAGAATATACGTAGAAATACAAAGGAAGGACACTAATTTTAAGATTGCCCTTGAAAAAAATATCTCAAAATTAAATTTAGGGCACAACCTCAATTCCTATAAGGGAAAAATAAAAATGTACACCTCAAAGAAGAAAATTCTTTCTTCCATGGCATATAGGGAATTTATGTCTATACGAGAGCCGCCCGATTTATCCGCCGGAGAAAATCTCAAGGAATAATAGATCCTGCTCTGGAGAAACCTCAACATCTCTCGTTACTGGTGTTCCATTGAGAAGGCAAACAAACCTTTCATCTGATATGCCCAACGATTCCATTATATCTCCAACAGCGCGTCTTTCTCTCAGTTTTTCAGTCCTGCTCTGCCTTCCAACAATTCTAATCATATGAACCTCGATAGCCCCGGGCAGATTCGAACTGCCGTCATCGGATCCAAAGTCCGGTATGCTTGGCCACTACACCACGGAGCTAAGCTATACTTAAAGTAATTCCTAAATACTAAAGCTAATAAAAAAATTATGGGGTAATTTTAATTGCTCTTGTCGGGCAAACACTCTCGCATGCCATACAGAATATGCATTCGTTTTCCCTTACAGGATCACATTTATCAGTTCTGTACTTGTCATAAAGTTCCTTGTCCCCCGAGATATCTTTGTTGTTTCCGGTACCCATCTGCCCGGGATTCAACTCCCATTCATATAAACTAACAGGGCAGACATCCATACATGCACCATCTGCTACACAGGATTCCCAGTCTATAGCTACTTTTGTGCCATGTACACCGTTCTTTATAGGATAGGGTTTTCCATCCGCATCCACTCTCTGAACACCTTCTGCCCTGACTTCATGGTCATGATGTTTACCAGTTACGGGATAGTTCTCATTGTCTTCAGCAAAATTTTCATCTATTGGTTTTGGTTTGTAATCTAGATCTTCAAGTTTTACCACCTTATCACCTAAACCCATATTAGAGGAATGTTATTTAACGTTTGTGAGTCATTTTAACTTTCTGCTTAAGGACGTGCAAAATCAGCACATTCTTATGAATCTCATGGAAGATTCCCAGATGTAAATCGTTAATAAAATAAGGCACAAATACAAATTTTGTTTTTGTAATATGACATGGTAAAGCAAGAAATAATCATCCATGTTTTAGATTGCAGGTAATTAAATTTAAAAAATGTGTTGATATATTTTTAACTTATAATGTAATAAGGGATCATGAAAGAGTCCTCTGACAAAGTTCTAGATAGAAAGGGTATAGGGGAATTCGTAAGTACTCTCGTCAGACAGCTAAAATACAGAAGGGATGACTTCAAGGTAATCGGCCCAAACGGAGGATTTACCTCGTTGATTGACCTTGGAAATATTGCACTTGCATTTAACACTGATGGCGTTGGAACGAAAGTGATGTTAGCCGGCGAGGCAAATAGGTGGGAAGGAATCGGCATTGATTGTGTCGCAATGAATGTAAATGACACAATAACAATTGGTGCGGAACCCATAGCAATGGTTGATTACATTTCACTCAAGGATACAGACGTAAATATTGCAAAAGAAATAGGAGTAGGGCTTAATGTTGGCGCCCAGATGGCCAACATCTCGATCGTAGGGGGAGAAACTGCTTTGATCCCAGATCTTGTAAAGAATATTGATGTTTCAGGTTCCGTTATCGGCATTGCCCAGAAGAGCCAGATAACAAGAGGCGAAACAATTAAGGATGGCGATTTGGTTTACAGTTTGCAGAGCAGTGGAATACATTCTAATGGTTTCACCACAGTGAGAAAGATCATAAAGGATCAAAATCTAGGGCTGGAGGAAACTTTTCCTGGGTACAACAGAAAGGTTGCTGACGTTTTGCTTGAACCAACAAGGGTGTATGTGAGAGAAATTCTCGATATTATAAATCTGGTGGAAATCAAAGGCATGGCTAACATCACTGGCGGCGGTTTTAAAAATCTCGTTAGAATGAAGGATATGAAATATGTAATAGATGATCCTGTAGAACCACAGCCTGTTTTTACAAAACTTATGGATCTTGGCGGACTGTCATATTCAGAAATGTATGAGACATTTAACATGGGTACAGGGTACGTGGTCGTAATTGATGCAGAAAGCAAACACGATTTTGTAAGCACTCTGAAAAACCGCGTATCTATAAGGGAAATCGGCCATGTAGAGAGTGGTTCTGCCATTGAAATACCGAAATACGGTGTTAATCTGAAAGACTATTACTGATAAAATCTCAATTACAGTTTTTCACGAGAGATTATCATTTTTATTGAATTTTTTATACCCTGACAATGCCATTTCACGCATTTCCTTGTATGTTTTATCGGGTTTTTTATAATTTATTTCAGGATCAGAAGGCATTTTTTCAGGATTTAGGATATATTCCACCGGGCAATCATTCAATTCTGGCACCCACATCTTAACATATTCACAATAAGGATCCAGGCTTCTGCTCTTTTTCAATGGATTGTATATTTTAAAAAATGGCCAGGAAAAATCGGAACAGCCGCTTATCCATTGCCAAGAGGAATAATTGCTTGCCTCGTCTGCGTCCACAAGTGTATCCATAAACCATTCTGCGCCAAAAGTCCATTTCACAGAATACAATTTTGCCAGAAAATCAGAAACGAGCAATCTCTTTTGATTGCCAATCCACCCCCTGCCCCATAACTCTCTCATGGAAGCATCAATAATTGGAAATCCTGTCTTGCCTTCTTTCCAGTTGATTAATCTGCTCCACTCGGAAGACCAGCGAAAGTTTTCCATTCTTCGATTCATGGAAATGCTGCTGCTTTCGGGCCTTCTCGCATAAGAGCAATAAAAAAATTCTCTCCATAAAAGGCTCCTTTTAATTGCTTCAGTGTTTATATTATCCTCCTCGCCCAGTGCCTTCCACATCGCTTTAACGTTTACCTGCCCGTGGCGTATATAGGGAGAAAGAACGGAATTGCCTTTGTTTGCGTTGCCATCTTTCACGATACTGCCTAAAATCAATCTCGCCTGCTCTTCACCAGTATTCCAGAATCCTGATAGGTCTCTTTCCCACTTTGAATATTCATGGTTTTCTGATTTATGCTCAACTTCCCTGATCTCCGGCAAGCCTTTTTCGTTTTCAGAATCGAAATTAACTGTCATGTTCTTCATAGTGCTGCAAAATTGCTTAAAATTTCCAAAATTGATTTTGAGCTTCAAGATTGATTCTGAAGATAACAGATTATTGGGTTCAAACCATTTGGTCCCAATGCCTTTGGATGTAAAATATCCTTTGATTTCGTCCAGGCCATTTGCTGAATTTGCATAAGGGACAACCTGTGAAACTATTCTCTGAATATTATTCTCATTTACGATCTGTTTCAAAATATGGATATAATTGCCATTTGACTCCACAATAGGAATTCTTTCAACGCGTAAATTTCCAGATAAATTTTTGAGGGAGTCCTTCACCCACCAGAGGCTAGCCCCACTGAGTTTTTCAAGTTTTGTGTCTTTCATGAATATTGGAAACACTATGTCATTGCGATCAAGCGATTCATCCAGGATTGGATTGCCTTTCTTGCGTAAGTCATGGGATAAAATGTAAAGTGTACGCATGATTGAGTTATCTAAGAATGATTAATAAAGTTAATAAATCAAATTAGCATGAACATCTATGAAAGTAATAGCGGTTGTAGACGACGAAGATGTACTGACACCCCTCGAATACGGAAACACAATAGTGGAGATTGACACAGAGACAAGCCAGAAGAAATTCTACGAGAATCCAGGTTTCGGTTCACCGTTTCAGGGGAAAGAAAGAGCTATGGCAGGCATACTCACATTGAACGCTGATGCGATAGTCGTGAAGGAAGGTGTCCTCTGCCCAGGATCATATATGATGTCAAAGGGAAAAATGAAATACATACCTGTGGAAGAGGAGAAGTTGCAGGAACTTGAGCCAAAACTGAACGAAATGTCAAAGAATGCAACACCCGAACTTGATTTCAACATCTACAGAGAATAATTTCCAAAAACCACAATCTTAATAAAATCCACCAATCCCAACTTTTCAAACGTGCAGTGGGAAGCAGGACATCCAAAAACAGAAAAACAATGAAGTTCAGGCTACGGCAAACTAAATATTTTTTTTGAACTCTAAGGGTTGGGTTATCCTTTTTTATGGTCTTAATAAAGAAGATTCCTTCAAAACAACCTATTTATCTCTCATTATAATGGCGATGGAGTGAATATAGAAGTTATAACCAATCCTGATGAAGTTAAGAAAACCATACCTGTTATAAAATCTGCATGGGGCATGCCAGATACAGATCAACTAGTCAAGGACATTCTATGTTCCTTCAGATTTCATGGGGGGCTCATTCTATTTGCAAAGGAAGGTTCAGAAGTTGTAGGAATACAATATAGCTATCCCGGATACAGGAGAGGCAGAATTTACCTTTATTCCCACATGACAGGCGTTACGCAAAACCATAAATATTCAGGAATTGGTGAAAAACTGAAATTAGAGCAAAAGAAATGGGCTCTGGAGAATGGGTTTGATCTCATAGTGTGGACATTCGATCCTCTCATGAACCTTAATGCAAATTTCAATATTCATAAACTGGGATCAATTTCCAGGGCATATCTTATTAATTTCTACGGCGAGATGGAGGACGCTATTAATTTCGGCATACCTTCAGACAGGTTTGTTGCAGAATGGCACATAAAGTCGGCAGCAATTCCTCATGTTGCGAATATTCAGAATGTGGTAGATTATGATAATCCTGAACCATTTCCAGAAGAATCCAGCGTTGCTGTAAGAATTCCTGATGATTATGTAGCTATGAAGAAAAAGGACAAGGAAAGGGCAGCCCAAATAAGAATCGCGACAAGAGGAATTTTTAAGAACCTGTTCGGCAAGGGATATATGGTAACTGACTATGACAAAACCCGCACCTCCTATATACTGCAAAAAATTGATGCGGAAAAAACCGGGCTTGGCAAGAACATTTTCATATAGTTAATAAAAAGAATAACCTTGATATATCATAATAACTCATGTGTATATCTATGAAGCCAAATGAAGTCTTAAATCTCCTTCGTATATCAAGAAAGACACTTCATGTTTATGCGCATAATGGGGAAGATACGATACACTGTTTTACCTACTAAATTTTATGATTATAATGATGAAGATGTCTATAAATTATTGAATCGTGATGTCAAAAGAAAGACATTACTCTATGCTAGAGTTTCAACAAGCAAACAGAAAAAAGATTTAGAAGATCAGATCGAACAGCTAAAGCAGTGGTGCTTTATGAATGGTTTTACAATCAACGCAATCTATTCTGATATTGCTTCTGGAATTTCATTTGAGAAAAGAAAAGGTTTTTTTGAAATGCTTGATGAAATCATACAGTACAAAGTAGAGAAGGTTATACTTACTTATAAAGATAGGTTAAGCAGGGTGGGGTTTGAACTGTTTAAGTTTTTGTTTGAAAGATTTGGTACTCAGATTGTTGTGATCTCGGAAGTCGGAAATACAAAACTTGATTCTGAAGAAGTGTTTGAAGAGATAGCATCAATGTTGCATTGTTATTCTATGAAATTGTATTCAAAGAGAAAGAACCATTCCATTGAGGTTAGTTATGAAAAGAACTGAACAGATTTGGATCAATGGTACAGATAACTTGCGTAATCTTACACGTCTTTCTAAGAACCTTTATAATGAAGCTAATTACATCATAAGACAGGAAATGTTCAACACTAATCGCTGGATAAGATACAATGAGCTTAACGCTCTATTAAAGAGTTCTGAGAACTACAGTTCACTTCCAGCCCAGACATCACAACAAATTCTCATACTACTTGATAAATCATGGAAGTCTTTTTTCAAGGCACATAAATCATGGAAGAAGCAACCGGAGAAATTTAAAGGAAGACCCAAACTACCAAAATATAAGAACAAAGAAGGAGAACATGTCATCGTGTTCACGAACCAGCAATGCACCATTAAGAATGGTAATCTAAGATTTCCAAAGTTAATGGATATGAATATAAAAACAAGATTGACTGATGATACAAACATTAGGGAGGTTAGGATATTGCCAAAAGGTATTGGCTATGAAGTAGAAAAAGTATATGAGAAAGAGTTGAAACGGACAGAAAATGAAAAACCGGATGAAGATATAAAACAACAACGAATTATAGGTATAGATATTGGTGTAAGAAATCTTGTAACCATCGGAAACAACATCTCCGAGGAAGGGATTGCTGTAAGGACAGGATTGTTGAAATCAATTAACCAGTTCTATAATAAAACGAACGCTGAGCTAAAGTCAATAAACGATCTGCAGGAAAACAAATTAAACACAAAAAGAATGCAAAGATTATTCTTGAAAAGGAACAGGAAAATCAAAGACGTTATGCATAAAACCAGTAGGGCAATTATAAACCATGCCCTGTCTATGGGTATTGATACTATAGTCATTGGCCATAACAAGGAATGGAAACAATCTAGTAACATGGGCAGAAAGAACAACCAGAATTTTGTGCAAATTCCATTCAACATGCTAATCCAGCAAATCCAATACAAAGCAGAAGAACACAATATTACTGTATTCATTCAAGATGAATCATATACGAGCAAGTGTTCGTTTCTTGACAATGAAAGTATAGAGCATCACAATATCTATGCAGGAAAGAGAGTTAAACGAGGTATCTTCAGATCGAATAATGGCAACCTCATTCATGCAGATCTGAATGCATCGTATAACATAATCAAAAAAGCAATCCCTGAAGCATATGCAAATGGGATAGAGGGTATGGGGTTATACCCACGAAGTTTAAACATCCCACAGTTTTGTGGGTTGATAAGTTCCAAAGGTGAATGTTAACATGGTTAACAGAAATCGTAACCTAACATCATTAATACTTTCAATAGTTTTATGTCTTATTTTACGATCGTGAGCTAATGAAGCTATCATATCACCATCTGATTATTCCAATGAAAAGCCCTTTTATTACAAGTTTTGGGAGTTCCAGCAACAAAGATGTCCTGGTATTTCAGGCTAATGAGGGAAATATAACTGCGTTTTCCGAAAGCGTAACAAACGAGAATCCATTTTATGGGCCAGAAGATAATTATACAGCATTATACATGATAAAATCATATCTTGCTGATAAAATCAGAGATTTGCCATTGCCTGAGGAATTCAATGAAAGGGCCAGGCAAATAAAGGGAAACAATATGGCAAAGGCGGCCATGGAAATGTTGCTGTACGACTTTCACGCAAAGAAAGAAGGCGCCTCACTGGTAAAATATTTTAAGAAGGAAATAAGGGGATATGCAAATGCAGGAGTCTCACTTGGCATTGATGATCCGAATATTACCTTGAAAAAAATAGATGATGCAATTCAAAGGGGCTACAAGAGGCTAAAAGTTAAAATAAAAAAGGGGTACGATCTTGAATTGCTGTCAAAGATAAGAGACACATTCCCTGAGATACCTCTGAGTGTGGATGCAAACAGTGACTATACTAAAAATGACTTTCAAACAATTAAATCAATGGATCGCTACGAACTGGAGTATATAGAACAACCCCTCTATCACGATGACCTGTATTACCATGCACAGCTTGCAAAATTAATCGAAACCCCTCTTTGCCTTGACGAATCAATAACATCCCCTGAACTGGCACAGAACGCAATTGATATGGGCGCATGCAGCATAATCAATATCAAGCCCGGGAGGGTAGGAGGGCTGGATTCATCACTGAAAATAGCTGAAATTGCCAGAAACAATAATGCACACTGCTGGGTAGGAGGAATGCTGGAAACAGGCATAGGCAGGGCGTTCAACATATCTCTTGCTTCATTAAACCAGGTAGATTTCCCCGGGGACACTTCTCCAAATGACCGTTACTTCGAACATGATATAGTAAACAAAACGTTTAGCATGGAGAATGGCACAATAAAACCTATGGATGGCCCGGGAATAGGAGTCAAAATTGACCCTGGCACTGTTAAGAAGTTTACAGTCGGGGAAGGTGTGATTTTTGAATGATCTCGATTATTTCATTTCAAAAAAGGATGAAATGCTCAATGCCATAGGAGAACTTGTAAAAAGGGAAACATTTTCACAGGACAAGGGAAACCTGGATGAGTTTTCCACATTCCTGCAGGGCATGGTTTATGATAGGCTAAAACTGAAACCAGAAATTATGGAATCAGAAAAATTTGGAAACATTCTTATTTACACAATCAACCCTGAAGCAAAGGAGCAGGTTCTTGTCCTGTGCCATTATGATACTGTTTTTCCCTCTGGAACTTTGCAAAAGAACCCATTCAGCATCAATAATGAAATTGCCACCGGCCCAGGAATTTTTGATATGAAGAGTGGAATCATATTCGCACTTTACGCTATAGGGCATTTCGTAAAATATGGAAATAACAACAAAAAGATTGTGATAATGTTTACCGCAGACGAGGAAATTGGTTCCAGTTTTTCAAGAAAATTCATAGAAGAACAAGCTGCGAAGTCCAAATATGCCATAGTCCTGGAATCTTCACTTGGCGGAAAAATAAAGACTGAAAGAAGAGGAGTTATGGGTGTTCACGTCGATGTTGCAGGGAGGTCAGCACATGCAGGGCTGGACCCGGAAAAGGGGATTAATGCAATTTATGAAGCCACAAACATAGTTGAAAACCTTAGAAAAATGTCAAAGGAAATGAAGGGTGAAGCCCTAATCAGTGTTGGCAAAATAGGTGGCGGCACAGCATCAAATGTAGTTCCGGACAACTGTTTCATAGATGTAGATGTAAGATTTGGAAAAGATGAATCATGTAAAAAAATAATTGAAAGATTAAAGTCCATAAAACCTCTCAACAGTGAGTCCAAAATAAACATAACCCACTCCATAAGGGAAGCAATGCCGAGAACTGCAGAAACAGCTGCATTATTCGGGGAACTCAAAAAAAGAGTTCTAAAACTGGATGTAAACCTGGAAGAAACCTCAGTGTCAGGAGCCAGTGATGGAAACATCTGTGCAAGATTCTGCCCTGTACTGGACGGCATGGGTGCATTCGGAAATGGTGCCCACTCATTGAAGGAGTACATTGATATTGATCAGATCCCGCTGAGAACGGTGATTGTATATTACGCACTGGATCTTTGATGGCAGGGATTCAGGGCTCTTTTTCTATAGGGAGATAACAGCTTCTCTTGGCAATTTATATGCCTGAGTTTTCATGGGAAAATATTCCGGAACGATCAGGCTGGACGAGAAAATGCCCCTCCAACCACTTCCAGACACCCTGTAAAGAGTGACATATTCTGTATATTCCCTTCCCTCAGCCACATCCGTATAGCAATATATTTCAGTTTTTTGAGTTTCCCTGTCAAGTCCCAGAACCATTAGGTTTGCAGTTGATTTCAATAACCGTTTTTCTTTCATTTCTCTTGTAGAGGACCTCAGCCTATTTTCCAGGCTTCCGGGAAAGCTCATAAGAAATTTCAAGAACAGCTGGCTGTCCACATACTTCTCAGGATTATTTATGCCAAGTTCCTTCGCAAGTGCAAATTTGTCAAACCAGCCATTATGGGAAAGATAAACCTCAAACCTGCCATCGTATTCCATATGGGGGTGGCTCGAAGATGCTCCAAAAGGTTCATTCGGTGCAGCCTTTCTTGCATGTATCACAAGATTTCCACTTTTAAATGGAGGAATTTCAGAATTGAAGACAGGGTTTCCAGATCTTCCATACACAATAGTTGAACCATCGTGGTGGACATATCCCCAACCATCATCATGCGATGTGTAAGTGCCATCACTGTTGCTTATAATCGGATCTCTGCGAGTTACTTCCATGAAGGCCTTCTTAATGTCTGGAAAGACAGATGAATATTCACCGCTGAGGCAAAACATCCTGCACATCTTACTTGCAGAGAGGAGACCTATTTAAATATTCTCTGAGCCCTTTGCAGGTTCTTAAACTTTCCAGCCACCTCCAATAAAGCCAGCGTTATAATATTGTTAAACCACACATTTTTTTGGCGGATTGTTGTAATATCCAAGAAAGATAAAATGAGAATTTTTATTAAAAAATTAGAGTAGTTTTCTCATCACGTTTTGAAGAATTCCGCCGTTGTTGAAATACTTCACTTCCACCGGTGTGTCAAGCCTTATCTCTAATTCTGCACTTCCATTCTTGCCATCCTTTCTCGTGAATGTCATTTTTGCGCTTGAATGCGGGGACAGTTTTTCCGGAAGCTCCAGGTTGAACATAGAGAATGGATCTATGTTAAGTGAATCGAAGGTTTCCTTATTCCTGAATTGCAATGGCAATACTCCCATTCCTATAAGATTGCTCCTGTGGATTCTTTCGTAAGTTTCAGCAACGACTGCTTTAACGCCAAGCAGATAAGGGCCCTTTGCTGCCCAGTCTCTTGACGATCCTGACCCGTACTCCTTTCCCGCAAAAACTATTGAGCCTGTGCCCTCTCCTGCATAACTCATTGACGCATCAAATATCCAGTCATCCTGGCCATCTTTTGTTTTCTTTGTGTATGGCCCAATCTGGGATGCAATTTTGTTCGAAATCCTGTTATTTCCGAAGGTTCCGCGCATCATTACTTCATGGTTTCCCCTTCTCGACCCGAAAGAGTTGAAATCTTCTGGGGCAACGCCCTTTTCAATAAGATATTTGCCTGCAGGCCCCGACTTTGATATTGCCCCGGCCGGGGAAATATGATCTGTTGTAACCGAATCTCCAAATACTGCAAGGCATTTCAGCCCTTTTATATTCCTCACATAGCCAGGCAATTTAGAAGAGAATTTTTCAAAAAATGGCGGATTCTTTATGTATGTGCTTTTTGAGTCCCAGTTATAGAGGCTGCCTTCCGGGGCATCCATTTCATTCCACAGTTCACTGAAACCATAAACGTTTGAATAATTTTCCTGGTAAAGGTCTTCTTTCAATACACTGGAGATTGCCTGGTTAATCTCGGAATCACTTGGCCAGATATCCTTCAGGAAAACATCTTTTCCATTCCTGCCCTTTCCCAACGGGTCCTTTCTCATGTTTATGTTTATGTTTCCAGCTATTGCGAATGCAACAACCAGTGGCGGGGACATAAGGTAGTTCGCCTTGACATTCCTGTGGATTCTTGCTTCAAAGTTCCTGTTTCCTGACAGCACAGAGACCGTATAGAGGTCATTTTCCACAATAGAATCTTCAATGGATTTCTCAAGGGGCCCGCTGTTTCCAATGCATGTTGTACAGCCAAACCCTACAAGATCAAAACCAAGCTTGTCAAGATAGCCCTGCAATCCGCTTTTGCTTAAGTATTGTGAAACAACCCTGGAGCCAGGCGCAAGGCTGGTCTTGACTTTTGGCCCTACAGCAAGCCCAAGCTCCACAGCCTTTTTGGCCAGAAGGCCCGCACCTACCATAACTCTTGGGTTGGAGGTGTTGGTACAGCTCGTTATGGCAGCTATAACAACATCACCATCTGAAAGGTCGATATTTTTCCCGTTGAGCTTTACAGTGGATCTCTTCAGTGGAACCTGAACCTGCCCATCCTTTCCTGCTTTGTGCGATTCTCCGGAAGCCTCCAGAAACTTAAGAAACGATTTTTGAGAATCTTCAAGTTTCACTTTCTGCTGAGGAAGCTTTGGCCCGGCAATTGTGCTTTCGATCTGCCCAAGGTCGAGATCGATGATCTCCGAATACTGTATTCCTTTTGGCACACCATACATTCCCTGCTCTTTCATGTATGCTTTTACCAGTTCAACGTGTTCCTTTTCTCTTCCCGTCAATTCTAAATAGGATATAGTTTCATCATCTACCGGAAACAGTGCACATGTTGCTCCATATTCAGGGCACATGTTTGAAAGGGTTGCCCTGTCTGGCAATGCAAGGTGCCTTACCCCGTCTCCATAAAACTCAACGAATTTTCCCACAACATTGCTCCTTCTAAGAAGTTCAGTGAGTGTGAGGACAACATCTGTTGCCGTCACGCCCTCTTCCGGTTTTCCGTGGAGGTTAACCCCAACAACCTTTGGCGAAAGAAATGTTACAGGCTGCCCAAGCATTGCAGCTTCTGCTTCAATTCCTCCTACTCCCCATCCAAGTATTCCAAGCCCATTTATCATGGTTGTATGGGAATCTGCCCCAACAAGAGAATCAAAATAAGCTGTCCGTTCTCCATTCTCTTCCGAGGACTGGACAACCCTGCCAAGGAACTCCAGGTTTACCTGATGGACTATACCGGTTGAAGGTGGCACAATTCTTAAGTTCCTCATTGATTTCTGTGCCCATTTCAAAAATCTGTACCTCTCCATGTTCCTTTCAAATTCTTTCTCGGAATTCTTTTTAATGGAATCTTCAGTACCAAAATAATCTACCTGGACTGAGTGATCGATGACAAAATCAACAGGCACTATTGGCTCTATCTTTTCAGGATTCTCACCAAGTTCCTTGAATTTTTCCCTCATTGAAGCAAGATCAACTACAGCCGGGACTCCTGTGAAATCCTGCATTAAAACTCTTGCAACAGTGAAAGGGATTTCGAAGTCTCCTGGGTTTGATGGGGTTCTTGAGAAGATATTTTTCAGGTCCGTTTCACTGATTGTCTCACCGTCAAAATTCCTGACCATAGCTTCCATTATTATTCTTATGCTCATCGGAACTTTTTCGATGTCGGGCACTTCCTTTGAAAGTTTCTTCATGGAAACAATTTTATATTTTCTGCCAGCTACACTTATTTCATCATAAAAGTCCTCTTTTCTCATGTTTCGGTATTGCAAACTCAATTATAAGTTTTGGAAGTATCTTAAATACTGTGCCTTAGAATAGGATTTATTCGCAGAAGATTGGGATTTTCCGATTCAATCATAAATATAAAAGAAGTATATGTTAAAATAAAGAATCTGCCTCCCCTCATATGGAACCATATATTTTATACCCTGATATCACAAGGGAAAAGATCTGTTTTGTTTCTGAAGACGATCTGTTTGTGGGCAACACAGACGGCAAAAATTTGAAGCGAATTGCCTCCGGCATTGGAGTAATAAGCACACCTAGATTCTCAGGCGATGGGAAACATATAGCTTTCAGGCTTATGAGGGGGGTCCACAACGGAGTCAACGAAATATTCGTATGTGATGCAGAGGGAGGTTCTACTGTCCAGCTAACCCACATAGGATCTCCGGCAACCGGAATTGCAGGTTGGATAGACGAAGAAAACATAATGGTTTATACCGATATATATGAACCGGCAAGGGGATTAACAGAATTCTATTCAGTAAACCTTAAGACAGGAAAAATGAAGAATGCAGAATTTGGATATGGGCACACAATCCAGTTTTCAGAAATGGGAACGTTGCTGGGAAGAAACACTCTGGAAGTTCCATACTGGAAAAATTACAAAGGTGGAACCAGAGGGAAGGTCTGGTTCAGATTCAAAAATAAGAAAAAGTTCGAGAAGCTTTTGGAAATTGAGAATAATATCCATTCACCAATAGTCCTTGGCGGCAAATTGTATTTTGTAACAGACAGGGAAGGCACAGCTAACGTGCATTATTATGATTTTTCCAGTAAAAAAATCAACAGGGTTACTGGCTTCAAAGATCACGATGTGAGGCCCATGAATGGTTTTGGCTCCACCCTTGTTTTTACGGTTGCAGGGGAACTATACAAGTTTGACATTAAAGATGGAAGCACTTTAAAAATTCCATTAAAAATTGGGTCAAGACTTATATCAACAAATTATGAATTCAACAACGCAGACGAAAGCATTGAACGAATTCAACTGTTTGATGAAGAGAACATTTCTATAATTTCAAGGGGCAGAGGAATATTGAAAGGCAAATATATGGAAGCGCCTGTAACCCTGAACCCAACATTTAAAGGCAGAATAAGGAGAATTGTTAAACTTGGCAAGGACAGGTTTGCAGCAGTTCAGGAGATCGAAGGAGAGGACGGAATAATAATTTATAAAAGAAGCGGAAAGGAAGAAAAAAAGGCCGTGCTTGATATTGGTATCATAATGAACGTGAAAGCAGTGCCTGATACTGAAAATGTGGTTATTTCAAATAACAGGCATGAACTTTACATGGTTGATCTTAAATCAGGTGAGAAAACACTCATAGACAGGAGCCCTGCAGGAAGATTGAATGATTTTGACATCAGCAAGGATTCAAAGCTGGTTGCATATTCATTCGGCCTTTCAACGGGGAGGGCACAGATAAAAATATATTCTATTGCAGATAAGAAATCCTATGAGGCAACTTCAGGTTCAGCCACAGACTTTTCCCCATCCTTTGACAGTTCAGGCATGTTCCTTAGCTATCTTACAAATCGTGCTATTGACCCAACATATGACAACCTGATATTTGACCTCGGGTTTGTGGCAATCGTCAAGCCATTTTGCATCGCATTGAAAAAGGGTGTAAAGAATCCATTCTTTGGAATTCCTCCGCAGTTCTCAAAGGAAGATCTGGAATTGCCATATGACCTTGATAACCTGAAATTAAAATCTCAGGCTTTTCCAGTGGAGGCAGATAATTATGATGGGCTCATGGCTGGAAATTCACAGGTCTTTTACACAAAGTCAAGAATAGAAGGATCAACGAAATACTATAGCCTTGGTGGCGGCCCCAACAAAAAATCAACTCTTCTCTGCTATGACTTCACAAAAAGGGAAGAAAAGGTTGTTATAGATGGAATCCGTTCATTTGCACTTTCTGAAGACAGAAAGAAAATTCTTGTTGGAAAGAATGGCGATTATTACATAATAAGCGCAGACTCATCAGCGGAGAGCCAAAAAGAGATGGAAAAGGGCAAGGTTGACCTGAAAACTCTAAGCATCAGGAAGAACCGCAGGGAAGAATTCAAGCAGATGTATAATGAAACCTGGAGGCTGATGAGGGAAGGTTACTGGAACAGTGAAAAGCTGTCAAACTGGGATGGAATCAGGAAAAAATATGAAAAACTGGCCTCAATGGTGAACACAAGGGCGGAATTGTCTGATGTTCTGAAGAAAATGCAGGGAGAGCTTGGGACATCCCATTCGTATGAAATAGGCGGAGACCTGACTAATGTCGAGTATTACCCTTCAGGAAGGCTCGGTGCAGTTACTGAAGATACAGAAAAAGGTGCAATCATCCATAAGATATATTGTGGCGATCCATCAAACGAGGGGGAAAAATCTCCACTTCTGGCAACGGGCCTGGATGTTCACGAAGGAGATATAATAAGGAAGATTGATGGCGTGGAAATTACCCTTAAATATGGTGTGTTTGAAGCTCTTCTGAATAAGAAGGAGGATTTCATCAACATAGTTGTTTCCGGGAAGGGTAAAAAGGAAAAAGAATATGGAGTCAAGCTTCTTGGCAATCACAGGAACCTGATTTACAGGGACTGGGTAGAGAGCAAGAGAAGATATGTCCATGAAAAGAGCAATGGGAAAGCAGGTTACATCCACATACCGGACATGGGGCCTGTTGGGTTTGCAGAATTCTACAGGCTATTTTCTGAGGAAACAACATACGAAAATCTTGTTGTCGACGTAAGGTACAATGGGGGCGGACACGTTTCGCAACTGATACTTGACAAGCTTGGCAGGAAATATCTTGGAAAAGATATGTCAAGGTTTGGGGCGCCTGAGCCATATCCAAGCTACAGCATTAAGGGAAAAATGATATGTGTAACAAATGAGTTTGCAGGTTCAGACGGGGATATCTTCAGCCATGCGTTCAAAATGATGAAGCTCGGGGAGCTTGTTGGAACAAGAACATGGGGTGGAGTTATAGGCATAAATCCCATGACAAGGCTAATCGATGGAACTGTGGTAACACAGCCGGAATATGCTTTCAGTTTTACTGATGTGGGGATGGGCGTAGAGAATTATGGCACAGATCCAACCATAGAAGTGGAAATATCTCCGGAAGAATTTGCATCCGGTTCCGACCCACAGCTTGACAGGGCACTGAAAGAAATTCTATAGGCTCTGATTTTAACAAAATTGAGCGGGAAATCCCCTTCCGAAAGGGAGGGGATGAAAGCGAAATCCTTAAGGTTGATAATGAAATATAATAACTATGTCCCATGACCTCGACAAAGGGGCTCATTCAGTTTATT
>JAKAVO010000002.1 GCA_021817255.1 Thermoplasmata archaeon
AATAAACTGAATGAGCCCCTTTGTCGAGGTCATGGGACATAGTTATTATATTTCATTATCAACCTTAAGGATTTCGCTTTCATCCCCTCCCTTTCGGAAGGGGATTTCCCGCTCAATTTTGTTAAAGAATATTTCAATGGGCAGAACACCTGGATGAGATTTTAATCCCAATTCATTAATAGAACTTTGCAATTACGGCATATGGACATGAACAAAGTATTCCTACTCGCTCTTGCTGGAGCTATAATTGGGATTGCCGCCGGTTCTCTTGCTTCTCTTATAGTTGTTCAGAGCAATTTCAGGGTTATGTTCCTCATGACATTTACAGAAATCGGCTTGATAGTTGGCCTTCTTCAAGGAGCAAAAATAGAGGACAAAAAAGACAAACCAGCATGAGTTTTATTTTCGGCACATTTAAAATTAAAAGTGTAATTTATTCCGGCATTTGTGGGATTGTTCCTCCCATTGCCAGAGGGAATAAATTTTTGTGAATTGAATTCAGGTATGAAATCAGAAGCCGGGGATGCTTCCCAGCTTGAGTTTATCCTTTGAATAATCCACGTAAACGTTCTTAATCTGCAGATATTCGGTTATTCCATATTTGCTTCCTTCCCCTGCAAGGCCTGTCATCCTGAAACCGGTATGGTATCCCTGCGACGATTCCGGCCCTGGCATATTCACATAAAGTTCTCCAAATCTGATTGCTTCATTTGCCTGGAGAATTCTTCTGTTGTCCTCTGTGAAAAGATAGGATGCGAGCCCGAATTGGGAGTCGTTTGCAAGCTTGATCGTCTCTTCCCAGTCATTGACCTTATGAATTCCGAGAACTGGCCCGAATATTTCATCCTGAAAGATTGGAGATTTCTGTGGAACGTCGCCAATTAGCGTTGGCTCAAAGAAATAACCATTGCTGAAATTCCCCTTCAGGTCCGGTTTCTTTCCGCCAGCAAGTGTTTTAAGGTTCTCCTTTTCTGAACTTGATACGACTTCTTCCATGCTCTTCTGTGCTTCAAGGTTAATCAATGGCCCCATCTGGGATGTTTCCGGGTCTCCCACCTTCAATCCCTTTGTCATGGCAAGGAACTTTTCTTCAAATTTGCTGGCAATGTCTTCGTGCAGATACAACCTTTCAGCGGCTATGCATGATTGCCCGGCATTCCAGAATTTAGCCCATACCAAAGTTGTCAGGGCTTTTTCAATATCAGCATCATTCCACACTATAAATGGTGCCTTGCCGCCAAGTTCAAGCATCAGTTTGGACATATTGGCGGATGATTTTTCAATTATTCTCTGCCCTGTTTTGGTTGAACCTGTAAGGGTAACAAGAGCCACTTTTTTGTGTGATACTATAAAATCTCCTATTTCTGAGCCTTTTCCTGTCACCATGTTCAGGACGCCATCAGGGACTCCAGCCTCCTGAAACTTCCTCACTATCCATTCTGCTATGAGCGGGGTATCACTGCTTGGCTTCAGAACAACAGAATTTCCGGTCATAAGTGCAGGTGCAAGCTTTCTTGCAACCATTGCTGCCGGGAAATTCCACGGGGTCAGTGCAACTACAACTCCCCTCGGCACTTTGTACTGGAATATTTTTTTAGTGTGTGTGTCTCCCTCTACAAGATCTCCTGTAATTTTTCGTTCAAAATTAGCGTAATAATATATCTGATCCAATACGCCATTCACTTCTTCCTGAGCCTGTGGCCTTATCTTTCCGCATTCACTTACAAGAAGATTCTCAAGCTCTTTCCTCTTTGCCTGAATAAGGTCGCCAGCTTTCCTTATAATTCTTCCCCTTTCCTTTGAACCAAGCTCATTCCACTTCCAGAAAGTGGACTCTGCAGCATCTATTGCTGTGCTCACATCTTCTTTTGTGGCTGCTGGAAATGTGTCAATTTTCATTCCTGTTGAGGGGTTCAAATCGTCTATTACCTTTCCATTTGATGAATCTACCCATCTTCCATCAATTAAGTTTTTCATAATATGTAATGTCTACATTGGAATTTAGTATTTTCTATTTTTGTGCCGAAGAATGTGCAGCATTTTTCAATATTCTTCAACGAAAGAAACTATAAGAAAATAAATTAAACTTATATTGGCGGATAGAGATACACAACTATGAATCATTTAGTTTGCCCGATGTGCGGATCCGAACACATTTTTGCAGATTCAGGGCTGATAACCGGGAAATATAAGTGCAACGAATGCGGATACGTCGGTTCCCTTATTTATGAGTTCAATGACAAAGATTATGAATTGTTTAAGAAGCAGGTTGAAAAGAGCAAGGGCAGAGAGAAATTTCCGGAATAATTATAAGGGATTCACTTCCAGGATATCTGCCACCTGCCTGCCGAACTCGCCGGCAAGCTTAAGTTTTTGTTTCAGGTTCTCTATTGTTATCTTTTCCTTGTTTTCACTCTGAAACATCTGCCGTATGTAATTTTTAAGAGGTTCTTTTTCAATCTCAACAATTTTTACAGCAAGTGTCCTGAATGAACCTGATGAAAGTATATCTATCCCGTCCACTACCAGCCTTACCAGTTTTGTTTTGTTCGATTCTATTTCCTTCAATGTTCCATAAATACGGTCAAGCGGAACCTGGATTTTATCTATCTCGAGCATGTTGTTCAGTGCAGGTATGCCTGTAACATCCACTGTGTGGTTATCGTCTTTATATTCTATTGAAAGGAAGGAGTTTTCCTTTCCTCTTGACATTACAAAAGTAACCTTTGCATTGCTGTCAGGGTCTGCAAATTCAACAAAAAGGTTTCCCTTATTGATGCTTGATGAGGCCATATAAAATTTGTCGATCTTCTCATAGTCCACCTGAGCATCCTTCCCTGCCCAGTTGCTCACTGAGTTTATCGGGATTCTTACTCCCTTCTCGAGAAAACCGAATCTCAGGGATTCCTTAAAAAGATCAGAACTTCTTGAATTCAACGAAAAGTCATACTCTATTGCGCTTTCTGCGGTATAACGGACTGCAGCATCATATACGCCATTTATCCATTTGACATAAATATTGGAATCAACAATCTTAAGGAAGTCCATGGAAAGAAATGCCTGTATATTCTTAATTGAATTAGTTTTCGCAGCTGACACGGACCCTTCCAGCTCAGCTATTTTTGTTTTGAAGTCATCGCTGAGCTTCCTTTTGAATTTTTCAAGTGATACGCCGATAAAGTTCTTGATTTCTTTTTCTGTCTCTTCAAACAGCCCTGAAACAGTGTTTGATTTATAATCCTCGAGGGATTTTCCAATAGATACCTGGAGATTTTCCACTTCTGCTATGCTATTTGGCAACTTGGCCTTTAGTGAGTCCTGTGAATTTTTGTGGTTTTCAAATTCATTTTTGCTTATGATGGCATCTAGCAAATACTGGTAAAAAGCCTTGAATAATAAATCAGTATCCAGTTGCTGATTTGTCTCCATCATATCCCTGAATGGTGATTACTTCAAAGGTTTAAGTCTTTATGGAAAGGTTTAAAATCTTAGTCTGTTCTGCGCGAAGGTTTATTTATGGAGCCTGAGAATGCTGTTTCTCGGCCATTTTGTCCTGCCGGTTAAGATGCAAAGTTTATTAATAGAGTCTTATAAGGAGGCAACATGGAATCTAACAGAAAGGAAGAGTTGCTTACTCCCCTCATAGATTCACTCGAAGTTAGCATCAAGGGCGTAATGATATTAACCAATAACGAAAAGGACGTCTCAAGAGGAGATGTCATAAGAAAACTTGAGAACTCCAACGATGAAGAAGTCCGGGAGTTTCTGAACCTCATCAGGGAAAAAAGGAAGGGAACTGATTTTAACATCTTAATGGCTACTTTTGGAGAATTTTTGTTATCATCATTTCTTTTTATTATGGGAATACTTTTTGTTATACCTACCTTCTTTGGCGGCAATGCCTCAGGATATTTTTTAAACTATTATGGCAATGCCCTGCACAGCGTTTCAGATTATACCGGTTTTGCATCGCTTACGCTCGTAATAAATTTCATGGTTGCAGTCTTGCTTCTGCTGGCATCTTTCAATACGCTGAGGACCGCCAGAATGAACATAAGATTTCTCTTCAGGTAATAACATATGGACAGGAGGACTATAAGAGAGATTTATCTTGGAAGACTTATAATATCAACAATAAGCCTTGCAATTTTTTTATTTACTCTCCTCTTCTTATACAGCAATGAGGCAGTTATACTGAGCTTTACCCATGTTACAATAAATAAATCCCTTCTTATCATGTCCACAATGTCGCTTCTTTTTTTCAGCCTGTATCTTACTGTCTCGTTCCCCAAATCGCTGAAAATAAAGTTCACAAGGCCAAGAATCAGGGGAAAACAATACCCTGTTTATGGTTTTTTTATAATTCTGTCCATAGGCATTGGCTCCACACTTGGATCCCCGCTCTTTATCCTCATACCGGAAAATGCCCTCCAATATGGGATCGTGTCAACCATATCGCTCATTGTGGCTGCAGTCACATCGGTCCTGATGGCAAGAGTGTATTTTGACATTTATGAATTTCACAAAAACAATGGAAAAGACATAGTTGGAGGTCCTGCCTTTGTCAGGGAAGCATATGGCGTTTCTTCCGTAAGGTATTTCATAAGCAGGATTTCCATGTGGGTTGCAAATTCAGCCCTTTCTGCATATTGTGTCATCATTTTTTTTGATCTGTTATTTGTCATAATACCTGGCACTTCCATTGGAGGGACTATTATTTCTAAGGCCATCATCTACATCATTCTTGGAATGTTTATCTTATGGTTCGCCATAAATGCATTCTTTGAGGAAAAGTTCCTCAGGCTCATAGGCAAGATTCAGCTTGTAATGATGGTAGTAATGGTGGTTATACTTGTAGCCGAAGAGAGAATGATAATGGTTGCCTCGGCACACTTTTCCACACATCTCTTCTTTTCCTTTTCTGGAAACTGGTTCCAGGATATCCTTATAGATACGGGGTATCTGTTTATTCTGTTTTTTGGGTTTCAGGAGATAATGGCATTTCAGAGAAACATTGCTGATAAAACAATGCTCAAAATTCCATTTAGAAAAAGGCCGGTACTTATTGGTAAAGATTACATCATAAAAAATTCAATGATTTACACTGTAATCATATCTTCAACAATAAACATAGTTTATTCAATTGCAGTCCTGACTACACAGTCGAGAGGAACAGGAATCGAAACAAATGCAATTCCTGCCTTCCTTATTGCACAGATGGCTGGTGGGAATGTATGGTTTGCCCTTATGATCATTGCGTTCGTAATAGCAACTCTTACCACTTTTGTACCCGCTTTTCTTGCAGCATCCAGGCATCTGAAATCTCTCGGTGAAGACAGGATATTTCCGTACAGCCTGGCAAGATATTCATGGGTTTTTACATTGATTTTCATAGTTATTCTGGTTGCCTCCGGGGAATCATTCCTCCTCAGCATAACAGACTTCATGGTCCTGATAAGTTTGGGTTTCATCTCAATATCAGGTACCCGTTATAGAAAGGAACTGGGTAGAACCAGGGGAACACTGTTTCCTGTATTAGTTGGGTCGCTTACCTTTATTTTTGGGGCCTTCAACTATTTTGTAGACCCGGAGGTTGTATTATTCTCAATATTGATAATTTCAGTTGCCTACCTGATCCATAACCTGATTAACATGGAGCCTGTTGCATTGAAATTGTTTACCGGTTCCATGCTGGTAATGATATTTCTTGCTGATCTGTTCATAAACATAATGATAACCGGAACAGAAGGGCTCAAAATTTTTATGTTTACTGAAAACAGGGCAAGCACCTTTGAAGAACTTCACCTTCTGTTATTTTCGCTCATAATTGTAAGCATTATGGATTTTATTCTTGAGTGGACGCTCAACGGAAAAAACAACCTCACTTCTATTTTACAGTAGCCGCCCTCCATTTAGAATAATTATGACGGTACAAATGTATAAAAAAGAGCAGCAGGAACAGGGGGGATAAATACGATCATCATCAACAGGCTGACCTGCAATGCCATTGCAGCGTAAATGGATCTGCTCACAGAATAAAGGCCGATGTAAATCAGCCCTATGGCAAAGGAATCCAGTATGAACAGCGGGAAATATATTCCAGGGAAGCCCGGAAGAGCATTTATTAGCACCATGAAGTAGTAAGCTTCATAAAACAGGGCAGAAACCAGAATAGATGTGCCCCGCCGAAAATAAAGGCTGAGTGTTTCCACACCAATAAGAGCAAAAATGGTTTGCTCAAAAAAGGATGGATAATAGAGAGATTCCAGAAGATAACTAATTTCTGCTGAACCAAGTTTCAAAACCAGGACAATATATGCCCACACAAATGCCACTGATATTAGCAGCACTATCCACTTTACCGAGGCAAGCCCTTTAATTACCGCCTTCCCATTCGAACCATATAGTGCAAGAAAAGTTAAAGAAAACAGGGGCTCAATGGCTATAATATAAAAGAGGTATTTGCTGAGAAACGTGACCCTGTAAGTGAGAAAATTCAATAAAATTGATAAAAATAGGATTGAAACTCCGAAAATAAATGTACACCTGCGTTCCATTTTAACCTCATCTTGCAATGGTAAAACTGGATATTATTATTAGTATCAAAGCTATAGTCAGATAACCATTTGTGTATGAAAACAATTTCCTGTATTCCTTTGCCTCGCCTTTTCTCCTGAAGTAGTAATATGACGGCAGCAGGATCCAGAGTGCAAGTGGGATTGAAGATGCCTCATAGATAAGGTTCAGGCCTATCTTTGCATATACAAAAGGGAATATGGTAACTATTGCCAGGAATATTGAATTTATAAGTATGTAAGTTCTTGTCACTGCCACACCCTTGACTGCCGGGAGCATGGGGATATTTGCCATAGAATAGTCATCCTTGTATTTGATGGCAAGGGACCAGAAATGTGTTGGTGTCCATACAAATACCAGTACTGCAATGAATATTGCCGCAGGTGTCACAGAACCTGAGATTGCAGCAGAACCGGCAAGTGCTGGAAAACTGCCTGCAATCCCACCAAAAACAATATTGAGGTCTGTCCTTCTTTTTAACAGGACGGTATAGAGGAGAGCATAACTGAGAAATCCCGCAATTATGAAAATTACAGCCAGATAGTTGAGATATGCAAAACCTACTATCATTGACAGGGAAAACAGCATTATGAGAAGAATGATCATCTTGGACCTGTTTCTATATACAACCTTCCTCCTGTTTGAGACGCGCTCCATCTTTGAGTCTATGTCTGT
Source organism: Thermoplasmata archaeon (assembly GCA_021817255.1). Taxonomy (GTDB): domain Archaea; phylum Thermoplasmatota; class Thermoplasmata; order Thermoplasmatales; family Thermoplasmataceae; genus Cuniculiplasma. Next base: position 7,252 of record JAKAVO010000002.1, read on the forward strand.
ATCATAAATATTGTTGAAAACGCCTGACGCCATTGATGCCAGTGATCCAGATACAAGCAGAGGGGCAATAAACCACATTTTTGCGAATGAGCCCGTGTAAGTGAAAAATCCGGCAATTGCCACAAGATCGATGAGAAAAGTAATCTCAAGTTTAAAAATATTATTAAAAAAAGAAAAGTTCCATTTTTGATCCAACTACAACACCGGAATGTCTCTTTCTTGCAGATTGTTCCAGATGTTCACCATGTCGTGAAAACTGAAATTATTCAATAGATTTTCTGGTGATGGCCCGCCACTGCTCTTATGTGAGTTATGGCCTGAAATTGGCTGTGAAACTATGGAAGTTGCAGCTGTGCCACTTGCAGTGCCATTAACCTGTATTCTTGCAAGCATTGTTGTTGGATGTATTGCACACCAGTATGTGTAATTCCCAGGCATAAAGAATATATAGGATGCTTTTGCAACGTGCCCCGGTATCTGCGTAAGTTGCCCGGTAGTTACAAGAGTCAGGGCTGTGGCACCGTTTTCATATTTCGTTAAGCTGGAACCTGGCGCATAATTTTTGTTCTGGTTTATAGTCAGTGTATGGGGCAGGTTGTCTTCCTCTATTACTGTAAAAATAATCTTGTAGTCAAGTGGGAGATAAAGCGTTGGATTTATACTCCCGTGAGAGTAATTCCAACCGGCTGAATCTGCATAGATTGTTTGGTTGATGGTTCCATGAACTTTTAAGCCTGCCGGATCTGCCAGTCCACCACCCGAAGTTGTGGGTGCAGAAAGAACAAATGTCAGGGAAGTCCCAACTAACAATATAATTATAAGTCCATATACAACTCCTAACTTTCCTTTATTCATTTTATTCACCTCCTATTGCTGACGGATTCCCAAGTGGTTCCTTTTCAGGAGATTCCACTTCTGGAAGGCCATCATTGTAAGTATCCTCGAAAGCATTGTTTGTCGTTGTGCTTGGCTCATCAAGCACAGATTTTATTAGGTTGGCAAGGAAAAACAACTGCCCAATGCCAATTATTACACCGCCGGCTATTGCTATATCCTGATAAACCTGAAATCTCGCGAAGTATCCAGACACAAATCTTGGCATGCCTAAAAAGCCGCCTATAGTCCATCCCATTGACATGACAAAAGAGCCTATTGCTGTCAAAGCCATATGCCATGTGGCAAGGCGCTGGTCATATTTCCTTCCCCTTGTAATGGTTGGCCACAGCATATAAACAGATGCAAATATTATTCCGGTTGTAATGCCCATGAATATGAAATGGAAGTGCCCAGTTACCCAGTATGTCCCGTGAACCTGGATATTTACAAGAAGCATGGATTGCATCACTCCGGTTATTCCACCAATGACAAAATCGAATATTCCATTTATGACGAATAACATTGGAGTTGATAGCCGGATTTTATCTGCTGTCCAGAGGGATGCAATATAATTGAAGATTGTTATTGCTGAAGGTATAACCACAAGGAAAGATGCTGTTGAGAAGAATAATCCCCACTGCAGGCCAAAGCCTGAATTTAACAGATGGTGCCCCCAGACAAGCTCTGACAACGGCATCAACAGGGCAAGCCCTACCACACCTGAAGTATAGCTGTATATTTTCTTCCCGGTAAATTTTGGTATAATCTCATAGATCAATCCAAATTCCGGCAGAATCGCAATGTAGACTATTGGATGCCCCCAGATCCAGAACAGTTCGGTGAATGATAGTGGTGAACTAGCAGCAACTCCTGTAAAAAATACTGGGTTGAAGAAGTCATAAAATAGCATTACAAGCGCTGACATAAGGAATGGGGCAGATGCAAGGAACATTAATAGCGTAAATAAGACACTCCACGCAAAGAGTGGCATTTTCGTAAGTGGAACTTTTTCTCCGCGGTCAAGTATTATCATCCTGACAACAACAATAGCTGCTATTGTTATGCCAATGAATATCATTTCCAGCCCGATGACTGCAAGCCAGTTGTATGCACCGGCACCATATGGGTTTAACTGCAGGGCAAGTGGTGGGTAGAAATACCATCTTGTCGATGTTCTGGAAAGAAGTATAAAGATGCCTCCAAGAAGGTAGATCCAGTAAGCTGTTGATGAAATCGAGCCATATTTATCTGACTTGACCTTGAGGAATGAAGGCAGCAGGTAATATGCAATTCCCATGGCGCCGCCAAGTGCCCACATATATATCATGAGAACGGCGTGCTCTGTTGTTAATACATCGTAGAGAACTTCTTTGCCAGCAAAAAGGGTTGGGTTTGGCTCCACTAAACTAACTCTCATTAACAGGCCAAATGAGCCTGCAATGAAGAAGAAGACAATTGCGCTCATTATATATCTCATTCCTATGCTCTTTGAGTCGTTCAGGATGAAATTGTTTGTTGAAAGAAATCCGCCGTGCCTCTTATTTTCTCTAAGATAAGACCCGTAATCATAATAGTTTTCTTCTTCCGCGGCAACATCGGCTTCAGTCTTGCCGACCAGGTACCGGTAATACATGAAAAAGAGTATGGCAAACACTGTGGAAAGAATTATAGACAATTCAATTAAAAATGTTGTAGAAGACATTACTTTACCACCGTCAGATATCCTCTCATCAGATAATGATCATAGCCACAATACTCTACACATTCAAATACAAATTTGCCTGTATGGTCTGGAGTAAATGAAACAGTGTTGTTCTGTCCTGGCACAGCATATATCTGTATATCGAACTGGGCTATGTATAGATCATGAATGACCGCAAATTGATGAGATCCTTTTGTTGAACTTACTATGAGTGTGTAAGTTGTGTTCACATGAATTGTAAGGCTATCTGTGCAGGTATGCAACCCTGTTGAATTCTGTTTCTCAAAAACCCAAGCCCATTGTTCCCCCTGAACATCAATTATATGGTTGTTCGGGTTCAATTTAGAATGGGATACCTCTTTTGTCGCAATGGAAAAAGAAGGAAGTCCAGTCGTGTATACGTTCAAACCAGCGGCTACACCGAGGACAACCAAGACTCCAACTATCCACATTGCCTCTATTTTTAATTTTTTGTTCATCTAAAATCCTCCCACTGATGGCTTCTGTCGCCTTTCTTTGAAACGGGATAAAAAAGCAATAGGCAGGTAAAGACTCCAGAAGCTATGCCGGCTCCATAGACAGGGGATGCATAGGTTGCCTCCATCTGGCCCTGCGTTGTTGCTTCATACCCTGTCAAAAAAATCGCCAGCAGAATGCTGCTGGCTATTCCAACAATTATAGAGATGATTAAGAAAATAGTTACAACATTTGCCCCTTTACTCATACGGCACCAATTATAATTTTTTATTAAAAGTTTATGTTTTGAGTTAGAATTTCTCTACGATTTTTATCTTTAGGAAGAGTTCAATTTTCCTGGCAGTTTTAATATCAGGTTTCAGGCTTCCCCTCTCTATAGCCGCTATTGACGTACGCTTTTCCTTGATTTTTGCAGCAAATTCGTCCTGGGTGAGCCCTGTTTTCTCTCTTGACTCCCTTATTAAGGCTGCAAAATCGGGGACTATCTCAAGTTCGTCAATATCAGTTTCTTTTTTAAATTTCCTGGTTGGTTTAGGCTTGGCTATAAATAAAGGTTGAACTGGAATGCTGGTTGAAGTCGTGGGTGTTGCACTCCTTACCACTGGTTTATTCCTGTAATTTTCTATTGGTGTCCCAAATTTTTCACAATTGCTGCAGACCGCCATTACTGCGCCATCTATTTTGACTTTCTTTAAATGATCAGCCTTTTTTCCACATAATTCACATTCCATATAATTCACTCTCTTAGGTTTGGGATTTTCATTAACCTTATTTACTTTTTTCCTTTGAAAAATATTTTCAGTGCCTGTGATCAGGAATTAAATGAAACCCTGCCCAAGTACTGCGAGAAATGCTATGGAAAATGAAAGAAATATCAGGTATATGTAAAAGTTCCACTTCAAAATGGTGAATCCAACAAGTGGGGGAATGGGAAGGCTTGAGAGGACTGCAACAAGCAGATTAGAACTGCTTAATATTAATAACACAAGTTTGAGTGGGCCGGAAGTGAAGAATAAATAACCGGAAATGCCCAATCCGGCTGTCATATTTGCCATGGGGCCGCTAATTGCAATTTTTCCATCTATATCTTTATTGCCTGATGTTATCAGCCCTGTACTTCCTGGCAAAGAGATTATAAAGCCAAATATGGAAGTAATGAGCGCTACTATAATTCCTGACATGTATAATGTATAGTTCACCCTGATTCCGTACCTGTTTGCAACAAAATTAGTGGAGAGATAGTTAAGGGCAAATGCCACGAGGGAAGATAGTATGCCGGCTGGAAGCAGGATAAAAAGAAATTTTTCAGGTGCGTAACCATGGATAATTCGCCCATAGGCGATACTTATGGCAAGCCCCATTACTATGAAGGATATAAGAAAATCTTCCTTAAATGAATGGTGCCTTGGGAAATTGAAATTTAATATGTCCATTAAGCAAACCCGCCATCTAGGCTCTCAACAGCTACCTTTAGCTTTATGGCACCCCTTATTCCCAGGTTAAATTTAACACTGTAGACAAAAGGATTGGAAAATGGCATAGATGCTGCTTCATGAAGCAGTTTTACAGTAGCAGGGTCTTTTGGAATATGCTTTACCTTGAAATGGTAATATGAATCGTCCACATAATCCTTCAGCATCTTTGCAAGCTCTATGTCCTTGGATCCGTTTCCAAGGAAAAATAAAGGCAGATTTAGCTCTTCTACAGTTGTAATTCCCGTCTTCCTGTAAATATTTTTCATGATTCTGCACGACTCCCTCTCAAGATAATCAATGTCAATCCCTTCAAAATTTGTTGGAGTGTTGAGAAAGTCATATATCTCGTCGATCTTTGATACTTCTATTCTTGTGTGGACAACCGCTTCCCTTTTGTCTAAAAATTTGTTGTGCTTGATGCAGGCTTTCATTAATTTCTCAGAAAGCGCTATGACTTTGGTTCTGTTAGCCGTTTTCTTAAGAACCCCCATAAGATAGGTAAACTTTTCCTGTGTCAGTGTTTTCTGGTGTTCCTTTGACAGTATGTCTTCTGCCATAGCAAAATTTCCTACCTTTATCAGGGTGAGAGTGACTGTTTCGGTAGAATCTTCATTAAGAATTGTGGGGAACGCTTCGTACAGCTTTAAAACTTCTTTGTAAAGGCCGTTGTTGAAATTTATTCTTTCCATCCTGGCAAAGGCATCTGCCCTTTTGTCTTTTGCAATGTTTAGTTTAAGGTATTGCGAACAGTCTGTGTTTGCCTCTTCGAATTTGCCTGCATCTGACAGTTTCTCAACCAGGATGGAAATAATCCTGGCATCCTCGGGATTATTGCGGAACAACATTCTCAGGACTTCAAGGCTGTCAGAGTTTTTCTGTTCGGAAATCATCCTTGAAGAAATATCCAGCCCAAGGCTGGTGTTTGCAGTCCTCTTTAATAATGAAATCAGCTGTGACCTGATAATTCTGTTCTCCCAGTATCTGTCAACAATATTTTCCAGTACCGGTTCCATTGAACTGTCCACTTTGTTTATTCCCTTAATCGTAAGGTTCAGTTTTTCAACGTTTCCTGAAACTTCGTATAACTTAAGTGTGAATGCAGGCTTATTTTTGAGTTGTTCAATCGATTTTTCTGCCTCCTTGAACCTCCCCTGTTCTATTAATGTTTCAACCAGCCCACCGAGAGTTTCCTCCTTTGTTTCTTCCTGAAGGCTCTTCCTGAAGAAATGTTCTGCCGTAATTGGATCTTTATTTACAAGGTAATAGTCTCCAAGTATGCCATTTATGCTTGCTGGCAATTTCAGGGAGGCGTATTCATTTATCACGCTGTCAAGTTTTTCTTTGCTTCCATACTCCTTGAGATCCATGATATAGTTAATTATGTCACTTTCTTCCTTTGTTCTCATTCCACATATTTTGCTGCCTATATTCAAAACTTCAATGAAATTCCCTTCCTTCTTTTTAACTTCTCTCAGTACCCTCAGGGATTCAGGGTTTTCAACGCCTGAAAATTCAAGAAGGTCAATGAAGTTTAAGAGTGATGGCTCATCCATTTTCTGTATTTTGCTGTAAACCAGCATCCATGGAACATAAAGCCCCCCTCCGGAACTGACAATTTGTTCTACCTCTTTTACAATCTCTTCCTCCCTGAGTTCATCAATTTTAACCTGAAGCATTAGCCCCCTGATGGGGTTTGCAGAAAGCAGGTTGTATGCTGATTCCAGTTTTGCAGCTTTGCTCTTGCTTATCTTCACGCTGTTTTCTGAAATAATTTCAAAGTATGTGAGATAAGGATCCTGTTCCTGCAGGTTTAATAAGATTTTCTTCGCCTCTTCATAATTGCCTTCCTTCAGGAAAAGGTTTATTCTGGGGTAATTGTAAAACATTAGATCCTGGCCCGGGCCAGTTCCATGTTGTTTTAATATTCCGTTTATTTCTGATTCCGCATCTTCTATGGAAGTGCTGTCAATTTGTTTCCATAACCTGTTCAGTTTAATCAGATTGCTTAATGCATTTCCTTCAATGAGCCCTTCGATTGTGCCCAGATAATTCTCCTTAAGGCTGTTGCCGTAAATATAATCCTTTATCAGATTGAGGTATGCGTTCAGTTGAATAGGTAAATTCCCACTGCTGCCAGCATAATTGGCCCAATTTTCATTGTTCCTCATTGTCCTTAGGAATGCGATGTGTATTCTGTCATCAATGTGCTGAAAATCAAGATTGCGCACTGATGCTATGGCTTCTTCGACTTTTCCATTTTCCAGGTTTGCAATAATAAAGAATGGCAGCAATTCCTGGTTCTTGAGATCAAGATTGCTTATTGACTGGACCTCTGTAATTTTGTTCCACATTTTCCTGGTTTCCATATCCTTCAAAAATTGGGATGTGAATGAAATATCTTCAGGGGAATCCTTGATATATTTTATGCACTTTTGCATATATTCCTTGTTGTTGCCTTCAAGTTTTGACAATTCTGCATCCAGTTTTAAACCGTTCTTGGAATTCAGGGTCTCCCGGGATGCCTTTGCAAGTGTATCTTTAGCCTTTTTAAGATTATTTTCAAAAAGATATAGCTGTGCTACATAGAGGATTGATTTCTGGGACATGTTTTTGCCCATGCCAGAACTTTCAATGTAATCTATAGCTTCCCTGTAATTTCTCATTTTTACGCAGGCTTCAATAAAACTTTCCTCCAGTTGTTTTGAGGAACCCATGATGCTCTTCCTCTTAGTGAGGAACGCAATTATCCTTTCCCATTCGTTTGTTTTTCCAAGTGCATCAATATAAAGTTCAATTGCCTCCTGGTTGTTTTGGGATATGAGAAGAATTTTTTGCAAAATGTCTATTGCATTCTGGTAATCCCCCACTTTTATAAATAGGGATGAAAGCCTTAAAAGAGAGCCCTCGTCCTTGAAATTTGCTATATCCACTGTTTTCAAAAGTGATACAAGGGATGGCGTCTCCATGTTCAGATCCAGAGTCTCAAGATAGTCTATTATGTAGTCAGAATTGGAGGGTTCTGCTATGGTGATGAGTTTGAGAAATTTCAACAGTTCCCTCTTTCCATTGCTGCTTTTATAATTCTTGATGATTTCCTTGTTTATCACGAAAGAGTTTGTGTTTATATATTTTCTAAACAGGTTTTCATCAAAAATTCCATTTGCGGATAGCAATAAAGCTGCGTAATCCCATAGGTCTGTAAGATCTGCAATTTCAGTAATATTGTCAATAATATCCTGGGAATTGAACAGTTTGACGTTGGATTTTAAATATTCCCTTGCAAGATCTGTATTTTTTTCATTGGCAAGAGCCTTTGTGTAAAAGTTCTGTATCAGTTCACTCTCCCTGATAGCCATGTAAAAATGCCGGTATACGCTTGAATCCCATACATGCATATTTACCCATAGTTCCCTGACCACAGTCTCAATCTTTGCCTTAAGTTCTTTATCTTTCTGCAATAAAAGTATGTATTCAGGAATCTGCAAAACTTTAACCAGTTTGCTCAACTGATCCTGTTTTTCATCCTCTTCTTTAGAATCAAGAAACCTGTCAATTATTTTGTTTAGATTTCTCTTTGACTCATCGCTTTCCAACATGCTTGTTCTATTATACTACATATGTATAATAATTTAATTGGTTTTGCCTTTCCAGTTAAATTGTTTTTAATTAATGTTCAGTACTGGGTTACAGTGTTTCACCCATCCTTTCCAGGATTCAAAAGGTGAACAATGAATGTTCGGAAAGAATCCAGTTTCCTGATCCAGCCATCGATGAAAAACAGGGATTTTAGTGGAATGGTTCAGACGTTATTCTTTCAGGTAGCTGTCCTTGAGCTCCAGGTAATCTTCTGCATTCTTTTTTGCCATTTTTTCATATTCTGCTGAAGAAGATTTTACCTTGCCAGGGACACCAGCAACCATGCTGTGTTCTGGAATCCTTGAGTTTTCAAGGATTACTGTTCCGGCAGCCACAACCGTGCCTTTGCCTATTACGCTTCCATTCATTATTATTGCACCCATGCCTATGAGGCAATTATCCTCAATTCTGCATCCGTGAATCACGGCATTATGGCCAATGGACACATACTTGCCAATATAAACATCGTATCCTGGATCACCGTGGATAGTTACATTATCCTGTATATTGGAATAATCGCCAATAATAATTTTCCCGAGATCTCCCCTTATTGACGCAAAGTCAAAAATAGAACACTCTTTGCCTATTTTAACGTCTCCCCTGATTGAGCAATTGTCTGATATGTATGTTTTATTGCCATGCCCTTCGAATCCCATTCATAGAAATTATGCAAGCATATATGTTATTTCTCACACTTTATCAATGGAAGTTGATGTAAGGTTAATAAATAAGTAAACAATTCGGAAAGAAAGTGAAGTCATATGGCTAGAATGCACACTAGAAAGAAAGGGAAATCAGGATCAAAAAACTCTTTTTACGGGGCAACGCATAACTGGGTACAGCAAAGCCCAAAGGAACTGGAAGAAATTATTATTCAGCTAAGGAAAGATGGATTAACTGCGTCACAGATTGGGATAAAGTTGAGGGATTCATATGGGATTCCAAGAGTTAAAGCAGTAATGCATTCAAAAATGGGAGACGTATTGGAAAAGAATGGTTTAAAGAAAGAGGTTCCGGAAGATTTAATGAGTTTAATAAACACCTACAAGCGGGTTTCAGCCCATATGCAGGTAAACAAGAGAGACCTCAACAACGGAAGAAAAAGAGCACTTATCATGTCCAAAATGCTGAGGCTCGTAAGGTATTACAAGGAGAATGGGTACCTTAAGCGCGAATGGGAACTTAACAAAGTCCTTCAATAAGCATGATTACAGATTTAATTTCCAAAGAGTTTTCGGAATCCCTTGAACGGGGAAAAAGATTTTTTTTAAAATATGATTATTTCAGGATACTGGCCCATTATGATGGCGATGGGACAAGCGCAAGCATAATTCTCACAAAATTGCTTATCAGAAATAATAAAAAATTTCATCTTGGTTTTATTAAGGATCTTTCAGTTGAAGGTTTTTCCAAACGTATTATGGAAGAGCCCAACCTGCCAACAATTATTGTGGATGCCGGTTCAGACCAGATAGGTTACGTGGAAGGGGAAAGAGCCGAGACATTAGTCCTTGACCATCACTTCTACAACAATGAAAAGAAGGATGAGCTGAATATAAATTCCAGAGATTATGGAGTAGACGGCACGAGAGACGCCTGCGGATCAACAATGGCTTTCATTTTTGCAGTATACATAAACGAGGAGAATTCAGATCTGCTTCCTTTCATGATATCCGGATCCATTGCAGACAAGCAGGACTTATCCGGGTTCAGGGGATTAAATAAGGCTCTGATTGATAGATATGGCAAAAATATCGAAAGCAAACATGTACTGAATTTAGACGGGGAAAATATACTGGATGCCCTCGTTTATTCCACAGAACCGTTTTTCAAAAACATTTCAGGTTCTCTGGAAGGGACAAAGAAAATACTTGAAAAGTTATCAATAAACCCGGATTTAAAGCCGGAAGACCTCAGTAAAGATGACACTTTAAAACTTGGCAATTATCTTGGGTATCTTCTCTCTTTCCAGGGTGCACACTCAGAGGCAATTTCCTACCTGGAAAAAGATGAACTCTATTTTGGCAATGGCTTTTCTGCCACTTCACTCTCAAAGATAATAGACGCAAATTCTAAAAACGGAGACAACAACATTCCAGTGGAATTTTTCATGGGAAACAATTCTCTTCGTACAGAGATGATTGGCAACAAAAGGAAATATGAAACGAAATTGATTGACTATATTACAAGAGCGTATAAGTCAATATCAAAGGAAAAGAACCTTCAGTTTTTTTACGCTCCAGGCTCAGAGATGGCAGGAGCCATATCCGGCCAGCTAATGCTCTATCTTCTGGATCAGGACAAACCTGTAATAGGGTTCAATGTGGGGGATGACAATACTCTCATATCATCCAGGGGGAACAGGAGAATGGTTGAAAATGGATTGAACTTATCCCTCGTCATGAAAGAGTGCACCATGAAGGTTGGTGGTTCAGGAGGAGGCCACGATATTGCCGCAGGAGGTTCAATACCAAGGGGAATGGAAAGGCAATTTCTGGAATTTGCAGATGAACTCATAGGCATTCAATTGAACAAGCCTGGAGAAACCCTGCCTCGAGAATGACATAAAATTAAAACAAATGTCCGAAAAGCAGAGCACAAACTTTTTAATATATAAATTCATTTTATTATTGAATGGCAAGGCTGGGAATATACACCTCAGATTTTAGGTTTTATTATAAAGTCCTGCAACTGCTCAAGGAGAGGGGCATGCCCTTTGTTTCAATTGAAAATCCCATAAATGTTCCATCGGATGTGCCTGTTGTTTTAAGCTCGTCATATGACAAATGCATACTTTATGACCAGATCAGGGAAGATGATGCAATGAAGGCTATCAGGCAGGCTATGCCCTATCTTCTTGAAAAAAGATTGTTCAATGAGATATTTATCGGAATAGATCCAGGGCCGAAACCCGGAATAGCTGTGCTTGCGGACAGAATCCTGGTTGAAGCTTTTGAACTTGGGGATGTACGATCCATTGCGGATGTTATTAATGATATATTGCAGGGGTACAATGCCAGGTTAATATCCATAAGAATTGGCAATGGTGACAGGCCAAACAGGGAAAAGATTCTGAGTGTTCTCAAAGGGGTGGATGTGCCCATAAACATAGTTGATGAAAACGGTACAAGCATGCCCCATAAAACACATGATAATATAATATCTGCAGCAAGGATAGCAAATATAGAGAATTTTGACAAAGTAAAGGTTTCCGGGATTAGAAAAAGCAGCAGGCGGAGCCAGATAGAAAGGGAATTTATTACTATTAAAGCATTCCTTTGATTATTTTTTGGCGATCTTTTTAGGTTTCTCCCTTCTTGTTCTCCATTTAGGCTGTTTTGTCCCCCTTCCTCTTCCGGATGAAAGCCCCAGAAACACCATGAATACAATTACTATGCCCGCTATGTAATATATCCAGTTATAGTTTGCAGGTTTGCCATAGAAGAATTTAGATGTGTAGGAAACTGAAAGTCCGCTTTTATATGACGCTGAGTGAAGAATCTTTACTTGAAATGTATTGACTTTGCCGTAATCTACAGCAGTTGATATTACTGTAATGTTGAGGCTCTTCTTTGAATATGGCGACAGTTTGCTAATTGTTTCTGTTTTCAGGGTGACCCCATTAATTATAAAATCAAGAGATACGTTATAGTAAGGCACATAATTGGAATTGTAGATTTCTGCGTACAGTTTTATTGGAGCAAAAACCTTGACGTTAAATGAGGATGTGTAATTTACCGGTGTGCCAAGAAATGTTGCAGTAACGATTACAGTTCCATGAATTGTTTGGTTAGCAGCTTCAGGAGCGGTGATGCTGAACTCAAAGAATCCATTTTTTGAACTCTTATGGGTTGTATTTACAGGGGACATCCCCTTGACATAATTAGCTCCCAGGTATAGCGTGGCATTATAGTTGGAATAGCCTGAAGTTGAGTTTACAAAAACGGAAAAGTGTTGCCCTTCATATGCCTGGGATATGAGGGAGATTGATGACTTGAAGCCGCCGCCAGAAAAAAAAGTTGATTCCTTACTGTTGAGAGCATTAGCCTGTGCCTGATGAGTGTGCGTTGCACCTGCTGAAGCAAATGTGACGGGAACAGACATCATTACCACTGATAGTATGGTTAAAACTACAATAAACGTTCGCCTATTCATTTTCTCTTTCTCCCCCTTATTGCCACTGTAGATATTCCTCCTATTACTGCAATTGCGATTATTATTAGCCCGTACTCAATAGTTGCAAATGGATCGCCAGTATAGTTCGAGATTACGCCCGGGCCCTTTGAATACACCGTAACACCCGGAACGTTTGGTGAAGTATATTGGATGGATATATACTTCGTTTCATTTGTATTTGTAAGATTGGCGACGACTGCTATGTTAAATGTGCTCACCGGGTGTGATCCTGGAGTAAAGACGATGCTGATCACTTTTGACTGCGAATAATTCAAGGTAATATTGCTTACCGCATGTCCTTTATATAACAGGCTAACGTTCCAGTTTTCTGTAACCAGGCTTTGTATTAATGACGAGTTTATTGACAGATTAACATTTTCCCTTGTGTTGCCTGTGTTAGTGACCTTATATTGTAAGATGGAAGAGCCATTGTTATAGCTTGGGGCAGTATTTAGTTCCTTGATGCTGAAATTCAGGTTCTTTGTTAAATTAACCTTTACATAGTCATTCAGGGAGCCACCGTTATAAGATATCTTGATTGGAACTGAGTTGACACCTTCTGGAACCAATTTCTTGTTGGTTAAAGTTACCTTTATGCTTACCGTTTTGTTGATTGCAAGGTTGTGGATCACTGACTTGTTGAAAGACATTGACCATGCACTGCTGCCTGATGCAAGAGTTATATTTTCCATTGAATTAAGGTGGTTTCTAAATGTCAGGTTGTACGTTACAGAGTGATATTCAGTAGTATTGCTGACCTCTTTCTGTGATATTGTTATGTTTCCTATTAGAATCTTGCTGAGAAACAGGTTAACGACCCTTGACTCATTTGTGTTGACTGTCTGAGAGTTCCTGTATGCGTAAGAGGTTGTGTAGCCGTTTACTGTAACACTATTAGACATGTATGCAGAGAAAGCATAATTCTCTGATGGCAACAGTATGGGATTTCCATTTGACCCTATCCTGAACAATTCTTTATTCAATGTTATGTTGACAGGCAAGGATTTCAGATTTCCAGATACGTAGGTGTTTAATGAAATCAAGTTAGCTTTAGTAGCCCTTATGGCCAGATTATCCGTGGCTTCAAAAGGAGATATGCTAAACACTCCTGTTCCGGCCATGCTATAATCTGTGGAGTACACATAGTAGGTGTAATTTCCATTAAAGAGATGGAGCGAGAAGCTTCCATTGCTTTTTGTAACTGCCTGATCTACCATCGTTCCGTTTTTATAGATATTCAAAAAGTATCCTGATACCAGATTTCCGCTGGCGGAAAGTTTCCCATTCACATTTGTCTTGAAGGTGTAATTATTTCTTGCCAGGGTAAGGCTTGTTGAGGTGGTTAAGTCGATGTTCTTGCTTCCGGAGTAAATGAATTCACCACTGCCTGTTACAATATGTGAAGTCAGGTTTACGTAATATTGCCCAGCAGGAAGCAGATTCTTCATGTTCGGCAGAGCCAGAATGTGCCCATTGGCCATTATTTTCAGGGATTGGTTTCCTATTCTGCTGTTCAGTATACTGAGGCTATAGGACTGTGTTAGAGATGCTGCCATAGTAGTGTTCTGTGAGAGAGTAACTTCCTGAATAGCAGCTTTGTTGCCAGCTATTGAGTAAACGGTGTAATTTCCAGGAGACATCATGAATGGATTTGTAACCAGGTTTCCATTCTTGTTGTAGATATCCATTGTGTTTGCGTTGGAAATTGATAATGTGACCTTTGGTGTATAGCTTACGTTCAATGACATATTTGACATGCCCACTGTGAAAGTGTTTGTGTAGTTTAAAGCATACATATTGCCACCGGTCATTGTGAAAACATAACTGCCTGAAGGCAACGAAGCTTTTGCGGTCCCATTTATTATTTGCAATGTTGCAGTGGATGTGCCATATACGTTCAACTTTCCATTCAGAAGTGCTGCTTTTTGGTTGGCATGGAAATTTAACGTTACTTCTTTTGAACTTACTATCAGTGGCACGGCTACAGACTGGCTCAACTTATCAGACATTCCAGTATATCCGGAACTATAAACCCTGAGCGAGAATCCACTTAGAGAGGGATTCTGTGTAAAAATGGTGGCATATCCGCCACTTATGTTTACAGCTTCAAACGGATTTCCGGATAAGTTGAAAATTGCTGCTCCTGAACCAACAGCCGAAAGAGAGTTGAATGACCCCGTAATTCCCGGATTAAACACTTCTATTCTCTCAATTGTGGCGTTTGTGGGTTTTAAAGCAATGAGTCCAGTCGAAGTGATGTGCGAAGTTGTGGATGCATAGTAATTCTTTCCTGCTTTGCTAATTGTTTCATAGAAAGTGTATTTAGAATTGGATGGCAACTCCACAGTTAAATTTTTAAGTTTCGAGGCTCTGAATTGCAGTATGCTTTGGCCGGAAATAATTCCTATGGTTCCTGAATACAGGCTTAAATTGACATTATTATTGATAACAGATGTATTAAGGCCCTTTGTAAATTGGAACGTAAAACTTGAAGTTTTGTTTATGTTGAATGAATTAAATACCACATAATTGCTGACATTCTTATATACTGTATAGTACCCAGGAGCGACAAGGCCAGTAAACACATTATTCCCAACGTTTGTAAGGTTTTGGTAGGCACCCAAATCTCCATTCTCAAGCAATGAAAGATTTCCATTTGCTTCCGGGCCCGTTAATGTTACTGTTGCATTTACGCCTCTCCTGAGGTTCAATGTTACTAATTTGGTAGTATTCAGGTTTTGGAATGTTACTTTGTTTACATTTGAAATAAGATCTCCAAAGCTTGCACTCACCAGATAACTGCCGGAATTTACTCCTGCAGTTATCTGCCCTGTGCTATTGGTTATGAATTTTCTTCCTCCAATATTTACAGTTACTCCGGAAGCCACTTTTCCGCTTAAGCTTACTTTAACATTAAGTGTATTTTTCTGGATGACTATATTCTTGGCTATGTTAGTACCATTTGCAATTGTTATGATGCTTACGTCATTGTAAGTAGTGCCGTTTGTGTGAACGCTTACATTGTAAATTCCCATGGGTATGTTTTGGAAATTGTATTTCCCGTTCACTAAATTAACAGCAAATTTTTGGTTGGATGAGCTATTTTCCATTGTAATCCTTCCACTGTTTACTGGCGTGTTCTTGGCACCCGTTGAGGTTGGTGTTTGCAGGGTTACGTTGCCAGTTGCAGACGTGCTTGAAGTAATCAAGTTCTTCTGTATGTAATAATTAGGAAGGCCCGTTGTTTCGTTGATTCCATAGACTTTTCTTTCTGCCATAGCTCTGCTTACAAATATCTGCTTGGAGGATAGGAAGCTTTTCCCCTCCAAAAATTGCTTATTTAGTGCACCATACGAATAGATCAATGTGTCATTTCCGGGCAATGCAGTGATGTTGTAATAGCCATTCTTATTGGTTACAACTGTACTGTGAGGTACGTTGTACTGGTCATAAACGGTAACTCTGGCACCGGGAACAGGTGTTCCTCCAGGTGTTTTGACCTGTCCTTCAACGACTGCACCGGGGAAATATCTTATTATTGGATCAGAAGATTGAATTATTGATGACAGTCTGGGAAAAATAAAAGCTGTTCCTTTCCCAGAATGTTCAAGGGAATATGCTTTTTGAAGTGGTTTAACTGTGAAATTGTTGAGGTGGCTCGAATAATTTGTATAAGGATTATATGGAACACCCTCATAGCAAATTTCAAAATTGCTCATATTGTATGCGGGTTCCATGGTATACCTTGAACTCCCGTACGAAAGTCCGGGTATCCCATTTGTCTGCCCCACAGCTGAAGGTGGCAACCCTATCAGTGTTTTGTAAATTGTGGTGTTGTAAAATGCCGGAGTGTATCCCAGCTGATAAGATGTTACTGAAGCAGTAGGCGGCGTTAGATTGAGTGGAAATGTGCCATTAGTGGTCACTGCATAGATTTGATAATAGTTATAAGGAACTATAGCTCCGGATGACGTTGTGTATGTTGGAGTGTTGGTTAAGTAAGAAGGCGCATAGAATGTTCCGGTGTTTACAGCTGAGAGCGGAAACAATGTGTGGTCAACCTGAATATATTGAATACTCCACCCTGTCACATGTTGAAGTTCCTGGTACAGGTTAACAAGATCTGGCAGGCTTAGTTTAGAAGCCAGCTGACCCTTTTCGAGGGCATAATATGCATTTGCGCTGGATATGCTTGAGTTGAATTTTCCATATATTGTTGAATTTTCCCTAATCCAGCTTTCATATTGCACTGGATTTTTATATATGTTCTGAAGCAGGTTAATTTCAGAGTTGTTAAAATACTGGGAAAGCACATTTTGCATGCCTGGAGAAAACTTGCCGCTTGAATTGTCCAGGGAAGCTTGCATTAATCTCGCAGAGAAAAGTGCAATAATTTGAGATTGGTTAGTGGAGAGCAGAATCTGACCCGCTACCTGATACGCTTGCTGAAAATCATCCGCAACTGTTGGGTGTTGGCCCTGGTAGAGTTCCTGGAAGCCATAATCCCACCAATTAACATAGGCAGGCTTGTCTTCAAGAGAAAGGTTTGCCTGTTGTTGGGCGAACCATGCCATTGACTGGGACAGAGGGCTGCTGCTGTTTGTTATATCTGACCCGGTCTGGCCAAAATAAGCACTCTGGTTAGCAAGGTACTGTGGTGGTTTTGCAAATGCCGGCAATGATGAATATACCTGGTGGTTCACGCTTGAAGCTGAGTTGACGGGCACTGCTGCTGACATCACTCCAAGCCCGGACGGAATCAATATTCCGAATACAACTATAAGAACCATTACTGCCTGGAGCCATGAGACATCCCCTTTAATTCCACTTCTCTTCCTGAAAGCTTTTTTAGTTCTGGTATCGTCCTTTACGTTGGCGAGTTTTAGTATGTCTGCAAAATAATACAGGAGAGCTCCCCCCATAATTGCATAAGCTGGTGACGCTGTGATGTTAAATCTTGCAGCTGTGAAACTCATATATATGGATACACCTGAAAAAATAATTAAAAATGCGAGGGAATCAGTTTTTTCCTTGATAAATTTATAGATTACAAACATGAATCCCCCTATTCCAACCACGAACTGGGCGACTCCGAACCCACCAATGTATTGGCCAAGCGCTGGAGCCTGAGCCTCTGCGATTGTAGAGTAGAGCCTGGATTTAATGAAGTATCCTTCACCACTAACAATTTCGGCATATATATGTGGAGAAATGAAGTAAAGTGCTCCAACAAATGCACCCACGGTCAAAACAAGAACCGGAATTGCAATTATCCATGGTTTTCTGCCGACAATTCCTATGAGGGCTGCTATGAAAATTACAGCCACTCCTATCAGAAGAGGTGGGACAAACCATATTGCCGGTGCGTTTGGAGCTGTGAAGTAATAGTAATAGCCCATTGCAAAGGCAAGAGGCACAAAGATTGCTGTTATATAAAGCAGATATCCAGTGTTTCTGGACAGGAAAAGATTTATCAGCAATTGTACAACAACATATATAGCTATAATTGCAAGAATATAAGCATGTCCCTGCCATGATAACATAAGGGCACCATATGATGCACCTGCAAATAAAGCGTAAAACGTTGGTTTTTTATTCGAGCGAATGTAATTTACGATACTTTCATAATAAGAAGTTACTTTCAATAAGCTTCCTTCTATTACCCTGTTTTTATTGGCGCTCTGCACCGCTCTTTCAAAGAAGTATATCGCAAAGAATGCGAAGATAAGTTCTGGCGTATGCATTCTCCCATCTGAAAGTATTCCAGATGTAAGGTTGCTTGGCATTAAAGTGTAAAGGACTGCAGCTATCATGCCTGCTTTTCTTCCAAGGATGCTCTTTCCCAAAAGGTAAACGGGGATGATCAAAAGAGCACCAAAGACAGCATCAAATTCCATAAATGAGTAATATGCTGCGGTCGTTGCGCCACCAAATAGAGGTGCGGTGATTGTTGCAACAAATACAATCATCCAGTGGAAAAATAGTGGCCTTGGGTTTCCAGACCCGATAGGGTAATTTAGTCCAATTGTGTGGAGCGGCGATGCATGCGTTGCAAGTATCCTAAGTATAATATAATAATTGAAATATGGATCACTGCCACCGGAGAAATTCCCAAATCCATCAAGGAATGTCTGCCCCCACATGTAAAAATTAGATAGAAACATATAGAGTGCAAATAGTAACAGGACTCCTGCGAATTCCCAATTTCGGCTGAACCAGCCTCTTAATTTCTTTATAGATTCAATTTCCTGGAGTTCCATTTCTTGACTACCGAAATCGCTAATACAATTGAACTATTAAAATGTTTAAGAATATTACACTCTTTGATTTGCCAAACTTATCGAGTTTCTTGAGGTTTCAAATTGCCCTGGCTTTTGAAATAATATCTTCCAAATTGAGTTCAAGATATGTTGCCGGGAATGGAATTTTAAATTTATCAATGATTATAGGGTCCACTTCGCCTATTAGCCCTGCAGATTTTGGTTTGTCCCCTATCATTATTTCCCCAGCCCTTCCTCTTATTAGCTCTTCCGTTTCAGTCTCCCTGATAGAGAGATTTTCTATTTCCACTGAACGAAGTATGGCTTCAAGCACCCCTTTCATTGCATCATATGATGCCGAATTGCCACTCATAATGCAAGCCATTAGAGTTTTTTGCTTTCCAGATGTATCTATTGAATCACCAACCTCAAAAATATTTTGCGGAAATGGTTCAGCTTTATTCTTTTCCAATGATGATAGTACGCTCTGGAAGAGGTTCTCCCTTATTTTGCTGAATTCGATGCTTTTAGGGTTGTTGACTTTGAAGAACTGGTGTTTGCTGGAGGAATCGCCAAGAACAAAATTCTTGACTTCCTGGAATCCAAGGCTGACCATAATATTTCGCAGAGAATTTGAAGCTTTATTCAGTTCATTCTCTGTGCCTATAAAATTGTTGTTTAGTGTTTTTTCTTCTATTTTATTAATTCCATAACCCTTTATGAAATCCTCTATTATGTCCACTTCTCCCATTAGATCAACTCTCCACAGTGGCACTTTGCACTGGCCATTGCTATAGCTAATTCCCATTTTTGAGAGTGATTTTTTAATCTCATCCTTATCTAATTTGCCCAGTCCTGTCATCTTTCTAATGCGTTTATCGCTGACCTCGATTTTTTTTGAATTCAGCATGCCTGCATAATTGGAAAAGGATGCTGGAATTGTGACATCAATGCCTTTGCTGAGAAAATATCCCGCCATAAGCCTGAAGCCAAGATCTAATCCCTGCTGTGAAGTTGCTGTAATATCCACTAACAATTTCTTTGTTTCCGATGTGGTTCTGGTTCTGTACGAGTTAAAAAAAGGTGGCACTGACATTATTCCTGATTCATCTGACACAGCAAAAACCTTGTTCAAGCTGTTCAATGCCTGGTATTTTATACCCTTTTCGTGTTCATTCAACAGATCAGAAATTTTACCTGTAAGACCATCGTAAGTTGTCATTGTTTCATCCTTGGAGATCGAACTGTAACTGATTTCCCCGATCACTTTTTCTCTGTCATGTACACCTATTGCAAATTTCCTCCTTGCCTTGCCGACAGACTCCGAAACTCTATCTGAAAATTCCAGAAAATCGCTGCACAGGCGATTGCCATGGAAGAATTGGCTTATACCATCAGTTTCAAATGCAATGAAAAAAGGCCTTGATGCGACTTCTTTAATAGTAGTTTTCAGGTTTCCGGACAAAAACCTTCCCTCTCTATGAACCCCTCTGGCAAATATTTCCAACTGGTTGTGAATTGACTCTACTGAGTACAAATCAGCCCTATCCGGGTTCAGTTCGATCTTGATGTCGGTTTTGTCTTCCCCCTCAAAACTGAATCCTATGACTCTTGAAAAATCCTGGATTGTTCTGTTCCAATCATTTCCAAAACATTCTCTGAGTGCTTCTCCATTAGTTCTAATAACGACCATGAATTTAATCCCTCAAATCAGAATCGGATCTTTCTTTTTCCCTGGTCAGCGTTGACTTTGTGTATTCCTTTAAAACACTTCTAATTAGGTCATCTATCGAAATGGCATCTCCCCTGGCCAGCAATGAATTGAGATCATCAACCATCTTCCTTGTTAGTTGAACTTCAACTTTTTTATTAATTCCCTCATCATCATACTTTTCCATGAATTGCCTGATGGCCATTCTGATAATATCAGAAATGCTTTCAAAATTGTATTTATCAAGTAAACTTTCCATTTTCTGCATATCTTCTTCGGATAATCTGATTGTTATTCTATAAGGAACTGCCATAATAACTCGCCATGAAATACATTTCATTAAGGTTATTCTGTTTATAAATATTTGTTATGAAATACAATCGCTGAGAGATATTAATTGCAAATAAAAAACAATCAGTTTGTTTTGCCAGCAAGGTGCCCTGATAATAGGGCTGGCTTGAAAAATCATTAGCATAATTGTTGCTTTTTTGTAGTGATTAAAACTAAAATATCCATATTGCGCAATGGAACATAAATATTTAAATAAAATCATATTTTGCTGGCTTAGGATAAGATATTAGGGTCAATTATTATTAAACAAAAATGATTCAAAATACCAAAAATTCGCCAATATGGATAAATGTCTGCTAAATCGCCTTATTCATTATAAAATGAAGATGAGAAATGTTTATCTATGTTTCTTCATAAGTAGCCCTAAAAACTACAAAACACTTTTAATACTGTAATGTCTACAATAGAAATAAGGTGAAAAAAAATTGATTGCAATGGAAGAAAGGAATAGATATCCCGAAGTCAGGTTTGCTAGTGACTTTGAGATTAGCAAGAATGCACCGTTTAAGACAGTTGATGAGTTCGTTGGAGCTATGAGGAGTTTAATTTCTGATGACATGATGCTGATAAGAGTAACAGAGAGTCTGTGCCCCATATGTGTTGATGACGAGAAGTTCGACCAGATGAGAATTCCGGCCATTGTTTACGAAAATGCAGGCGAAGTCAAACTTATAAAAGAATGTGCAGAACATGGAATAACCAAGGAAAAATACTGGGAAGATTACGATATGTACCAGGAAGCGAAAAAGTGGCAGGACCCGGGAGTCAAAATACTGAACCCGCACGTTGCATACCTTGAATCAAAAATTGTCTGCCCTACACACTGCGGTCTCTGTGTAAAACATAAATCACACACTGGATTGGGCAATGTTGTGGTAACAAACAGGTGTGACCTTTCATGCTGGTACTGCTTCTTTTATGCGAAAGAAAATGAACCAATATACGAGCCATCCCAGGATCAGGTTAGAATGATGCTGAGAAGAATGAGGAACGAAAAGCCTGTTGGAGCAAACGCTGTTCAGATTACCGGTGGAGAACCAACAATAAGGGACGATATCCTTGATGTGATAAAAATCGCAAGAGAAGAAGGGTATGAGCACATACAACTCAACACGAACAGTGTAAGGGCAGCCTTTGATCCTGACTTCCCAAAGAAAATAAGAGAAGCCGGATCCAATGTTGTATACACAAGTTTTGATGGTCCTACCCCAAGATCAAACCCCAAGAACTTCTGGGAAATACCAGCAGCACTGCAGAACTACAAAAATGCACCAATGGGTGTTGTTCTTGTTCCAACTGTAATAGGCGGCATAAATGATATGTACCTGGGAGACACAATCAGGTTCGGCCTTTCAAACATAGACTCGGTAAGGGCAGTTAATTTCCAGCCAGTCAGCCTTGTTGGAAGAATGCCAGACAGGATGAGGGAAAAACAGAGAGTGACAATACCTGGCTGCATTAAGAAAATAGAACAGCAGACAGATGGCATGATAGGAAGAGAGGATTTCTTCACAGTGCCTTCTACAACAAAAGTTTCAAACTTTGTTGAGCAGCTGAAAGGAAAAGACATGTACAAACTATCTATCCACTTTGCCTGTGGAATGGGTACCTACCTGTTCAAGGAGGGAGACAAGATAACCCCAATCACAAGGTTCATAGATGTTAGGGGAATGTTTGAGTACATAGGCGAGCTTGCTGATGACATCAAAGATTCATCATTCAAGACAGTAAGGAAAGTTACCTCTGCAGCCAAGTTGCTTGCCAGCCTTAAGAAATTCGTTGATTACGAAAAGGCACCAAAGGATTTCAGCATAAAGGATATGGTCTATAACGCTTTTACAGAGGGAGACTACCACGGATTGAAAGCCTTCCACTACAAGAGTATGTTCATAGGATTCATGCACTTCATGGACCCATACACATACGATGTGGACAGGGTTGAGAGATGTGATATACACTATGCAATGCCTGATGGAAGGGTTGTGCCTTTCTGTGCATTCAACGTGATACCTGAACTGTACAGGGACGCGACCCAGAGAAAGTACTCCATCCCTGCAAAGACATACGAAGAAAGAACAGGAAAGAACCTCAAGAAAGAAAAGTACTTCAGGGAATACACACTGGAAGAAAAGAGATCCATCCTGAACTTCTACGAGAACAGCATAGGAAGGAAACTATCACAGGACGAGATAGGGCTCAACCTGAACGAAGCAATACCCGTAATATCTTCTGACAGACCAGAAGATTAAATTTTTTTAATAATTTTTAATAATGTATGAAATTCTAAATCATCAGGCAGATACAAGAATCAGGATTTTTGACACTGATTTTAAAGGGCTGCTTACATCTATTATTCAAAGCTTTAAAGAAACGGTATTTGGCAAAACTGAAGGGTTGCAATTTACGGATGAAGAATATTTGAAGAGCGTATTGAAGTGGGAAAATAATCTTCAGTTCCTGGCAGTTGATGTTTTTAATGAACTGATATTCCTTATGGAAGAAAAGGACCTGTTCCCAATTGAACTGAAGGATTTTGCAACAAGCAAGGATAATGTGGAAATTACAGTTAGATATGGAAAGTATCCGCATTCCGGAGATCTAAATGCCATCCCTAAGGCTGCTACCATGAATAAGAGTGATGATAATGGTGATTTCATAGATGTCACCCTTGATTTGTGAATTTGATTTCATTGCATTTTCTTGACTTTTTATCGAACCCGAGTTAACATAGAACCAACTTTTTGTTATTCCCTAACTAAAGTTTTATTTTGTGAATGTATTCACCTTTGTATGACTAATTTAGTACCAAGCAAACTCTTCTTTACCAGAGGGGTAGGAAGGGGAGATACCATGCTGCGTTCTTTGGAAGAGGCACTTAGGGATGCAGGCATTGCACAGTTCAATATTGTAACAGTCACTTCCATTTTTCCGCCAGGTGCCCAGGTTATAGGCAGGGAAGAAGGGCTGAAGCATCTTAACCCGGGCCAGATCCTCTTTACTGTCCTGGCGAGAAATGCATCTAATGAAATGAACAGGATGCTATCTTCTGCAATTGGATACGCCATTCCTACAGACAGAAGCAAGTGGGGATACCTGAGCGAACACCACAGCTTTGGCGAAACAGAAAAGAAAGCAGGATTTTTTGCCGAAAAACTGGCTGCAGAGATGCTTGCCAGCACCACAGGCGAACAGGATCAACTCATATGGGATGAAAAGAAGGAAGAATACAGATTAACAGACAGAATTCTTCAGACAAGAAATATATGCTCCACCGCTGTGGTCCTGAAAGGGGATGAATGGACAACAACCATAGCGGCTGCTGTGCTGATTATAGAATGATCTAAATGGCTGAAGAAAGTGAATGGCAGGAAAAATGGGCAGAAAGCGGCATTTTCAACCCGGAACCTGATCAAAGGGAAAAATATCTGATTACGGTTCCATGGCCATATACCAGTGGGCCCCTTCATGTTGGCCACGGAAGAACATATACTCTTGCTGATATTGTTGGGAGATACAAAAGGCTGAGAGGCTTTAACGTTCTCTTTCCCATGGGATTCCACGAAAGTGGAACTCCTATAGGTTCCATCTCGGAAAAGATCAAGCGCGGAGATGAAAAAACAATATCACTTTATAGGAAATACATTGCAGAATATGAAAACGAAGAGAATGTTGAAGCCATAATGAATAGCTTCAAGGAACCATTGAATGTTGCCAATTATTTTTCTTCAAAAATCACAAAGGATTTCAAAACTCTCGGTTACGCAATTGACTGGAGAAGGACTTTCAGATCAATAGATCCTGTATACAGCAAATTCGTCCAGTGGCAGTTCAGGAAGCTGGGAAGCATGAATTTGCTGAAGCAGGGAAGCCACCAGGTCTTATATAGCATAGAAGATGGAAATGCAGTGGGGGAGGATGATATTGAGGACGGAGATACAGATAAGGTATCGATAGAAAAGTTCGTAATGGTTCTTTTTAAAAAGAATGATGAGGATGTTTATCTGGCTGCCGCCTCATTGAGGCCAGAAACAATTTTTGCAGTCACTAACCTGTGGATAAATCCTGATTCCAGGTATGTCAGGATCAGGGTGGATGATAAAATCATTATAACTTCAGAAAAGGCATCCCAGAAGATACTTTACCAGTTTGAAAATTCTGAATTAAAAGATGCTGTGGAATCTGATGAAATACTCAATTCCCAATATACAGTGCCTGCCACTGGAGTGAAGGTTAAGGTTTACAGAAATACACGCATAAATCCCGAACAGGCTACAGGTGTAGTTTATAGTGTGCCAGGGCATTCCGTTATGGACTTAAGTTACATTGATGAACTTGGAATCGGCCTCGAGGGAAGGAGTATAATTAATCTTGAAAATAAGAAATCAAGTGCTTCTGAATATCTGGCTAAATATAAAGATCCTTCACGCGCAAACTCTGAAATGTACAAAGACGAATTTTACAGTGGAGTGATGGCTTCTGATCTGCCGCTGATAGGCGGGAAGAGCGTCAAAGAAGCAAGGGAAATTATGCAAAATGAACTCATTAAGAGAGGTTTTGCGTATGAGTTTTATGAAACGTCCAGGCCTGCAAGGACCAGGGATGGCAAGCCAGTTATAGTGTCTATAATGCACGATCAGTGGTTTATAAATTACTCCAATGAAGAGTGGAAGGATAAAGTCAGGGAAAATGTTTCAAAGATGAATTTCTACCCTGAATTTTATAGAAAGAATATGTTTGATGTCATAGACTGGATAGAAGAAAGGGCATGTGCACGGAAACGTGGATTAGGCACACCTTTTCCCCAGGACGGGAAATGGGTTATTGAGTCTCTTTCTGATTCCACTATTTACCCAGCTTTTTACACATTTTCACATCTTATTAATGATAAAGAACCGGAGAATCTGGATGACAACTTTTTTGACTACATAACAGATAATGGAACTGAGGAAGTTAACCCGGGAATGAAGGAACTTTCCCAGGAAGCAAGAAAGGAATTTAAGTACTGGTATGGAGTGGATCAGAGAATTACATCAGCACCACATATGTCAAACCATCTTGTTTTTTACCTCATGAATCATATGGCAATGTTTAAAGGCAGATACCAGCCAAAAGGAATCTCAATTATAGGGACGGTTATTTCTAAGGGTGCAAAGATTTCAAAGAGCAAGGGGAACGCAATTTCCCTGCTGGACGTTGTAAAGCAGTATGGGGCAGACTTATTCAGGCTGTATGTAGCACTTGTGGCAGAAGTTGATTCCTCGCTTGACTGGAATGAGACAGAAATCGAGAATGTAAAAAGTGTATATGGAACAATAAAGAATGTTTTCAGCCTGATCTTGGAGAAAGGTGAATCTAAAACAGATGACTATACCGAATTGTTCAAAATCAAGTTCAAGCATCATTTGAAAAATTACTTTGAGAAGATGGACAGTTTTCAAATCAGGGCTGGTTATGTTGAAATCATCCATGAAACTTTGAAGGATCTGAACCAGTTGGGAAATCTTGGGATGGATACAGCATCTGCTGTCAAAGAAATATGGGAATTGTGGATACAGGTACTATCCTGCGCTATCCCTCACCTTTCAGAAACCATATGGAAACAGATGGGAAAGAGTGGTTTTGTTTCAATCAGCGAAATCAGGGCAGAAGTTATTTCGGAGGGTGATAGGATCAGGGTAGAGAATTTTGATTATGTATTATCCCTTTCAGAAGATATAAGGGCAATCCAGAATGTTACTAAAATCAAGCCATCCCTCATTAAGATAACTGTCGGGAATGAATCCTTAAAAGAAGATGCGAGAAAAATCCTTCAGGGTGACTTGAATGTTTCAACAAAATCAATTATAGGAAATGTAAAAAAATTCAGGGGCAAGCTGAACCTGGATGTAAACGAAATGGGTGCAATAACTCAATATAAGGAGATACTGGAAAAATTATTCCTTGCGGGAGTAGCAGTGGAAGAATATGCTGGCGATGGAAACAAAAAAGTTCCACTGCCTGGAAGGCCAGTGATAGATTTGGAAGGTGAAAAAATTGGATGAGATAGATTTTAGAGTTGAAAGTGCGAGAAAACTTGGAATGGATCATGATCTTGTTTTACATGGTGGTGGAAATGCAAGCGTAAAGGTACTGGAAACAGATCATGCAGGGCGGGTGATAAAGGTTCTGAGAGTCAAGGGAAGCGGTTCAGACATGTCCACAATAGATCGGAAAGGGTTCACCGGCGTACGAATGGAAGATCTTCTCCATGCAAGAAGAATTGATGAAATGAGCGATGAAGAGATGATGGATTACCTTAAAAAAAGCATGATTGATCCTTCTGAGCCTTCTCCATCGGTGGAAACATTTCTTCATGCTTTCATTCCTTACTCATACGTTGACCATTCACACTCAGATCATATATTGATGCTGACCAATTCCCTGATGGGAAAGGAAGAATTAAAGAAGATACTTGGGAATGTCATAATTCTGGATTACTTTCCGCCAGGCTTTAAACTTGCAAAGAAGGTAATGGAAATTGTAAACAGGATTACACCTGATGTGGAGGGCATAGTGCTTTCCAGGCATGGCCTGTTTACCTTTGGTGAAAGTGCCAGGGAGAGTTACGAAAAGCATGTCAGGATTGTGGATAAGGCAAGAAAGTATGTTGAAAAGAAGTTAAAGGGAGCACTTTTCACAAAGAAATTTGAAAGCGATGGTTCGTTTGCGGAAGACCTTCCTGTAATCAGAGGGCTGCTATCAAAAAACTACAAAAAAATATTGCTTGTTGACAGGTCTGATGAGGCAATGGAAATTGCCTGTTCAGAGGAGGGAGAATTGTTCCCGGAAAGTGGCCCTGCAACTCCTGATATGCTGATACGGACAAAGTACGATTATCTCTACCTGCCTGGTAGGGATGAACTGGAGCAGAGAATACAGGATTATGCTGAGAAATATGAAAAGGAATACAGTAAATATGTGAAGAAATACCCAATGCACGATCCTTTTCCATCTATTGTTTTAATCAGGGGATTCGGACTGATCACAGCAGCAAGAACATACAGGGAATGTTCCATTATCAGGGACCAGTTTATTCACTCCATGAGAGTAAATTCCAGTGCAGAGAAAATTGGAAAACATTCCTTCATTCCAAGAAAGGCGGCGTTCGAGATGGAATACTGGCCACTTGAAGAGGCAAAACTCAAGAAATTCAAGCCAAGAAAACTAGAAGGGACTGTAAGCCTGGTTACGGGTGCAGCCAGTGGCATAGGCCTTGAAGCTTTCAGAAAACTTGCAGAGAATGGATCAACAGTAATTGGTGCAGATCGTGAAAAGTCAATTTCCGGGATTGCTGCTTCAATCTCTAATGAATTCAGGACTGAAACTGTGGGTTATGAAATTGATCTGGCTGATACAGGGAAGATCGTTAAGATGATCAGAGATATAAAGGAAAAGTACGGAGGCATTGACATTGTATTTCACAATGCAGGCATACTGAAATCAGAGTTCATGGAAGATATAGAATTGAGCACACTTATGCTGCATTTCAATATTAATTCACTTGCTCCCTTTGTAATTTCCCAGGAGGCATTCAGGATAATGAAAAAACAGGGAATAGGGGGAAATTTCGTATTCAATATAACAAAAAACCTCACAAACCCGGGAGCCGGAATGATATCATACGGCACAACAAAAGCCTTTTCAGCCCAACTCTCCCACTATATTGCAAAAGAAGGCGGAAAGTTTGGAATTAGGTCCAATATCATCAACCCTGACAAGATCTTCAAAAACTCTAAAATATGGGAAAATGGGGTTCTTGAAGCAAGGGCAAAGGCAAAAGGCATCTCACCGGATGAGTATAAGAGGGGAAATCTACTCAGAAAAGAAGTTCTGCCGGAACACGTGGCAAATATGCTCCTTGCAATGCTTGACGAAGACACATTCGGAGCAACTACAGATTCAATGGTTCCTGTAGATGGCGGAATTCTATAGAAAATGAGAGAGAATTTTCCTGAAGCTTATACCAAACCCAAATTTTTTCATTTCATTAAGGGCTAATCTGGCTGAGAGAATATTCGATAAAGCAATCGCCTTTTCTGACTGCATATTTTCAACAAGGCCGGATATTCTGTTGAATTCGTCCATCCTCTTCCTGATCTTCAGGAGATACAGCTCAGAAATTTCAATTAAATCATCTGTTTTTGCAATGCACTGAAATAATGCTTCAGCAGATTCCAGGGCAGGGACTATTCCTTCCCCCAACAGGGGTGAAATATACCCAATGCTCTCACCTACCCCTATCACATTCCTGCTGGTTATATCTTTCATAATAGGTTTCATCCTGATCTTCCTTGAAAGAATCCTCTCTGATTCATACTTATTCAGGTAGCTCCTGACTTCCTCGAGATCTATGCCTCCTGCTCCAATATGGTACCCGCCTTTGAGGGGGAATGACCAGAAATATCCCCTCCCCTTTGGAAAGAAATAGAAATAGAAATTTTTATGATCTGAAGTTGAACAAACCTTTTCCATAGCATACATCTTCTTGTCGCCCACTGCAGGTGGCAGGTAGAATCTTGATATTCCTGTTGCATCAACAACAGGATCATCAGTTGGTCCTGGGCACTTTGAATGAATTACACTATCGCCAACCATTAATTGTTCCATTTTCATTTTATTTATTGTGCACAATCCGAAGTTCCTTGCCTCTGTTGGTTCAAAATTGTTCCCTACTATTTCCACAGGAGTGCCGGATGCCTCACATATCTGGTCAAAACCGATATTCAAATTATCAAGAAATGGCTTAATAAGGTTTTCATTTGTTGCGAAACCACAGGGTATGTAGAAATTTTCAACCTTTGGGTCAAAGATGCGTACGTCAAATCCACTATTTTTCAGCCTGCCGTACAGATAAGAGCCTGCCACCCCTGATCCTGCAATGTTCCACACACCTATGGTATTGTGACATTTTTATAATACTTGGCGTTAACTCATTTTCCGTTCTTTGGCATGATTATTGCAAGCATAAGGATTAATTATTATAGTAAAATTTGAGTTCGATGAGATATCTTTTTGCATTCTCCTATGATGGCGGGAAATTTACAGGATTCCAACGGGGTACTGGAAAACGAAGTGTGGAAGATAGCATTATTTCAGTACTGGATAAATATTCCATCGGAGAGAATTTCAGGTGCTGTTCCAGGACAGACAGGGGCGTATCTGCAATAATGAACACTTCAACCCTTGATTCAGATTCCGATGCAGAAGATATAATCGGAATATTAAACTCAAATTTGGAAGACATTTACTTTTATAAATATGCAGGCGTTGATGAAAATTTCAATGTGAGGAGGGTTCAGTTCAAAAAGTATGTTTATATTATTCCAGAATTGAATCAGTTTTATTCAATAAGGATATCAGATCTTAAAAAGTTTGAAGGGGAGCATGACTTCTCTAATTTCTGCAAACTGAATGGAAGAAATACAAAAAGATCGGTTATTGAAATAGGCGAGTCCTTTAATAACCACATAAGAACAGTTTCTTTCAAAGCTAAGGGGTTCCTGTGGAACCAGATAAGGTTCATGGTTGGCTACGCCATGGAAAAAGCAAGGGATGAAAAGACACCTGATGATCCATTTTCAGGCGAGTATAAAACAAGGAAGCTTGCCCCTCCTGGCCCTTTGTTCCTTGAAGAAATTTCATATGAAGGAGTAGAATTTAAAACAATTGTGAAGAAATCGACCAGAAAAAGAAGTGAGAAAGCGTATATGATGGCGCTGTCTGATTACTTTTTCAACAGGGAAATGCTTGACAGGACTGATAAAGACCCATTGTTTAAATAGACAATCAATCTTATAACATCATGGGAATTATTGAAGATTATTTTGAAAAAAGAACATATGTAGTTGCTGGAATGGGTACAGGGCAGGGATTGTCCACTGCGAGATTATTGAGCAAGCTTGGGTCAAATGTCTTTGGATTATCCAGGAGCGGCACTTTTCCGTCGAATGACGTTGACAAAAACATAAAAATTTTAAAATGCGACATTGAAAATGAAGCGGAAGTCAGGGATTGCCTCAGGGATATAAAGGCCCAGACGGGTTTCATAGATGGTTCCATCAATAATGTTGGCACCTGGGGCCCATCCGAAAGTAAAATGGCCAAACCTGAGCTTCTTCTCAGTTTCTTCAAATTAAATGTGATGACGCAGTATAATGTAATTTATGCAATCTCAGATATGCTGAGGCCTGGATCCAATATGGTAAACGTTGGAGCATCCAGGCATCTCTTCGGTGCAAACCACTCTGCCTATACCATCTCAAAATATGCAATAGAGGAAATGACTCGAATTACAGCATCAGCACTAAAGGAGAAAGGCATCAGGGTAAACTCTGTTTTGCCGGGATCAGTGGGCAAAGATGATAATTTCTCAGCGGTCTTTCCTTTTAATTTCAATGCCGGAAACAGAATGGATCCGTTAAAAATAGCATATGCCTCCATTTTCCTGCTATCACCGCTTTCTGGTGGAATTAGTGGAGAGTCAATTACTGTTGATGATGGAATGGGACTTTAACATATGCCTTGACTTCCATGCCTGCCAGGTTTGATCTTAAGTTGATTGCCTGTTCCTTAGTGATTAAAATGAATGCTCAGATGAAAATATTTAAATTTGTTTTGGGTTGCTTCAGGTTAAATATTTAGAAAACAGTATAAATTGCGCAATTATCAATGAAAAAAATATCCTTTAGGCATAAAAATGATGTAACGTTTATGTATGACACAGCCATTAAGAATTATGCCATTTGAAAACGAAATTACATATGTCAAGTATGTAAAAAACGGGAAAGAAAAGGATTTTAACCAGTTGTATGACAGGGCTTGCGAGGATGCAAAAAAATATATTGGGAAGGAATACAGTAATATTATTGGCAAAGAGATCCAGGAGAGTAATAAAATAAAACATGTATCACCGGTTGATGGCCATGAGATAGGTGTATTTCAGGCGGGTTCACAAAAAAGCGTTGATAATGCACTAAAGATGCTGAAAGATGCACAGAAACCATGGTTCAAATCAGGATATGTCAATAGGGCAAGAGTTATGCTAAAGGCTGCTGACTTGCTGTCCCGGGACAAATTTCTTATTTCTGCTTTGCTAGCATATGAAAATGGCAAGAACAGAACAGAAGCTATGGCAGATGTTGACGAGGCAATTGATTTTTTAAGATATTATGCAGTGAATCTTATTGAGAACCAGGGTTTTGTCCGGTTCACTGGCAAGGGCTATGATAACGAAGAGAGCATGTCTTACATGAAACCATATGGAGTTTTTGCAGTCATTGCACCATTTAACTTTTATGCAATTACTGTAGGAATGGTTGCAGGGCCATTGACAACTGGAAATTCAGTACTTCTGAAGCCATCAAGCGATATTCCACTCACATCTTACCTTTATGTCAAAACTCTCATTGAGGCAGGCGTACCTCCTGAAAATATTGCTTTTATCTCAGGAAAGGGCAGCGAAATAGGGCCATACATTACATCACACAAGGAAGTGGCTGGAATCTTGTTTACAGGTTCAAGGGACGCAGGGATCAGCATTTACAGAAATGCTATGAAGGATAAGCCAAAGGTGGTGATCACGGAAATGGGTGGAAAGGATACAATTACGGTAACCTCAAAGGCAGATATTAATAAGGCTGTAAATGGCGTTTACAGAGCCGCTTTCGGTTATTCAGGGCAGAAATGCAGCGCATGCTCAATTGCATATATAGATGAGAAGGTCTATGATGAATTTCTTCCTAAGATTAAGGAAGCAACAGACAAACTGGTAGTTGGAGACCCCAAGAAGTTGGAGTCATTCATGGGCCCGGTGATAAACAGGGAAGCCGTTGAAAAATTTAAGAAATACTCTGAGTTGGCAGAAAAAGGCGGAAAGGTTTTATCTGGAGGGATTGTGATAGAAGGGCCAGGAAACTTTGTCAGGCCAACAATAGTTACAGACCTCCCAGCCGATTCGGACATTATAAAGACCGAATTATTCCTTCCTTTTCTTGCAATAGTCAAGGTCAGGAACCTCGATGATGCAATAAAGAGAATAAATGAGTCTGATTACGGCCTTACAGGAGGAATATTCACAGAGGATCCAATGGAAATCCAGAAATATTTCGATGAAGTTGAAGTTGGAACTATCTATGCAAACAGGGAAAGAGGAGGATCTACAGGAGCCATGGTCGGTTCCCAGCCATTTGTTGGATGGAAACTGAGTGGCATCAGCGGAAAGGGTACAGGTTCTTTCTATTACCTCCAGCAGTTCCTGAGAGAACAGTCCCAGACAATTGCACACTAAATTCTTAAATTTACAATTTCATTTCCAGTTTATTTTTTAGAATCTCGAGGAAAAGCCTTTTTTCATTTTCCATCTCATATATTTCTTTATTAATTTTTGATACCGAAGTCATTACTGACCATTCATATCCACATGGATTTATTAAGCTGAAATTTGACAGTTCTGTGTTGACATTCAATCCAATTCCATGCATTGTAATGCCACCTTTTATGGCGAATCCTGTAGATGCTATTTTCTGGTTTCCGGCCCATATTCCCGTTTCTTTTTTC
The DNA here is from genome assembly GCA_021817255.1 of Thermoplasmata archaeon. Classification (GTDB taxonomy): domain Archaea; phylum Thermoplasmatota; class Thermoplasmata; order Thermoplasmatales; family Thermoplasmataceae; genus Cuniculiplasma. Next base: position 40,510 of record JAKAVO010000002.1, read on the forward strand.
AGTCTGGATTCGGCATTTATCTTGTGCAACTTCAGGTACTCAATCTCCACTTCATGCACAAAATTGATTAAATCAAGAATGTTAATCCCCCTTTTGTTCAAATTGAAGATAAAATAAGCTGTTATCTGCCCCGGGCCATGATAAGTAATCCCGCCTCCCCTTTCCACGTAAAAGAGATCTTTCATATCATCCGGGCTTTGTTCATGATGAATCCCGCAGGTGTAAACGGGGTTGTGTTCACATACAATTACAGTTTCCTTTCCTGAACCATTAACCAATTCATCGTTAATTCTCCGCTGGAGGGAAAGCCCTTCAGAATACGGGAGTGACTTAAAAAATAAAAATTCTATATTTTTGTTCATCTCATTTTTTTTTAAGCCTTGATATGACATTGTAGTAAGTCTCCCATAATTCTTCAGGAAAGTGTTTTCCAAAGGACTCAAAGAATGGTTTCACGGTCTTAAGTTCTTCAATGAATCCTTTCCTGTCTATATGCAGTAATTTCTCCATGGTGCTTCTATTTACCGGACCATAATCGAAGTTGTCCAGGGAAGGCACGTTTCCCATGGGAGTTTCTACCACCTTTTTTATGTCTCCATTTACCCTTCCCACTATCCATTTTACAACATACATATTATAACTGTATCCTGGCCATATGAAATCGCCTTTTTCATCTTTTCTGAACCAGTTGAGGTTATAGATTCTTGGCGGTTTTGACAGTTTCTTTCCAACCTCCAAATAATATTTGAAATAATCACCCATATTATATGGCATAAATGGCCTCATAGCCATTGGATCGTTTCTCAATTCTCCTACATTGCCGATTGCTGCTGCAGTGGTTTCAACTCTTTGCATTGCTCCGAACAGAACGCCTTCCTGCCAGTTTTTAGCCTCGATTACAAGTGGCAGCAGGTCACTCCTCCTTCCTCCAAAAGTAAATGCGCTTACGGGGGCACCTTCTGGATTCTCATATTCCGGGGAGAGGTTTCTGTACCGCCTTATGGGAGTGCTGAATCTGGAGTTTGGATGTGCAGCTTTGCCTTTGCCATCATATGGATTTCCCCGCCAGTCAATAAGATCACGAGGAACATCAGGCATTCCTTCCCAGTATGGGCATTTATCGGAATCTATTGCCACATTAGTGAATAGGGTATCCCCTTTGATTGCGTCCATTGCCCTTGGATTTGTAGTATAGCTCGTATGTGGGGCAACACCGAAGAATCCGAATTCTGGATTTATGCCTCTCAGTTCTCCTGCAACAGGATGCATCCATGTAATGTCATCACTGATCAGGTAAGTATTCCATCCCTGTTTCCTGAAATCCTCAGGGGGTTGAAGCATTGAAAGATTAGTCTTTCCACTTGAGCTTGGGAATGCCCCGGAAATGTAAGTGGTTCTGCCTTCCGGCTCTTTTATGCCTATGAGCATCATGTGCTCAGCCATCCATCCTTCTCTCCTTGCCCTGAAAGAAGCTATTCTGAGTGCATGGCATTTCTTGCTTAGCAATGCATTTCCGCCATAGTTTGTATTGAAGCTGATTATTGTTCCCATTCCATCATTTTCATCCGGAAAATGCATAACATACCTGTTATCCGGGTTAAGATCTGCTGTTGCGTGCATTCCCAGCACGTATGAATTGCTTCTTGCCATTGGTTCTGCGACCTTGCTTCCCACACGTGTAATTTTCATCAGGTTCAGCACAACATATGGGCTGTCCGTCAGTTCTATTCCACCCTGCCCAAAGGGGGAAGATAGAGGTCCAAGCCAATAAGGCACTATGTAAAGGGTTTTTCCAGCCATTGCCCCTTTCAGGCTGGATCTTGCTATTTCTAGGGCCCTGTCTGTATTGAGCCAGTAATTTGTAGGCCCTGCATCATCAGCTGTTCCCCTGGTGCAGATATAAGTATCTTTTTCTGACCTTGCCACATCAAAGGGGGCACTTCTGTACAGGTATGAATTTGGAAATTTTTCCTCGTTCAGTTTGGCTATAAGCCCGTCTTTAAGCATTAATTGCGTTACAGCCTCCTCTTCACCACCATCAATAACCTTTAATTCAGGTTTCCCAACAAGGAGCCAGTACTCTGAGATATCTTTAAGAATCTTTTCGCTGAGATTGCCGTTGGAACTTTTCATTTTGCTAAAAAATAAGCTTTTCTCGATGCTTCTATCAGTAGCCGCCTTTTGATTGCCAGCTTCTTCAGTAAGTCTTAACATGTTTTGCTCAATTTCTCTATTTTTTAGAATATATAAAGCCTTGGCTTCAGAGTTAAGACAATTGCGTATATTTTCTATAAAAAATATATAAATTAAAATCTAAAAAAAGGAATTAATGAAGAGTCAGATAGTTTTTAATACAAAGAGGCATATTCAGGTCAATGGACCCAGAACCATCCCTGAAGGATGTAAATATCAATGAAATCTCCTTGTTGATCAAAATACTCAGAGGAGAAAGAAACCTTACAGTGATGGCCAGGGAAGTAGGGATCACTCTTCAGGGAGTGAGGTATTACATTTCAGCTATGAAGGAAAGGGGCCTTCTGGAAGATTTTAAAGTTACTCCAAAGGGGTATGAATATCTAAGTTCACTTATGAAAATCCTGAAAGAATTTGTTGTAGAGGGCACAGATCTTATCTTTAAGTCATCTGACTGGGAATGCATAAGCGACGATAGAATACAAGCCGGGGAACTAGTTTACTTGCGAATGAAGGGGGGATTTCTCCATGCCTCAAAGAAAAACATGGAAAATGATGCCCAGGCTGTTTCTGTTGAAGACGCCAGAATAGGGAATAAATTAAGGATACGGGACATTAAGGGAATAATAAAAATAGATTTTGGAACGGTCTGGATTGAAACCATTGACCAGTTAAATGGCGATAATTTTGAAGATGTCCGGAAAAAAATATTAAAATCACTTGAGCTGGAGAAGAATGATTATAAGATTTTTGTTATGGGTGAGGGAGCATATTCAATTCTTAGAAATGCTGTTGAAATAAACCTGTTTTCTCCGCTGTCCGGGGCGTTTGATTGTGCCAACAGGGGGGTGAACTCCAAAGTCTATACTACGATGGAATCACTTAACCTTAATTTCGAGGAATTTTCCGCACTGAAGGAAAAATTTCCAATGATAAAAACAAACATGACATATTTCAAAATATAATATTAGAATTATATTAATTAATTTATTCCTCGCAAGGTCAGTTAGTCATTGTTTTTAATTCCGATGACAAATAAAAGAATTTAGATCTACTTATATCAATATTTAAATAATAAGAAATTATGACTACTCTATACACAAAGAGGTGCAACTATGGAGGACGATGAAGGTGGCCGTGGGAATTCATATTCTAGCAGACATGTATGGTATAGAACCAGAGCTTCTGGAGCGAAAAGAGAATTTAATGGAGATAATTGAGAGGTCCATCCGGGTCGGAAACCTCACAAAGATATCTTCAGATTATTATCAATTCGAGCCTGTAGGTGCGAGTGGCGTGGTATTGCTTGCTGAATCGCATATATCATTTCATACCTGGCCCGAGTATGGTATGATCGCTCTGGATCTTTTTACATGTGGAGATCCTGAAAAAGCAAATGTTGCTTTTCAATACATAAAAGAGAGACTGAACCCGAAAGAAATCCAGATTGTTCGGCATGAACGGGGTTCAAAGGTAACTGAAAGCAATACGCCGCAACAAACAGCAACACAATTTCTATAAATATTTTAATGAACCGTACACAAATTTTTACAATTTTATCCCTTATTATTTTAACCGGCTTTTTAACATTTGTGACTTCAAATCCTGCTTTAATTGTATTTCTGGTAATTGCCATAATCTTTGGGCTTGACTTAAGCTCAGATGAGCTGTATGAGAATATTGAAAAACTGACCGGGAAGAAACCAGGGCTTATCTATGGGCTCACCCTTTTCTCTTTTCTAACCAGTTTCGATGAGATTGCCGTATCTGGTGCGTCTATAGGGGTAGGATATTACGGGATCTCAATCGGAACAATGATAGGATCAGTTGTTGTGACCCTCGTTATATTCCTTATAGTTTTGAAATCCTCCCGGACGAAAATAGAGAATAGATATTTTCCATTTCTCATGATTGTTCCGATCTATATTCTGTTTCTTATTCTGCTTGATAAATCCGGCTCACTGGCCATCCTTCTGCTGACATTTTCTGTGGTTATTGCCTCATTTTTCACTTTCTATTATCTTGGTTCTCATGAAAGGGGAGAGAAAACGCCTGAAAACATTGAGAAAGGTGTGTTAAGCAGAAAGATCCTTTTAGAACTGGTTTTTTTCATTTTTTGCATTCTTATATTCTCGGTATATCTTTCAAAGGGAACGGGGATACTTGGTGCGTACCTTCACATTCAGGATATCAGTTCTGGATATATCATACCTGGAGTTCTTGGCTCTATTCCTGAGATAGTTGTCATAAGAAGCTCCATAAAAAAGAAAGATTCCAGTAGCGTTGCAGGAATTATAACAGGAAGTACAGTTATTAAGGGAGGCATTCTGCTTCCACTGCTCATTTACGCATTTTCCTACACACCATCATACACAGACCTGGTTGCATCTGGCAGCCTTATTGTGCTGTTAATCACTATCGCGTTAATATTTTATTGAACAAAAATTTGCCATATTAAGTGGAGCCATTTGCTTTGAAGGCACTATACCCGCGTTCCCCAGAAAATATTCTCCTTTCTCTTGATTTTGATTATTTCTTCAAGAGTTTCCATTGTTTTTTCGTCCAGGGATCTTTCCCTGAGTTTTTTCACGACATCTTCGGTAATATCAACATAAATTGGCTGATCTGCTGATATCTGCCTGTTCAGTGTGACGCCATCTATTGCTATTGCAACTTCCTGCCCTGCCTCTGCAAATCTCTTTGAGACTTCACCATCACGGATGCTCTTTATTGTTCCAGCGTATTTGCCATCTTCACGAATCAGCTTGTCTGAAACTTTTATTCGCCCGGACATTACTTTTACTCCAACAATAATTGGCTTCGCTGCCCTGAATATGTATTCCGGCATTATAATAAACTTTGATGGGACTGGCATTCCCTGTTTGCTTTCCTCGTCCATTTCTTCTTTCTTGTTTACCAGCCACTTTTCAATGCCCTCAATCAACGAATATATTACCTTTGATGTCACTACGGCTACGTCATAATTCATCAGGTTGGACTTGGCATCAGTTGATAATTCTACATTGAATCCTGCCAGAACCCTGTCAATCTGATCCGGCAACGTTGACACGTCTATTAGATCCCTTTTGCTGACCTCTCCTATCTGTGTTGATCGTATTTTGATTCCCCTCGAACTCAACTCGAAAGCAACTGCTTCCAAAGAACCCAGAGTATCTGCCTTCAGTGTAACGCCATGTTCATTTAGCTCAATTTTTACTGTGGTCTCCTCCTGCAATTCCTTTATGATTTCATCCCTGTTCCCCTTGGACTCAATAAGAGTTGTTCCTGGAATTACGTCCAGTTTGTCTGAAATCGCAATTCTGACACCACATGCTGAATTAACAACGCTTTTTTCAGTAACTTTTGTGGATTTTGATGATACATTCGTAAAAAGTGCCTTTATTTTTGTTTCCCGGGGGCCCTCCAGAGTATTTACATAGACTGACATGCCTGTCTTAAGCCTGCCCTGATACAGTATGGAATCAAGCGTCATTCCCAGGGATTCCTCCCTTCTTATTTCAAGGACGTTTGCCTTGGCAATATTGCTGATAAGGACAATAGACGATGTTAGAAACCTCTGGGCAAGGCCGGAAATGGTCATAAGTATCTCGAGAATTCCGATTGTGTATTTAGCGCTGGAAGGCACTATAGATATATTTTTTGTAAAATCCGAAATCCTGTCGTATCTATCGGCTACCAGATTATGCTGGTACAGTTGGTTTATAATATTATACAGTTTGCTATCTAACTCATCGACGTATTCCTGCCTCTGCTCCTTTAGAAACTCAGCAAAACTTGTGTTTTTCGGTTTAACAAAATACTGTATCGTGTCTATCTTATTTGCGACAATTATGAATGGTGTCTTGAATTTCCTTAAAATATTTATGGACTCAATGGTCTGTGGCATTATGCCATCATTTATGTCTATGACCAGAATTGCTATATCTGCCAGAGCGCCACCCCTGGTTCTCATATTGGCAAAAGCTACATGCCCGGGGGTGTCTACAAACAGCAACCCCGGAATTTTAAACATTTTGGTTGAAACTTTTCCTCCTGAAATCTCTATTATTCTCTGTATGCTGATTTCAGTTGCCCCAATTCTCTGTGTTATTCCACCTGACTCTTTTTTCATCAGGGAAGTGCCCCTGATTGAATCTAGAATGCTTGTTTTTCCATGATCAACGTGTCCGAGAACACAAACAATTGGCTGCCTGAGGGTTTCCATACAATAATATTACACCTCAGAATAGTTTTTCATCTCCATATGAGAAATCCAAGATCTCAGGCTCTTCGAAGAAAATTGGGTATTCATGGTTGAATGACTCCACTGAATCTGATGCGTGAATAATGTTTTTGTCAATGCTTATTGAAAAATCTCCCCTGATTGTCCCTGGAGCAGCTTTGGAACCGTCTGTAGCCCCCACGAGCCCTCTTACCACGGAGATTGAATTGTTTCCCTGGGCCACCATTGCAATTATAGGGCCGCTTGTAATATAAGAGACTAAATCTTTGAAAAATGGCTTTCCGTTATGTACCGAATAGTGTTTCTCTGCCTTCTCCACGCTAAGTTTCATCATTTTAAGGCCTTTTATATTGAGCCCTTTTTGCTCAAGCCTTTTGATGACTTCCCCGGTAAGCCTCCTTTTCACTCCATCCGGTTTGATCAGAATGAGTGTTTTTTCGACTGCCATTATTGACTGCCTTCCTCTGTAACTTCTTCCTTGACTTCTTCGTTCACTTCCTGTTGAGCTTCCTCAGCTGCTTCCTGCTCTGCCTTTTCCTGGTTGTGTGCTTCTGATGCTTTTCGTATAGCTTTCAAGTTCTGGTACTCTCTGGTCCATTTAACTTTCCTTGGCACCCTTTTCAGCTTTGTCTGGTTCACCCTGCACTTCTTGCTGCAGAAGTTGATAACGGCGCCATCTCTTCGTATATAGACCATTCCAGTGCCTGGCTCGATTTCTGTTCCGCAAAAACTGCATTCTCTACTTACCATATTGCTTCACCTCATTGAGAGTTTCTTGGCTTCTCTTGCAGTTTCTCTCAGCATCAGTATGTCACCGACCTTTACAGGCCCAAGGACATTCCTCGCAATTATTCTCCCCTGATCCCTACCAGCCAACACTCTGACCTTAACAGTTGTAGCTTCACCGGTCATACCGGTTCTGCCCATTAATTCCACAACTTCAGCTGGTGTTGCGTCGTCTAACATCCAAAAACACCTCACTTATTAAGGTTGGCTACTTCTGATGTTATCTGTTTGAGTAGTTCCTCATTCTTCCCAATGTCTGTAACAGAAACCGATGCGGTGGAGCTTATCGCTACCTTAGAACCTAGCTCCGCTCTCGTCTTGACGTAGGCGAATGGAACCTTTCTTTCCTCGCACAACTTGGGAATAAAGTAAACAACTTCCGGTGGGTTAACATCTTCAGCTATAACTACAAGCTTGCTTTCCCCCCGTTCAATTGACTTTATTACCTCATTAGTTCCTTTTTTTATTTTTCCACTTCTATAGCAATTCTCTACAAATTCCAGAATCTTCTTCTCTAAAGACTCGGGAGTTTCAAACTTGACATATGTTGTTTTGTCCATGCTTTTCTCCTCCTTCACAGAGTAAAACGTTAACTTAAGATTATATATATAGTTTATTAGAAAAATGAAAAGATTACTGGGATTCTATGTGCGTTGGGTAACTGAGCACATCCATTATCTTGCTTTCCACTATTTTTGGTATTGTACTAATTGGGTCCGGCAATTTTCCTCTTATGTTGTGCTTTTTGTAGAAAGCAGCATAAACCATTGCTGGAAATGGATACTCATTAACCATTCGGAAGAATTGGTTGAAGATCCTCTGGGTTTTGGTTGCCATAGAGATATTTCCGTCCATAAAATATTTGTAAACGTCCGTTACCAATGGATTAATGTTTGTAGTGCCACAAACTCCGCCTTTTGCTCCAATTGACAGAGATTGAAGAAGAAGGTCGTCCTGGCCCTGGTAAACCTTTAAGCTGTCTGAAAAATTCGCTGCCACTTCATTGAAAAACCTTATGTCACCTGAAGAATCCTTGATCCCTTCAATTCTTCCAATGTTTTCAACAAGTGCTTTCATTGTGTCGATGTCCACTTTTGACCCTGTAAATTGGGGGATATTATAGATATACATTTTTCCAGAAAATGCTTCAGAAACAACGTCAAAGTGCCTTATTATCCATGACTGCTCAGCTTTGTTGTAATATGTGGGCTGCAGCACTATTTTGTTAAACCCCAAATCTTCGGCGTACTTTGCCATTGATTTTGCTTCTTCTGTATTCTGTGAACCTACGCCAACAAGTACGTCAAAGTTCACAGCAATGTCCTGAACCATTTTCAAAAATTCCTTTTTCGTTTCGAGGGTCATCAGGTTGAATAGGCCGTTGCTGCCAAGGGGAAATATTTTATTTATTCCAAATTCTTTCATATCATCCAGAAAAACTTTGAGATTTTCTTTAGATGGTTTTCCATCGCTATCGAATGGTGTTATCATCGGACATATTACTTCCACATTAGATGTCTTCATAAATTCAATATAACATATATCCTAAAAAGATTGCCAGTCTTAATGGGTTCTTATTTTGTTTCGCTAAAATCAATTTTGTTTTATACTCATTATTAATTGGTAACTATGTCTCTAATTGATTTTTTCAAAACTCCACCTGGCTTAAAAGAGTTGACAGCTGAAGACTTGGACTCAAATATGAAAGAAGGAAACCCAAAAATAATAGATGTCAGGACAGCCAGGGAATATAGTGCAGGCCATATAAAGGAAGCAACCTCCATACCATTGGGCCATTTGAAAAAGACGGTGAAAGAACTGAACGCTAATGAAGAGTATGTCCTAATATGTGCAACTGGCCACAGAAGCAGGGCTGCTGGAGCACAAATGATAAGAAATGGCTTTAATCACGTCTCTCACCTGAAGGGCGGCATGGGTGCGTGGAATAGAATGAAAAGGGGAGAAAAATAAGAATTATTCTTCTGCTTTAAGATATGAGCACCTGATGAATTCCCTGTCACTTTTGATTTTAAGTTCTAAATTTAGTGTTTTTCCTATTTCATCAAACTGTTGTTCACTCATTGTGTGTTTATTCGCAGATTTTTTGTAAAAAGCAGCTTGTGGCAGCATTTCATAAATATTCAGAATTCCTTTGGGCTTCAAGAATTTCATAAGATAAGAAATTGATTCAGTTTTCTGGCTCCAATGGTGAAAACTCATGCTTGTATAAATAATGTCAAATTTGTTGTCCACAGGAATAAGCCTGCTGCTTCCCTGCAGGAATCTGGTTTTCTGGGAAATTCCGCCAGATTTGGCTCTTTTTGAAGCGATTCCGATCATATCCTTTGATGGGTCTATTCCTATATTTTCCAGACTCCTGTTCAGGTTGCTATAAAGAATAAGAAGCGTTCCTGTTCCGCAGCCAACATCCATTATCGTGCTGGCTTGAAATGATTGAAGATCGCCCAGAACGAACTTATAATACCTTCTGAAGACGGGAATAAATTGAGAAAAGTTGTATAAGTGCGCAGAGAAGAAACCAAACCTTTCTTCGCCATCCGCATACAGGCCATTGTCCATTGAAAAACACATTTTAAATTCAAAATAAAGGTTTCCCTTTTTCTTCTTCGTTCCTCTTTTTATAGGAAATCCTTGCCTTTCGGCGAACCTTTGGGAACTTGTGGCATGTATAATCGGCCTTTAAGCTAACCCTCAAAAAATTATTTACAGCCAGATATCAGTTTTATACCCTTGATAAAACGGGCTTGCCGGGATTTGAACCCGGGTCCTCGGCTTCGAAGGCCATTAGGATATCCTAGCTACCCCACAAGCCCGCTATGTGATTCTTTCATTAATCAATATCTTTATGATTTAGGGTGCAGAGGAAAAATGTGATATAAACAGAGGGTGGTGCTATAATTTCACCTGGCGGCAACCCAACGGATATGATGAATCAGCCCATATAAAAACCCAGAAAAATAATGAAAAATTGAAAACATTAATAACATGTATTGTTTTAACAAGTTAAATAATGATTGCTATGAACGGAAATAAAAAAACCATTGTTATTCCGGGGGACTTTTTGGGATATTCTGAAGAATACTTGCCTGGAAAAAACACAATGGAAGTGAATTCAAAAATCATTTCTGCCTCGTTTGGTGAAGTAGTGAAAAATGACAGGGAACTTGTGGCAAGTGTTGATAACGGAATTCGGAAAATTTATCCTAAAAATGAGGATATAATCTATGGCAGAATTGTGAAAAATGATTCGAGGCAGGTTTCTATTCAAATAGTTGGAATAGAGAAAAGCGGGAAGGTTGAAAAATACTTTGCCGATGGATACATCAGAAACGTTCAGGATTATAAGAGGGACGAGAGGAAAGTGCAGACCATTCACATAGGAGACCTAATAAGAGGGAGGATAATCAGGGTTGGTCAAAATCTTGAAATAACCTTGAATGGGAAAAGGCTAGGCGTTTTGAAATCCAGGTGCTCCAGATGCAGTGAAGTCTTGGTTCTGAAGAACGGAGCACTTTTCTGTGAAAACTGCAACAGGAGTGAAATGAGGAAAATTGCGCCTGATTACAGTGCACCTGAATTTGTGGAGATGGAGAGATGAAAGGAGAGACTAATATAAAGGATATTGAAAGACTAAACAAGGACATTGTGAGCCTGAGAAAGGAAGTGGATGACATGAAAGATGTCATTAGGGGATTGATTCAGTTCATAATGAGAAAAGAAGATATTGACGGCGAGGAATATAACTGAGGTAAGAATATGATAGTGCCAATGAAAGTATTAGAAGAAAATCTAAACAAGAAAATTTCGTTATTGCTAAAGGACAACAGAACACTTGAAGGTGTGCTCACCGGTTATGATGAGTACATGAATATGGTTATGGGATCTGTTGAAGAAACAGGAGATGAACTCAACCGGAAACTGGGAACAGTCATTATCAGAGGAAGCAATATAGTTAGAATTGTACCGGTTTAATAAAAGAAATAAGAAAAAAAATAAATTTATTTATCAAAACCTAATTATGCAGTATGCCAGTTGAAAGAAGGAAAGACCCGAACAAAGTTATCGCCCAGAGAAGAGAGGGCAATAATTTGAGGAATATTCCTGACATACTCATACCAATTTGGCAGATTAAGATTCGAGAAAGATTTGGTATAGATGTTGACAGGGAGATAGCTCGATATATAGTTCTGGCTGCGCATGAAGAAGGAACGTGGAAAAAGCAGAGGGCAGTCCGAAAGATTGAGGATATTTTGAGAGCTAGAGGCATGTCCAGAGATGCTTCAACCAAGGTAGCAGTGGACGTTATAAAAATGGCAATAGGTGGAAAGAGTAGGGAAGAGTGAAATTATCCAAAAAAGATTTGGAGATTAAATTATCCGGGCTTGAACCTTTTAACAATCCAAAGAATTCACTGGAACAATATCCCACAGATTCGGTTCTGGCTTCAGAGGTTTTGAGCCTTGCGTTCATGAATGGAGATATTAAGGGCAAGACTATTCTTGATGCGGGAAGCGGCAATGGGGCCTTTGCATATGGATCACTTTATTTTGGGGCAAAATTTGTTACGGCCCTTGAGGTGGATAAGGATCAGGAGGATGCCCTGAAAAAAAATCTCGGCATTTTTAAGAATTGTGAGATCGTGATAGGAAATATTAACAATTTTTCCGGCCACTGGGACACTGTATTGTGCAATTCGCCCTTTGGCTCAGTCATCAGGGATTCTGACCTTCCATTCCTGGAAAATATTTTCAACCTTGGAGATTATATCTATTTGATACACAACTGGAAGGCAAAGGATTTTGTCCTGGATTTTGCAAGAAATAGATCAACCGTTCTGGATTATACAAAAAAGAGGTTGTCCATTCCCAATATGTACAGCCACCACGAAAAGGACTGGGCCTTCATAGATGTCCTGTTTTTATATGCTAAAAACACGAAATGATTATTCCTTTTTCAATTTTTTATAGTCGTTAAATGTTTTCCCTTTGCCGGACATGTATTTTTTAGTTACATCCACCCAGACATAGAAACATCCATCGAATATGCCTTCCTCTTCGTCTTTTATCTCGCTCATTGCAGGTTCCTCCTATAAAAGTATTTTACTCTTTCCCATGCGTCTTCAGAGGCTTCTTTGTTATAGCTCATCCCCGTATCGTTGAAAAATGCGTGGTAAGTCCCTGGATAGAGTTTCATCTCAAAGTTAGTCTTGTATTTTATTACTTTTTCCATTACCTGTGGAAGTGTTGCGTTAATCCCACTGTCTTCACCTGCATATAATCCAAAGATTGCACCCTTTATGTGTTCTATATCATCAAGGTTCCTTGGGCTTGCCCCGTAAAATACCACGGAGGCATCATAATGCTTTTTAACTGAGCTTTGAAACGCAAGCCCTCCTCCCATGCAGAATCCAACTACTCCTTTCTTCCTCACATCATTCATTTCCTGATCATAAAGAAATGCAAGATCAGATAGCATTCTTTTCTCCATTTCTTCCCTCTTTTCGGAAACAAATTCAAAAATCTGCTTCCCAACAGGAGTCAGTTTCCCCATAACCTGTGCTATGGCTTTTGGATCTCTCCTTTTTTCCGGAGGCAGCGACCACATTGGCCTCATTGCATCCATTATATTTTCCTCAGTGAAAACAGGCTTATCTTCTGCACGCGAATAGAGGTCCGGGGCTATTACATCATAACCCTCCCTGGCCAGTCTCCTGCTAAAAGATTTTATGAAAGCAGTAAGTCCCCATATTTCCGAAATCACCAATATTTTACCTTTGCTTTTTTCAGATTTTACTTCAAAATAATCCAGCTTCTTTCCATTTTCTATACCAAATTTTTTCATAGATTCTGTTAATTCAGCCATGCATCTTTAAAGAAAAAGGGGTATAAAAAAATATGTTTATTGTTCTAGTGGCTTAAGAGGTATACTATTGCTGCCTTAGCGCTGTGGAGCCTGTTTTCAGCTTCCTGGAAAATAACGCTGTTTATGCTCTCACAAACTTCTTCAGTTACCTCAAGCCCTTTATGGGCTGGCAGGCAGTGCATAAATATATAATCCTTCTTTGCGTTTTTTACAAGTTGGGAGTTGACCTGGAATGGTTTCAGGTCTCTCTCTTTCTCTTCTCTCTGTTTTTCTTCTCCCATTGATACCCATACATCTGTGTAGATTATGTCTGCGGATTCAACTGCCTCAGCCGGATTGTCAGTTAAGGCAACTTTGCTGCCTGTCTGTTTAGCAATTTTTCTGGCTTCATCTATGAATGACTGGTCAGGTGCGTGCTTTTTTGGTGTGCCGATTGATATGTCCATTCCGGTCATTGCACAGGTGAGAACCAGAGAATTCACCATATTGTTTCCGTCTCCAACATAGGAAAACTTTTTCCCCTGGAAACTTCCAATTTTTTCTGCTATTGTCATAAAGTCGGCAATCATTTGCAATGGGTGCTCCTTGTCATCCAGTGCATTAATTACTGGAACCGATGAAAACTTTGCAAGTTTGACCACATTTGCATGATCGAATGCCCTGTATGTTATAATATCAAGCATTCCCGAAAGCACTCTTGAAGTATCCTCGACTGTCTCTCCCCTGCCCATCTGCATATCAGACGGATTCAGGTAAAGCGCGTTTCCGCCAAGCTGGTACATGGCTGTTTCCAGGGAGACTCTTGTTCTTGTGCTCGATTTCTCGAAAATCATCCCCATTGATCTGCCTTCGACAACTGGGTTTGTCTGGTACCTGGATCTCTTCAGTTTCAGCCCAAGATTCACGATTTCGTTAAAATCATCCCTGATATCCAGAATGGATACCAAATCTCTTTTAATCATTGATTTCACTCCAGTAAAGATGGCACATCTGTGGGGTACTCTGCTACCTTCACACCTGCTTCGTTAAATGCCTTTATCTTGGATTCAGCCGTTCCCACACCCTTTTCAATAATTGCACCGGCATGGCCCATCCTCTTTCCTGGCGGGGCGCTTCTACCTGTGATATATGCAACTACCTTCTTTGTGACATGTTTCTTGATATATTGTGCTGCAAGTTCTTCATTGCTTCCCCCTATCTCTCCTACAAGAACAATCTTTTCTGTATCCGGGTCCTTCTCATATTGTTTCAGGATGTCTATGTAATTCAGCCCAACAACAGGATCGCCGCCAAGACCTATGACTGTGCTTTCTCCCATGCCGCTCTTTGTGACTGCATCAACAATTTCGTATGTGAGCGTTCCACTTCTTGATGCAATGCCGACATCGCCTTTCTTGAATATTTTGTTTGGCATTATACCTATTTTGCATTTGCCTACTGCGGTGATACCAGGGCCGTTAGGACCAATGACAACTGCGCCTTTTCTCCTGGCGTTGTGGACTATTGCCATTGAATCATGGAATGGGACATGCTCTGTCAATATGTATATGAAATTGATCCCTGAATCTATTGCCTCGAATGCAGCATCCTTTACGAAAGGTGCGGGTACGCTTATCATTGTGGCATCCGGCTTGAAACTCATTGCATCTCTAACTGATCCCACGATTGGAACCTTATCCATAAATTTTGTTCCTGCCTTTCCGGGTGATACTCCTGCTACAACCTTTGTCCCAAATGCAAGCATTTCTCCGGCGTGGAAAGCTCCCTGATGGCCTGTTATTCCCTGCACAACTACTTTTGTATTTTCATCCACATAAGCACTCATTTTAATTACCTCCTGCTAATTTTACTACTCTTTCAATAGCTTCCATCATTGTTGGATATGAATCAATGTTGCTGTCCTTCAATATTTTCCTGCCTTCATCTTCCCTTACGCCGCTTAACCTCACAACAATAGGTTCGGTGATTGAAAGCTTGTTTTTAGCCATTACAATTCCGTTTGCAACTGTATCGCATTTGGTTACCCCGCCAAAAATGTTGACGAGAATTGCCTTTGGTTTTGCTTTCAGCACAAGATCGAATGCATTTGCAACAATGTCAGAATTGTCCGTTCCTCCAAGGTCCAGGAAATTCCTTGGCTTCCCCTTGTGGAGTGTCAATGCATCAAGAGTTGCCATTGTAAGCCCTGCACCATTTGCTATAACACCAATGTTTCCATCCAGTTCAATAAAAGCATATCCCTTCTGGGATGCTTCAAGTTCCAGTGGAGTTTTCTCTGGATCCAGGACTTCAAACTCTTTATGCCTGTAAACAGAATCACTGTCAACAATAATCTTGGAATCTGCTGCTATCAGTTTGCCTTCCTCTGTAATAACAAGGGGGTTGATCTCAACAAGTTCACAGTCTTCCTCATCCCATACCCTGTATAGAATTTTTAAGATTGACATGAATTGTTTTGCTATTTCAGGTTCAAGCTTCATGAAAGCGACTGCTTCCCTGCCCACAAAGTCTGAGTAGCCAAGTATTGGATCTATGTGCCTTGTATAAAGCTCGTTGTGCGGGATTGATTCTATTTCAACTCCACCCTGTGTTGTAGCTATTAAAATAGGTTCCTTTACTGTCCTGTCAAGAGCTATGCTCACATACATTTCCTTCTTTATGTGAATCATCTCTTCAACGAGCACTTTAGTAACTTTAAGGCCCCTGATTTTAGCCCCAAGCAATTCCCTGACTCCATCATCAAGCTCTTTCTGGGACCTGGCAAATTTTATACCGCCTGATTTGCCTCTTCCTCCCAACAGAATTTGAGATTTGACTACTACCGGCTTTTCAAAGGGTTTAATATCCGATTCTTTTTCTACAAGATAGCTTTCTGGTACTGAAATCCCGTATTTTCTAAAAATCTGTTTCCCCATATATTCATAAAGGTTCATCTTTTACCAGAGGGGAATTACATAAAAGGATAAATAATATTTTACGGTATAATAGCTTTTTAAGATATTTTTCAGTATGGTGGCATTCCGCCCATACCGCCCATTCCACCCATGCCCTGGCCTCCGCCGGGGGAAGGTGCACTCTTCTTGCTTGCAATGACATCGTCTATCCTGAGTATCATTGTAGCAACCTCGACTGCGCTTTCAAGGGCATGCCTCTTTACCTTCAGAGGATCGAAAACACCAATTGCAAACATATCGGAAACTTTGTTCTCTGTGAAATTTATTCCAACGTTTACTTTTTTCGCTTCGTGGTCTGCCTTGAGTTGTATGAGTGTGTTGATTGGGTCCATTCCAGCATTTTCTGCAAGTGTTCTTGGGATAACTTCAAGAGCCTTTGCAAATGCATCTATTGCAAGTTGCTCCCTTCCACCAACGCTTGCTGCATATGACCTTATTCTCAGGGAAAGTTCGGACTCAACAGCTCCGCCGCCTGGAAGTATTTTGCCATCTTCCTTTGTCAGTGCAACGACTCTGATTGCATCGTTTAATGCTCTTTCAATTTCTGAAACAACATGTTCTGTTCCACCCCTTATGAGAATGCTGACAGCCTTGGGGTTGCTGCATCCTGTAACGAATGTCATCCTGTCGTCCCCAATTTTCTTCTCTTCTACTTTCTGTGCAAAGCCAAGTGAAGATGCTGCAAGATCATCCAGGTTTGTTACCATTTTTGCGCCTGTTGCTTTAGCGAGCTTTTCCATATCGCTCTTCTTGACTCTCCTTACTGCGTAAATACCCTCTTTTGCCAGGTAGTGCTGTGCGATATCATCTATGCCTTTCTGGCAGAGAACAACGTTTGCACCACTCTTCTTAACCTTGGAAACCATCAATTTGAATGAGTCCACTTCCTGGTCAAGGAAATCCTGTATTTTTGAAGGGTCAGAAATTTGGACTTTTGCTTCGATTTCGGTTTTCTTGATTTCCAGTGCTGAATCTATAAGGGCAATTTTTGCATCCTTTACAACAGATGGCATCTTGGAATGTACCTTTTCTTTATCGATCACAAGCCCCATTATGAGTTCTGTGTCATTTACGTTTCCGCCGCTTTTCTTGTCGATCTTTATGCTTGACGGCTCAACTGTGAATTTTTTATTCTTTTCTTCTGCAACTGCATTGACTGCCTTTACAATTAATTTATACAATAGATCCCCGCCAAGTCCTATATTCTTGCCAGAAAGTGCAGTTTTTGCAACCTGTTCCAGGGAGTTGTCATCTTTCACTTCTTTAGCAATATTGTCAAGTTCCTTCTTGGCCTGGTTTACTGCAAGCCTGTACCCGTTTGCAATTACTGTTGGGTGGACACCCTGTTCCAGAAGCTCTTCTGCCTGCTTAAGGAATTCTCCAGCAAGAACAACTGAGGTTGTGGTTCCGTCCCCGACTGCAGTATCCTGGGATTTTGCCACTTCAACAATCATTTTGGCTGTAGGATGGTCTACGTCCATTTCTTTCAGTATTGTTGCGCCATCGTTGGAAATAATAATATCTCCGATAGAGTCGACGAGCATTTTGTCCATTCCCTTTGGCCCGAGAGTTGTCCTGACTGCCTCGGCAATTGCCTTGGCGGCATCTATATTGTTCTTCTGGGCATTCTTTCCCTGATCCCTGCTTGTACCTTCTTTTAGTATAAATATTGGCATCTGTCCGTTTAACATCTTTTTTCCTCCTTATTTTCACTTGGTAAATTTGTTCTTCAATATAAATTTTATGCATATTTCTGGGATAAAGGTTGATCGGTTAAGGCATTCATTAATGTATCAACAGCAATGTTTTTCACACTGAATCCATCATATTTAATTGCATGTATTAGTGTGCGGATCAAATGAAGATCTTGACCCCTATCCTGATGATAACGATTATAATTTCTTGATTTTCTCTTCTTTTCTATACTCCTGGAAAAATCTTCCCAGTGGGTAATTTCCATAATCAACAAATTTGAACAGAGGCCTGAAATCCGGTTCCTTGTCCACAAATGCATCAACCATTTTCATTGCGACTTCTCTCAGGTCCGGGTGAGACTGCGGAGTCGACCTTAACTCACTGAAATATACTAATTCCCTCAGGTTTGTGTTGACAAGAATTTCATAGTTAGTGCAATATGGCAATACATACTGGGCCACTTTTTCTCCATTTTCCATGTTTATCCTGTTGTAAAGACCTTCAACTCTCTCCAATAACTTGTTCATTTCAGAGGAAAGCTGCGGATTGCTGCCGATGAAATTTGGCATAAAATATCCATGCCCGGTGTTAAGGGGATTTCTGATAATTCCCATATACCTATGCCGCTGAAACTCCCTGAACGCACCATAATTCATCATAATCCTGTATTTAAGGTTGACAAATTCGAATTCCCTTGGCAATTTGTCCCTTCTGCTTTTTCTCATTTTTGAGATTTTCTCAATCACTTCACTCTTTCCGAGCTCTCCGTAATGTGGATTTGAGAAACTCAAAATGTCTTTAACGGAAGCAGTCTGGCTCCTGGAATAATCCATTAGGGATACTTCAATTGGTGTTGCCTTTACTCCTTTGGATGCATGGCTCTTATCATTATTGCTAACATGAACCCTGTTTTCTTCCTTGTTTTTCATATATCTGCTATCCCTGGCTGATTTTACAAGGTTTTCGAATTCATTGAAAAGTTCCTCATAAATAAGATTTGAAACTTCCTTTGCTTCCGGTATCTCACTGGCATCTAATTTCTGGATGAGATGAATGAATGCCCTTATGTTCCCTGAAATGCCCATATTCGTCAGGGTGCTTGATGGCAGTATGGATCTGATTTCGTCAAATGTGCGTGATCTGAGGGCTGTTTCGTAAGCCTTCTTTGCTGTCTCTTCGCCTTTAGTGTCAAAACTGGAAAGTGGATATGCGTTTTCTATGTTTTTCCTTATTGAAGGTATTGATGATGAGTAAAATTCAAACATGGAGTTCATTAGTGAATCATAATCCTCCCTGAAGTTTTCGGAAATTCCTGTGCTTCCAAAATCCAGATACAGGTATTTTCCACCGGCCTTTTTGTCATAACTCACATATCTCGACGATTTCTCCAGGAATGACAGCCCGACCCTGCACTCCTCAATAAGTTTTGTAACGACGTTTGAAATTCCCTGTATGCCAATCTGGACGGACACCAGTTCGGCAACGGATTCATCTCCGTACTCTAAAAATACCCTCTCATAGAATTTCTTTCCCCTGTCAGGGTTATCCTGGAATTCCTTCCTGTAAAGTTCGCGGATGTCCAGTGTTGAAGTCCTGCTGTATCTGGAAAGCAGTGCTCCCCGATCTATCTGGCTCTGCATCTTCAGGATGAAAACTTTCCTGTCACTGTTTGAAAAAGGGATATCTGATGCCATTTTTTTATTCCTTCTGTGGAACGAAATAGACATCTGTCGGGCTAAAAGTGAGATTCCTTTTAAATCTCGCTCTTACCTTCATTCCTATTTTCAGGTCTTCCAGCGATGCACCTATTAGCCTTGCCATGAACAGGGAATCAACTCCTTCAAACTCTACCATTATAAGATTGAATGGAGTTTCAGGAAGAAACTTTTCACTCCCAAAATAGCAGGTTGTAAATGTGTGGATTCTGCCCTCGTTTGGCAATTGATGCCATTCTGTCTCTGCACCGCAGATCATGCAGTGGCCCCTTGGTGTTGCATATACATATCCACAACTTTTGCACTTGCTCCCCATCAGTTTCTTCTTGCCCAGAGCCCTGAAGAACTCGGAATCCTGCGCGTAACTGTGTATATAATCTATTTCGTAACTTGACTTTACGATCAGGGGATCTGTGTTGTAGACTTCTGTGCCGTTCTGGGTTTCTGGCATTTTTGCATCATAATCAATCGTCATTTTACCGCCTCCATGATTGAAACAGTAACATAAGTCCCTGTGCCTGCGTGGCTGTGAATCAAGCCTCTTTTTGCATTTTTTACCTGGAGGGCATCATCCTTGAAATGCTTCTTGATGCTGTGCTGCAATTGCCAGAACATAAATACTGATTGCATTATGCCTGTTGCACCAACTGGATGCCCCGATGCAAGCAGCCCGCCTGATGGATTCACTGAAACCTTCCCGTTGAGGTCTGCTTTCCCTTCCTCTACGAAATGGCCTCCCTCCCCATATTTGCAAAGGCCAAGGTCTTCGTATGTTTGTATTTCCGATGATGTGTATGCATCATGCAGTTCCACCGCGTCAATTTCTTCCAAAGGATCTGTTATCCCTGCATTTCTGTATGCTTCTATTGCTGCTGATCTGCCTGCCCTGAATGAATGGACTCCTGGATATTTGAGGTTCTTGTAGTCAGATTCCTTCTCGTTTGGAAGCAGTGGCACCTTAAGGAATGGCCTGTCTGACAGGCGCATTGTGTCTGTGCCCGTTCCGATGCCAGTTATTTTTACCGGGTGATCTGACATTTCGAAAGCTTTTTCCTCAGAAGCCAGTATGGCTACTGCTGCTCCATCGGACATGGTACACACATCAAGCCTTGTAAGGGGATAAGAAACCATTGTGGAATTTCTCACGTCTTCAACTGTTATCTTCATCGGGCTCTGTGAGTATGGGTTATGCAAAGCGTTTCCGTGATTCTTGACAGATACTTTTGCAAGCTGCTCAACTGTAGTTCCATATTCATGCATGTGCCTGACCGCCATCATTGCATAATAACCTGTATAGAAGCCACCCACGGGATAATCGAAATTTGTATCGCTGGCAAGCGCTATAAATTCGTTCCCTTTCCATGTATTCACGTGGGACATTGTTTCGAATCCATAAACTGCACATACATCCATTCTGCCTGATGCAACCTCTTCAACGCCTGTCTGGAATGCCAGCCCGCCCGTTGCACCGCCTCCTTCAACTCTCTTGCTTGGCTTTGGTGTCAATGCAAGGTAGTCCTGTGCCATAATACCTGACATGAGTTGCCGCTGAAAATGGTCGGAAAAATAAGATGCCACTGAGCCATCTATGTCTTTCACTGAAATACCAATATCATTAAGGGCATAATCAAAAGCTTTTTTTGTCCTCAGCCTGAAGTCCATAGCAGGATTTGACTTTGTGAATTTAGTCACTCCTCCTGAAACCATATATACATCTCTTCCGCCATTTTTCATTTTTTCACAGCACTTCTATGATTTCTTTCTATTAAAAAGTTAGTTTAATTTAATTAGGAGCCCTGGATTATATTTTTATTATATTTACGGGCTTATTGAATTGTGCAATAATCTACATAGAAAAAGATTAAGGTATGGAGCAGATATAGTTTTGAGTAAAAATGCAAAGCTCAAAAAAAAGTAATTCCGTAAAGTGGATTGCCGCTATTGTAGTTATTGTGGTTATTGTGGCTGGCTTGGGTATTTTGTTTTTAGAAAAGCCTTCCAATAAGCAAACGATCAATATTATGGTTGACAGCGGAAGCATGACAGAATCATACCTGAAAGCTGTTGCCACGCAATTTGAGAAGAGCAATCCCAATGTGAATGTGCAGATAAACTCGGTAGGTTATTCTGACATGACAACAACAGCCCTTTCTTCTCTCCAGGGCAAAACAGCACCGCCAAACATATTCATGTATTATGCTTCCCAGGCACCGGAACTGGCCCCTTATTTATACAACCTTAACAGCACAACTGGCCAGAAATACCTGAAAGCAAGCAATTACCTTTCTGGAGACCTTGCTTCAGGTTCATATGCGCCTAATTCAACATCTGGCAACTATAACCTGATAGGCATACCGATCCATACAGTTGTGGGTTACATCCTGGTTTATAATAAGACAGTGTTTAACAATGGAACGCTGGAAAGGGGCTTCTATTCACAGTACCATTATAACATCACGCCCTCACAGCTGAATAACTGGACAGCATTAAACCAGGTTTCAAGCTATGTAGCTTCACATACCCAGTTTAATGGCAATTCAAACAAGTATGCCCTGATGTTTCCAGACAGTGCTTCCCATTCTATAATAGATACATTCTACAATCTTTTCTATCCCTATGGAGTAGGACAGAGCAAAACCGGAATACCTGCTTCCAGTTCACCCAACTACTGGACATATTTCGGTTTCCAGGGAACAAAGGTGAACATATCTTACGACAATAACTATGGAGTGCAGGCACTGCATATGTACAAGAACCTGACCGGGTACGAACCATCGGTAAAATCACAGCCTATTGGATATAACCAGCAGGAATTGTTCTTTGGCACAGGAAATTATGCAATGGGCCTTGCCTGGTCTAGCTTCCTCCCTACATATGAAAATTCCTCATCCAAAGTGAAGAATGACCTTGGAATAAGCCTCTTGCCAGGAGGATATACAGGATATTCACCAACTTTCCTTGGAGTGAATCCATACAGCCCAAACGTATCCCTTGATCTTAAATTCCTTCAGTTTGCATCTTCCAACGCAGAGTTTTCAATGGGAATAAAGAACTATTCATATGTCCCATCCACCTATGCAGGTATGGCATCTGCTGCAAAACTGCCCAGCTTTTCATGGTTGTCTGAAGTAAACAACTATTCTGCAACAATAAAAGTGAACAGGCAATACTCACAGGTATTCCTGAAAGCATCACCACTCTTTTCAACACTTATACCAGATTTTAACGACCAGGTCCTTAATTATCTGGAAGGAACGACAACCGCAAGGGATGCTTTAAACACCGCAGCATCAGAATGGGTAAGTGAATTAAACCATCAGGGAATTACTCTGTAACATGACAAAGGGTTCCATCAGGAAGCAGGCAATAATAGTCACTTTGCCAGCTTTAACTTATTTTTTCATTTTTGTTTTGTATCCTATTTTTGATAATTTTGCAATTTCCTTTCAAACTTTTAATTTTGCCCAGGCAGCTACCTTTGTTGGTTTAAAGAACTATGTTATCCTGACCCAGACTCCACATCTGGATGCACTGGTTGAGAACACCATTATTTACACTCTTGCTGTGCCTGTTTTGGATGTTGCTTTGGCTATTCCCCTGGCAACGCTTGTAAAAAGGATGAATAAGCCATACCTGATCCCGCTCATACTCCTTCCATCCTTTATTCCACAGGTCACCTCGGCAAACATCTGGCTGCTCATGATGAACCCGTCTTACGGGATTCCGTACTTCCTTGGGCACCAGAATATTTTCATGAGTGCCTGGAGCGTGGTGCTGGTTGATGTCTGGTCCAGCCTGCCACTTGCAACTTTAATCATTTATTCAGGGCTTAAATCGGTGCCGCCTGCGATTGAAGAGGCAACATCCATGGATGGCATAAGAGGGGCGAGAAAGCTCATAAATATTGAGCTGCCCTATATCAAATCCAACATTTTGTCCGCCTTTGTCCTGATGCTGATGTATGGATCATTCACGTTTGATCCCATATATGTCCTGAATACTTATTCAAGCCCATTCGGAATTAATGATCTGTCATATTTCGCATTTCAAAATTATTATGGGCAGAACATCGGGCTGGCAGCAGTTATTATTATAATTGTTTCAGTCCTTTCCTCCTTATTTACGATAGCATTCGTTTATTTCACCCTAAAGAAGTCAAAAATGAGGACCTCCCGAATATGGAAGTCCGGCATGAAATACGTGCCAAATGGAGAGATTCCAAAAATTGCGGCCTATATTGGCATAGCCCTGTTTATAATTTTTCTCATTGGGCCAATCATTTTTCTGGGCCTCGATTCTGTAAAGCCACTTTCTGAGATAATAAGCATACCTCCAATGTTTTATCCAAAACATCTTACGCTGTCAAATTACAGAGTTTCCCTTAATTTTGGTGTTCCGTATTTTACATCAAGCATTATTGCATCGCTTGTTGCATCTGCCATTGTGGTTATGATCGGGCTCCCGGCTGCCTACGTTGCTGCAAAGTATAACCTTGGAGGCTTGAAATTTATAGGCTTTGTGCTTTTCATTTATTCCCTTCCAACCATCATATTTCTCATTCCGATGCATAATATTATAGCATCACTGGGGCAGCTAAATGAAATTACTGGGCTGATTATTTCATACCCGGTTTTCATTTTGCCACTTTCCATTTGGATGATGTACAACTTTTACCAGAATTTTCCGAAACATGTGGAAGAGGCCGCAAACATGGATGGAATGAACCTTTACACGACACTGAAAAAGGTCATTGTGCCGCTTAGCTATGACGGGATGTTTGTTACTTTCCTGTATGCATTTATACTTGCCTGGGGTGCGCTGATCTTCCCACTGGCCCTTACCTATTCGCCGTTTAACCTCAACATTTATTACCCTAACGGGGCTCAAACAGTTACAATACTCATTGGCGGTGCTATTGGGCACGAAGCTGTGGGCTATGGAATGCTTGCCGCTTCCAGCATGCTGAGTGTGATCCCGTCAATAATACTGGTGATAATAGTCAGGAACAGAGTCGACAAATTGTGGAGAACAGGAGGTAATGTAAATTGAGTGAAATTAGAATTGAAAACCTGAAAAAGACATTTGGAAATTTTACTGCACTGGATATTCCAGAACTGGCATTCGATGAGAAAAGCTATCTTACAGTGCTTGGACCGTCTGGATCTGGGAAGACGACTCTTTTGAGGATAATTGCAGGTTTGGAGAACGCGGATTCAGGCAGGATGGCAGTGGATGGAAAGGACATCCTGGACAGCCCTCCATGGAAGAGAAGCATTGGGCTTGTGTTTCAGAACTATGCACTATACCCTCACCTGACTGTGTTTCAGAACATTGCAACTCCGCTGATTCAACTGAAGATGGATCATTCGGAAATTGACAGGAAAATCTATGAGATCTCAAATATAATGGGGCTGGATGACAAGCTGGCAAAATTGCCGAAGGAACTCAGCGGAGGGCAACAACAGAGAGTGGCATTGGCACGGGCTGTTATAAAGAGGCCGAATATATTGCTTCTGGATGAGCCCCTGTCCAATCTTGACGCAAAGGTAAGGGTTGATCTGCGGGATTACCTGAAGAAGATTCAGAAAGACTTTGAATTGACTGCAATCCATGTAACGCATGACCAGGTTGAGGGTATGGCACTTGGAGACAGCATGGTTATAATCCACAAAGGAAAGATTGAGCAAACCGGAAAGCCCGAGGAACTTTACAGGCACCCAAAAACAAGGTTTGTTTCAGGATTTGTTGGCGAAATAAACATAATTGATGGAAAAACAGCTTCAATGCTGACAGGAATGCAGATTAGCACGGACATTGGGATCAGATATGAAGACATAATTCCAGATCTTTCCGGACCCTTTACGGGAAAAGTTGTAGAAAACCAATTCATGGGATCAAGGAGGATGTTCACATTCCTCTATAACGGAACCAGGATGAGATGTTTTGCCGAAAGAGATCACTTAAGCAAATTGCAGGGTGAATTGAAGTTCAGGGTTGCAAACGAAAATCTAATATTTTTCCAGCAGCTGGAAGAAGAGGAAGAAAATTAACCTTCAATAAATTTTTCTATGAATGGAATGGCTTCGTTAAGGCTGCTTACAGTCAAATCAGCCCTAGAATTTCTTTCATAAAGCTGGATGAAAACAGTCGTGAATCCCATCTGGATGGATGGCAGTATATCGTTTTTGTAGTTGTCCCCAATGCTCAGTACGTTGGATGCCTCAATGTTCTCCTGCATAAGAAGATCCTCTGCAATTTCTTTGAATAAATCCGGCTTTTTGCTTGAATATATTATTTTGTGAAACATGCCCTTTATGCCCAAGTTCTCCAGGAGTGGCGACGCATAGGCTTCTGGCGTATTAGTCAACAAAAAGTGCTTTACCCTCCTGATTTTCAGTATTTCAACAGCTGATTTCTGAAGAGTGACGCTGATCCTGCCCATATTCATCTTATTCCTGACCTCAGCGAAGCACTTGTTCATTTCTGCCTCGGAGATCCTGCCCTTTGAAAGATTTGCGATCACTGCCCAGCCATCATCCCCCACCTTATTTTCCCTGTCTTTTATTACGCCCATGCATTTCTCAACGAAATCCCCATCACTGCTTCCAATTAAATTTCCAATGCATTTGGCATATTCCCTGTATGAATCCTCTGAGTGGTAGATTGTCCCGTCAAAATCCCAGATAATAGCCTTTTCCTGTGCTTTATTCATAATTGACCATCATTTTTTCAATCTCTGATCTTAATTTTTGTGGAATCTCCATTTTCCTGAGATTCCCATCGATCCAGACTACAACAGTTTTTCCCTCAGCAAACAATCTCTGGTAATCACTGGAGATAATCTTATGGTTGAACACGCAGCTTGTTTTCCCAACTCTCGATATCCAGGTCAGGACTTCTATTTCATCTTCAAAATGTATAGGGGCCCTGAATTCGATCTCCGCGTGGTTTACAACGAACTTAATGCTTCTGGAGATGAATCCTCCCAGGTAATCCCGAAAAAAATTTGTCCTCCCAAGTTCAAAATATGTAAGGAAGATTGCATTATTCACGTGCCCAAGGGCATCAAGATCGCCATATCTCATTTGAATCCGGGTTGATTGGATGTTCTCCATGCACCTGAATTTTATTAAGCAATATAACCTCAGTGACAATATTGGCTCATTTCAGCATCGATGAGATTTAAGCTAATGCCTCCCCATGGTTGATATTGGTTAAATACCTGACATTTTACTGATAAACATTTTATATTGAAGTGTACTGTTTAATTATTAAAATGAGTGAATATTATAAATATGCCAGATTAGGAAAGTGTGGATCGTGCAGGATCAATAAAATTACAGTGGTGGGTGTGCAAAATGAAAGGGAATGAAACTCAGATTGATGATTACACAAGAATATGGAAAGGGCTGGCTACAATTTATAAGATCATGTATAGCAGCATGGATAGGAGATTTAGCGAGGAGGGAACCAGCAATTTGGAATACAGGATACTGAGGATCCTCGTGGAAGGCGGCAGAAAAACCATGGCAAACCTTGCTGATCTTAATTTTGTCACTCAAGCCTGGATAACAGGAATGACAGACAGGATGGAAGAAAAGGGATATGTGAAGAGGGTCAGGTCGTCTGATGACAGAAGGGTCATTTATATTGAACTTACGGATGGTGGAAAAAGATTTACAGACAAAATGAGGAAAGTCCATGACGAATTTTTAACTGATCTCCTCTCCTTTATACCACTGGAAGATTCTTCAAGGCTTGCAGACATAATAGAAAGTTTTTCAGGCAAGCTTGAAAAGAAATTTGTCAGCCCTTAATCAGCGTTTTAATAATCCCAAATAAAAGGAGCAATATTATGAGTATGTTTACGGTTAATTTGGTTCTTTTTTTGCCTTCTGAACCCCCCGAAAAAGATTCGAGGCCACACCCTATAACTGGCATAATGAATTCATGCGCTTATCATTTATTAATGAAAAGCCTTAAATGTGAGGTTAAAACACAAATCAAAAGTAATAAATCTCAATTTACAATAGCCAATAAAGCTCCAGTAGTGTAGCCAGGCCAAGCATAAGAGGCTCTCAATCTCTCGACTCGGGTTCAAATCCCGACTGGAGCATATTCTTTCAGGAACGCCATTCCCCTCAATTGGCTTCATGAATCCATATCAAACATGACCATTTTTTCGTTGTACTGTAGTGCTGGAAATCACATTCCCGATAGAATCATTGATCAGCAGTTTTCCATGATCAGTTATGGCAAACCATCACAGATTTCAAAGCCCTCACCCGAATTAAGGAGCATTTATCATGAAAGATAGGGCACAAGATAAAATGACAAAATACCTGCAGGCACAGCACAGGAGGCATTCCATAAAACGTTAGAGAAACGGTTGTTATGGGTCATACCCAACCGCGTTTCCTGAATATTAAAAGAAGTATTGATGGTATTAGCAGCATTATGACAACCATTCCATAGAATCCGTAGATTGAAGATGACCCGGGCTCGTAAAATCCCTGTGTGAAATTCATCCCATAGAAACCTGTCAGGAATGTCAGGGGCAGAAAGATGGTTGCCACTAAGGTAAGCAACCTCAGTATATTGTCAGTATAGGCAGATCTCAGGGTAAAATATAGATCCCTGATATCTCCTGCCCTGAGAGTGTATGAATCCAGTGCCTCAATCATCTGGAATGTGTGATCGTAGATATCCCTGAAATCATGGGACAAATCAGGAGACAATAATTTTATTGCATCATTCTGTGCGAGAGACATCACATCCCTGTGCTGTGTTAAAGTGATTCTAAGATTTCCCATCTCAGATCGGGCCCGGGAAATGAAGGACATTATGTTCTTCAGGTCATTAAGTTCCCTGGATGTGATATTGTCAAAGTCCAGAAGATCGACCCTGACTGAAACAAGCCAGTTCTCCATATCAGAAAGTGCGCTGAAGAATGAATCCACAGAAAAATCGAATACATGGTGCATTACCATGGAAGGGAAATTTTCTTCTTTCATGATGGCATCTGCACGGTTCACAATGGAATCCATGGAGTGCTGCACCACAGAAGAAGGTTTCAGATGAAATGTCAGTATTCCCTTCTCCATCAGTATGAGGAAGATTTCCTCTGTGTCATAACTGAATTCGTCTTTTCCGGTTTTGGTGACATTTTTCGATACCATGAAGGTATAGCCGGGGTAATCCTCAACCTTCACCCTCTGTTTCCCTGTATTGATATCCTCCACTGTCAGTGGATCAATGGAGAATCTCTTTTCAATATAGTTAAGAAAATCCTGAGTAAAACCTTCCACATCAACCCAGAACAGATCGTCAGGCCCAATCTTGTCCATTAGTGAAATGCCTGTTCCGGAAGAGGTTTCAATCACCTTTGCGGATAATTTTGAAACTATTATCTTCACAGGGATGCTAAGGCATAATTCTAAATATAATTTTTCAAGCAATCAATGATTTGCAATGGTGAAAATACAGTTCCTAATGTCGGGACAATAGAATCCCAGCATTGAGTGTTAAGAATTTTCTGAACTTTTCATCTTCATTAGATTTGCCAGTAACAATTCCTTTCGTATTGGCATCAAATAACATTTTTCTTCAAATGCCTTAGGCTCCAGGTGCTTTCCCGGCAAAAATCAGATGTTAAAATTGCCTTCCAGTTGTTGGAAAAAAATCACTTTTTTCCGCTATTGCTTTTTTTTAAAGTGCCTGTTTTCTTCTTTTGCAATCTGGTGCCACCTTGAATTGTGGGCTTATCTGGAGCTGGTTTTATTCCCAGGCTCCTGATCAGTTCATCGACTGTTCTTGCCCCGGAAATCTTATTGGCAGCATCTTCTTCCCCGATAAATAGCAGCCAGCTGCGCAATTGGCCCTCCTTTAAATGATATTCAATGCAGAGTTTATCTTCCTTGCTTAGCCTGTCTATCTCACTCTTAAGCTCTTTGAGATTTGAAGCGGAACCAACTTCTACACCATAACTCTTGAAGTAGAATTTTTCCATATATATAATTAATAAAATGGTGAATTTAAACATTCCTGCACCGGAGCCTGAACAAAATATTCCCTATTGGGCAGTTGAAAGTATTATATTTGCATGAATTATCCTTTGTTGATGCTTCCCGGAAAAAGTGTCCGGTTAGGATGCTCTGGCTGGAGTTACAAAAAATGGTCTGGCAAATTCTATCCGGCAGATGCCAAAAATAGTGATATGCTGAAAATGTACACCCAAACATTCAATACCGTGGAAGTGGATTCCACTTTTTATGGAATGCCATCCCGGAATACTGTAGAAAAGTGGTTTGAATCCACAAGCCCTGATTTCAGGTTTTCCCTGAAACTTGACCGCCAGATCACCCATATCAGGATGCTGCAGCACTGTGAGCCAGAACTGGAAAATTTTCTGGACCGGGTTAAGGGGTTGAAGGAAAAGCTTGGGCCAGTACTGATTCAGTTGCCTCCATTTTTCAAATATGACCTGGAAAGGCTGGAATCGTTCATTGAAAAGCTTCCAGGGGAACTTGGTTTTGTTTTTGAGTTCAGGGAAGATTCATGGTTCAATAGGGAAACAGAGGTTTTGCTCAGAAAAAATCATATTGCTGCTGCCTGGTCAGATTCGCCTTTTACTGAAAAGGTTCTGTGGAATACAGGGAATTTTCTGTACCTCAGGCTGGTCGGCGACAGAACCATAGATGATCAGTCTTTTGGAACTGTTGTGAGGCAGAAAAATGAAGAAATCAAAAAGTGGGGAGAATTGATCAGGGATAGTGAAACCCGAACTGCCTATATATTTGCCAACAACCATTATGAAGGGTTCTCTCCCCACACAGCATCCCGGTTTGCAGAAGCCCTTAACCTGAAACGGCCCATGTGGCCAATTGGCACAGTTAAGGGGAGTGGGCAGAGGACTTTGTTTTGAAATGATCAACAGCATAATCGCACTATCTTTTCTTCGTCCGGCCGGATTGCGGTTGGTTTGAATTTGTTAAGCAATTTCCTTTGGAAAGCAAGTATTATTTCATTTTAAGACTCTAAAATTATATAGTGATTTGTCCTTATAGGCATATGGCAGGTTCTAATTCTGATGGAATCACTTTAAGAGTTGCAGAAGCAAATTCTACAGATCCTGGAATGTCAAGAGTGAGGCTTGATGAGGACTCCCGCTTTCAATTGAACGTGGAGATAGGAGATGTTGTAGAGATAGAGAAAAATAAAAGAACTGTTGGGAGAGTTTTCAGGGCAAGGCCAGAAGACGAGAACAAGATGATTGTAAGGATCGACAGTGTCATGAGGAATAACTGTGGTGCCTCTATTGGAGATAAAGTGAAGGTAAAGAAAGTCAAGACTGACATTGCCACACGCGTTGTGCTCGCTCCAATCATAAGGAAGGAGCAGAGATTAAAGTTCGGCGAAGGCATAGATGATTTCGTTCAGAGGGCACTGATCAGGAGGCCAATGATTGAACAGGACAATATAAGTGTCCCGGGGCTCACACTGGCAGGCCATTCCGGCCTTCTTTTCAAGGTTGTAAAAACAGTTCCCCAAAAAGTGCCTATTGAAATAGGGGAGACAACAAAGATAGAAATCAGGGAGGAGCCAGCATCCGAAGTGCTGGAAGATGTTTCAAGAATAAGCTATGAAGATATTGGAGGATTGTCCGATCAACTTGGAAAGGTAAGAGAAATAATTGAATTGCCACTCAAGCACCCGGAGCTGTTCGAAAGGCTTGGCATAAGGCCACCCAAGGGCGTACTGCTGTTTGGCCCACCAGGAACAGGCAAAACACTGATAGCGAGGGCAGTCGCAAATGAATCGGGAGCCAATTTCTTCTCAATAAATGGCCCGGAAATAATGAGCAAGTACTACGGGCAGAGTGAACAAAAACTGAGGGAGATTTTCACAAATGCAGAAGAGAAGGAGCCTTCTATAATCTTCATAGATGAAATAGATTCCATAGCCCCGAAAAGAGAGGAAGTCCAGGGTGAAGTTGAAAGAAGGGTTGTTGCACAGTTGCTTACCCTGATGGATGGCTTGAAGGAAAGGGGGCATGTGATTGTAATCGGAGCTACCAACAGGATAGATGCAGTAGATCCAGCACTCAGAAGGCCAGGAAGGTTTGACAGGGAAATAGATATTGGTGTGCCGGATAAAAAAGGGAGAAAGGAAATCCTGACAATTCATTCCAGGGCAATGCCCCTGAACATGGACGAGGATTCCAAATCCAGGTTCCTTGATGAGATCTCTGACATGACATATGGTTTTGTAGGGGCAGATCTTGCAGCACTTGCAAGAGAATCAGCCATGAATGCATTGAGAAGGTATTTGCCTGAAATAGATCTTGATAAGCCAATTCCCACAGACATCCTTGAGAAAATGGCTGTTGTTGAGGATGACTTCAGGGATGCCCTGAAACTTATTGAACCAAGCAGCCTGAGAGAGGTAATGGCTGAAATCCCCGATATACACTGGGATGACATTGGAGGAATGGAAAATGTCAAGAGGGAACTGAGGGAAAGTGTTGAGCTTCCGCTGCTTAAGCCTGATGTGTTCAAGAAACTTGGGATCAGGGCAGCAAAGGGATTCCTACTTTATGGGCCGCCAGGCGTTGGAAAGACTTTGCTTGCAAAGGCAGTGGCAAACGAAAGCAATGCGAATTTCATATCTGTAAAGGGTCCTGAAGTTCTGAGCAAATGGGTAGGCGAAAGTGAAAAGGCGGTCAGGGAAATATTTAAGAAAGCAAAGCAGGTTGCCCCGTCAATTGTCTTTCTGGATGAAATAGACTCCATCGCACCAAGGCGTGGTGGCGGTGGTGATTCAGGAGTTACTGAGAGAATAGTGAATCAGCTGCTGACATCAATGGATGGCGTGGAAGTACTGCAGGGTGTTGTGGTAATCGGAGCCACAAACAGGCCGGATATCCTGGATAGTGCACTTATAAGGGCTGGAAGGTTTGACAAAATGATCTATATCCCGCCACCTGACAAGGAGGCGAGACTGAAGATCCTTCTCGTCCATACCAAGAATATGCCGCTCAACAAAGACATAAACCTACAGAAGATCGCTGACGAAACAGATGGTTATGTTGGTGCAGATCTTGAAAACCTGTGCCGTGAAGCAGGTATGATGGCATACAGGAATGATCCTGAGGCATCCCTTGTTTCGAACAGCGACTTTTTAAAAGCCATGAAGGTCATAAAGCCCTCTGTAGACCAGGAAGTGATCAATTTCTATGAGAATCTCGCCAATAACATTGGCAAAAGTGTTAAGGAGAGGAGAAGGCAGGTAGAGGAATCAGGACTCTACAATTAAATTTTTAAGGGTTAATGAATTATATAGCGATGACACTTAAAAGATTAAATAAAGTCTCAGGAAAATCCATAGCTACCAGTGACGGCAGAATTGTGGGCAAAATTATAGATTTTATAACGGATGAGGGGACCGGCAGGATATTGGAAATTTTAGCTGTCCCTGCACCTGGCAAGATTGAAAACCTGAAAAAAGACATGGAAGGGAGATACATAATCCCCTATTCTATAGTCAGGCCGGGCCAGGATTTTCTTGTAGTTGATGCAGAAAAGTTAAGAAGATTAAAGTGAGGATGCAGTTGGTGCGTACCTGAGTATTCCAGCTACGCCACCAAAAGCCTTTTTCAACGTGCTGCCCTCATCGCTTTCGTCTCCAATCATCTCCACTGTAGCTCCTGATTCTTCAGCCATTTTGTAAAGTTTTGTAATGTAATCCTCCTCGTGATCCATCTCCATAGCTCCCTGGCACTTTGGGCACGTATTATCATCCGGCCTCTTCAGGAATTCCTGCTCAAATCCGCAACTTGGGCACTTGTAGAAGTATTTTGTTTTTCTTATGCCGTCTGAAAGAAGCAATAAGTCCAGTGCCTTTCTTTCCAGTGCATTCTGTATCTGCGCTTCCCCATAAACGGCAAGCCCTTCGTCACCTTTTCTCAATTCCTTCATGAATCTGTTTACCAGGTCTTTTTCCCTTGTAATCTGCAGGTCCTTCATTGATTCTGATGCCTTTTCCACCAGTTCCCGCAGGCCGGACTCATCTGTATACCCAACGTCAAAAAGATCCACCACTTTCCTTGTTATGTCCTTGAACATGTATTCATTTTCGAAAAAGAAGTTCTTTGTTGATCCGGGTCCACCTATAAAAATGCCTTTCATATCCCTTATAATGGGCATATATGTATTGTTGACTATATCTCCTATCTTCTTGAAATATTCATTTGCAGCAATTTCAATCAATCTCTCATATCGCCGGGATGACTGCCCACCCTGATGGTGTTTGCTCGGCACTAGAGATTGTTCGTTCGTGACCACCTGGATGTTGGTGCCGTTCAGAAAACCAATAGTAGCCTCCTTCCTGTCAATAACAATCAATCCGTAAACTTCCTTCGCTTTTAGCTGTGACATTAAAGGCTCTGTGTAAAATTGGGAGTCACACTTGTATATAAACGTCTGAATTGGTTCTGGCGGTTCCACTATCTGGCTGAACATTTCAGTCTGGTCGCCCCTTTTCTGCACATGCCCCACGAAAAACACAAGCCCTGTTTCCGGTGGCTGCTTGAAGTATTTCAGCTTTGACATTATGGATTCTATTGCACCAAGAACGTTTTTCCTGGTGGATTTTGATTTAATATTGCTTGATGTTGAATACTCTTCCCTAAGATACTGCACTATATCGTATATCATCTTTTCCGGTGGTATGTATAATGATATGAGTTCTGTTCCCCGTCCCTTAAGGCCATCGAGTTCCTCCAGAGCTTTCTTAAATTCATATCTCCTTAACTGCTTCTCATCCGATGGCATGTATGAGAAAATTTATAATACTATATAACTTTGATGAATGAAATTCATGGAATCATTTATTGTTTCTGTTGGAGGGTCTATGATTAACCCTTCATCAGTTGATGTCGAGTATGTAAAAGAATTTGCGGAGATAATTAAAAAATCGGATTCGCCCAAAATCGGGATAGTTGTTGGAGGTGGGCAGACAGCGAGAACTTATGTCAACTCCATGAAGAGTTTCACTTCAAACGACTTTTTTCTTGATGAGATTGGAATCATGGCAACAAGGATGAATGCAAAGATTGTCAGTTCATCCATTGGAAGGCCTGAGATGAATATCCCTGAGGATGTCAATGATGCAGCCAGGCAGTTGATGTCCTGCGGCAGGGTTGTTATGGGCGGCACAGTCCCTGGGCACACTACAGACACCGTATCTGTCCTTTTTGCAGAAGCAATGGGAATAAAGAAAGTTTACAACCTTACATCCGTTGACATGGTATATGACGAAGATCCAAGGAAGAATAAAAAAGCAAAGCCCATTGAAAAAATGAACTACAGGGAAGCGTTCTCGATATCCCTGAAAAGTTACACAGGCGCAGGAAGCAATCAGTTCATGGATTCTGTCGCATTGCTGATTGCGATGCGATCCGGCATCGAAATAAATCTTATGCATGGCAAGGATCTGGACAATTTTAAAAATGCTTTAAAAGGAGAAAAATTTAAGGGGACAAAAATAGCAGCTGATTAACCAATCAGCCTGTCTGCGAATGTTTTTTCTGCGTCCACAACTGTGTATCCGTCTTCTGTAGTTACTCTCTGTTCTGCTGGAACGATATCAAGGTAGTTGGGGACGTATTTGCTTATCCTTGACGGAAATGACTCAATTGCAGTATTCTCGTAGAAAATTCCAGTTGGGATCCTGTCGCCCCATTCCTGTGCCCTTGCCATGGACCTGGCGAATATCTCTTCTGCATCCTTTACATTGTCCTTTGTTACAACCGGGTTCCAGTCCTTTTCATCACCCAGTTTGTAAACTCTTTCCTTGTACCACTCCATTGAGTTCACATTGTTGTATGTGGGGCATGGTTGAAGGATATCTATAACTGCTGAGCCCGGATGGTTCATAGCCTTCTTTATGATCTCCTTCAACTGCTTCATGTCAAAGGAAAAGCCCCTTGCTACAAAGCTATATCCTGCGCTTAAGGCAAGGGATATAGGGTTCAGCCTTGTAAAGATGTTTGGCCTGGACAGGCTTTTTGTCTTTTCGCCAAAGGGCATTGTGGGTGCGGCCTGCCCTTTAGTAAGCCCGTATACCTCATTGTCGTATATCATGATTGTAATGCCTGTATTCCTCCTTCCCTCTGCAACAAGGTGGCCTGCTCCAATACCCATAAGGTCACCGTCACCACCAGTAACCAGTACTTTCAGGTTCGGATTTGACAGTTTCACTCCCGTTGCGAAAGGAATAGCCCTTCCGTGCAGAGTGTGCACTCCCCCAACATTAATGTAATGTGGAGTTTTTCCGGAACACCCAATGCCTGATACCATAACTACCCCCAGGGGGTCAAGGTTCAATTCTGCCATTGACTGCTGGATGGATGTAAGTATTCCAAAATCTCCGCATCCAGGGCACCAGTCAACAGCCAGATCTGTTTTAAAATTATGCGCCATGTTTCAACACCTTTTCAACTTTTGTCTCTTTATTGTTTATTATTTCTCTTGAGGCAGAGAGGATTTCGTCCTCTGTAATATGCCTTCCATTATACTTCAATATCCTGCTTTCAATATTTATTCCGGTTTTTGCCCTTATGACTTCCGCAAGCTGGCCCAGAAAGTTGCTTTCCACATCTATGACCAATTTCGCATTGGAAAGTATTTTCTTTACAAACTCTTCCGGGAATGGGATGAACATTTTAACATACAGGAGGTTTGCCTTGATTCCTTCCTCTGCCAGGAGATCAATTACATCCAGTATTGGCCCCTTCTGGCTTCCCCATGTTACAAATGTTACCTCTGCGTTCTTGTCACCGTAAAGAATAGCCCTGTCATCCATTGGAATCTCCTTGTCAGCAGTCTTGAGTTTGGTAAAACGCTTTACCATCATTCTGTCCCTGACTTCTGAGTCTTCTGTTACATGCCCAAGCTCATCATGTTCATCTCCAGTCATCCAGAATATGTCTTTTCCAAATGCGCCAAGGTTTGATATTCCGTTGGTTGTATCGAGATTGTACCTCTTGAAATCCAGGCCGTGCACATCAAACCTGGAGGCAATTACTGGGACTTTCCTGCCATCTATGTGAGGGATGAAGTCTGAAGTGTTTGCAAGGTTCTTATCAATCAGGTGAATCACTGGCATCTGGTATCTGTGGGCATAATTGAGCGCTTTCATTGAATCGTATATGCATTCTTCCACATCTCCTGAGGAAAGAACTATTCTTGGAAATTCTCCGTGCCCGGTATTCATGGCGAAGAGCAAGTCAGACTGCCCATTCCTTGTTGGCAGCCCTGTACTGGGCCCTCCCCTCTGGTACAGTGTTACAACCAGTGGCACTTCATCAGTTCCAGCAAAAGAGAAACCTTCTGCCATCAGTGAAAAGCCTGGGCCACTTGTTGCGGTAGAGGTTCTTGTGCCTGTCAGAGCTGCGCCTATTGCCATTGTTATTGCAGATATTTCATCTTCAGTCTGTACAACCACTATGCCGCTTTCCTTCAGCTTTGTTGCCTCTGTGTCAACCCATTTTATATAATTGTGCTCCTCCATTATTGTGCTTTCATCGCTTGCAGGCGTGATTGGATAATAGGTCTGAAGCCTCAGCCCGCCCATCATCTTTCCAATGGCTGCACCATCGTTTCCGGTCAGCATAAATCTTGTAGGATGCTCCAGGTCAGGAAGAGTCTTGCCTGCGAGGTTATTTTCAGCGCAGTAGTCATATGCTGCCTTAACAACGGCAACATTTTCATCAATTATGCTTTCCTTTCCTGCAAAAACGATCTTGATGCTGTCATTCATGTGCTTAACGTTCACTCCTGATATTGCAAGTGTCAATGCAGCCCCAAGCGTGTTGAAATATCTGGAAGGGACTCCCCCGGAAATTGCCTTTTGCACCACTGAGTTAAATGGAACAGGAATTGGAATTGCACCTCTTGACTTCATCCATGCTATTGCGCCGGAAATTGTGTTTGGAAAATTGTCATCAGTAAGTGTTTCCTTGATTTTCTTGGCTGTATCCCTCATAATCAGCCTTGCCTGGGAAAGTTCGGCTTTGTCAATTGCACTGTCATAAATAATTTTTGAACCCTGGCCAACATCTTCAAGATGTTCAAAGATGCTGTCAGGATCAAGTGCAACGAGAAAGTCGACAGGATATTTTAATGATCTTGGCCTGTCGGCCTTGATTCTTACGTGAGTATAACTGTGCCTTCCTTTGATGTTTGAGTGATATTCCCTCACACCAAAAACATAATAACCTGACTGTGCGAAGGCCCTGCTTATCATATTGGAGGATGTGTCTATTCCGCCACCCTGAGGGCCACCAACTGTTATGTTGATGTCAACTATTGTCATCTGCATGGGTATTGATTCTTAATTAAAATAGTTTTCAAGTCTGGGTTTTGCGTCTCTTTTTCTTTAATATAAACAGATTGAATAATTCATAAATTAATTATTCCTTATTGCGATAAAGTGGCATATGCTTATAGTAACTGGTATGCCTGGATCGGGGAAGGATGAATTTATAAAAGTAGCGAAAAAGATGGGGTGGAAAGACTACCATATGGGAGATATTGTAAGAAAATATGCAAGCATGGACAATATAGGCATTTCTGACAAGGAAATAGGGAGTTTTGCAAACCGGGAAAGGGAGCTTCATGGAAAAGACATATGGGCTGTGCGCCTTTCAGAATTCATTAAGGACGGCAGGAAAATAATTATCGACGGGCTTAGAAATATGGAAGAATTCGAATATTTCAGGTCAAAATTTCCGGATCTTGTACTCATAGGAATACACACAGATCGTGAGGAGAGGCTGAAGAGAGTGCAGAAAAGGGGGAGGCCGGATGATGCAAAGGTCCTTGACCAGCTCATTAACAGGGATGACAGGGAATTGTCGTGGGGGATAGGAAATGCCATTTCCCTGGCCGAGTACATGATCGTGAACGATTCAACGCTTGAAAAATTCAAGGAAAATGCAGCCAAGCTGTTGTCCAGGATAGAAAAAGAAAGATTTAGTTAGATTCGCCTGGCATAATCAGACAGTGCCTTGAAAAATATTTTTCCAAGTGGTTCCTTTTTTTGCCTCTGCCCAATGGTTGAAAGCTGGTAATTGTAAAACATCCTCTCAGGATGGGGCATCAACCCTATAACATTGTCAAACTGGCCGGAAATGCCAGCTATGTTATGTGGAGACCCATTAGGGTTCCATGGATATCCGGAAATGCCTCCTTCCGGATCAACGTATGTGAATATTGCTTTTTTGTTCTCTAAAATCTCTGATTCCACTGCATCCGACCTGAACCTGACCCTTCCTTCCCTGTGCGCAACTGGAATCTCAAATATCTCATTTCGGGGAATTTTTCCATCAAAGATCTTATTTTTTCCGGTGTATTTTACGAGTACTGTCCTGCACTCAAACCTTCCGCTCTCGTTGATATCCAGTGCAATATCCCTGCTTCCAACAGATGTGGAAGCCAGCCCCATCTCTGAAATAACCTGAAAGCCGTTGCAGGTTCCCAATACAGGTTTTCCCTCTTCTACCATTTCAGTTATTTTTTTGCCTGCTGTCTCTTTCAATCTAATTGCAAAAATGACACCGGCCCTTACATAATCCCCTGCAGAAAAGCCACCTGGTATAAATAAAAGTTGAAAGTCCTCAAGATCCACTTTCTTGTTCTCAATCTCGTGAATATGTACAAAAACCGGGTCAAGGCCGGATTCTTTTAATGATCGCAGGGCCTCTGAATCGTTGTTGGTGCCCTCCATCCTCAAAACTGCTGCTTTGGGGAGATTGCTGTCCAATTAACTACTGGCCTCCCCTTCTTTCCTTTGCCTTCATCCTGAGTCCGGGGTATCCGCACTTTCTGCATTTTTCAGCTTTAATTGAGTTTCTTGCATCACATCTCATACAAATTTTCTTGTTGAGCCTTCTTTCTATTGATTCTGCGAACGGCATCTTTATAACCTGATAATACCCCTATTGAATTCAACTTATAAACCCTTTGTGAACTTGCGTTAAACTGACTTGAAGATCTGTTCATTTTTTCAAAGCGATCAGATGAATCATGGAATGAAAAAATAAAAGTTGTCAGATTATCCGTGGATATATGATTTCAATCATGAGCATGAGCAATATCAGAGTGGTCGCAAGGGACAATACAGATGCTATGTGTTTTTCATCCCTGAAATACTTGAACCTTTCCCTCTTGGATGCTATCATAAGTGTATCCCTGAGAAACTGGGCGCCGTCAAAAATTGCAAGCGGCAATGCGTTTGTAATGGCAAGAAGGATATTTACCCAGAAAAGCCAGTAAATTGTATTCATTGAGAACCAGAAAGTTGCATATCCCAGTGGTACTGTGTATAGATGTGCGAACCCGGAAGGCACTGGTGAAAGCCCGTTAAATGGGAGGCCTATTGTTTGCATGATGCCAGTGGGCCCTGAAGTATACGCTGAAGAGCCAAAGATAAGCGACTTAAACTGGCTCATTGAGGCAAGCCCCAGGCCGCCATAAACAATGCCAACGCCTATGAAACTTTCATTTTTCATTGCCTGAGTCGCTCCAGATGGGTATTCGGCTGCATAGAACGAATACGTTGATCTTGTTCGGAAACTCAGGCTTTTAAAACTTCCCGTACCATTTGTGGATGTGAAATTCTCGACTGTCATGCTTATCATTGTTCCCGGCTTGATATGATCCAGAAGATCTCCAAGGATGGTTTCATTGTAAACCGTCTTGTTGTTAAGGGAGATGATATAGTCCCCAGGTGTGATATTCTTATAGGCAGGATAGCCCTTATAAGTGCCTACGACCTGAATGCCGGCGGGAATGCTATAATTGATGATTTTTTGGCCATTATAAAAGGATGCATTAACCAGAGTCCCTGGTTGCA
The DNA here is from genome assembly GCA_021817255.1 of Thermoplasmata archaeon. Taxonomy (GTDB): domain Archaea; phylum Thermoplasmatota; class Thermoplasmata; order Thermoplasmatales; family Thermoplasmataceae; genus Cuniculiplasma. The sequence continues at coordinate 80,895 of JAKAVO010000002.1, forward strand.
TCGTTGAAGTTGTAATCAGGTTTGTAAGGTTGTTTCCCTTCAAGTTTCCAAAGGAAACCAGTTCTGTTCCGGTAATGTTCTTGCCGGTGATGAAGTGGTTTGGATAGGCAGTATCCACATAAGCACCGGGTTGTGTCTGGATTGCTGCGTGTGACATTGCAAGGGATAAAAAGAGGAAACATATGATTCCTATGACAAAGTTTACTGCTATTCCCGCACCGACTATCCTTCTCCTGATCACTGGCGTTGTTTCGGTAATTTCTTTTTCGTCAGGCTCCACGAAGGCACCAATTGGAACCACGAAAAACATCAATCCCACTGAATTCACTTTTATGCCGTGTTTTCTTGCCACAATGCCATGAAACATCTCGTGTATGACAAGAGAGATTGCAAAAGCTATGAGCCCGTAAACTATAGGTATTTCCGGGTTGATTCCAGGCAGAGCAAGATATTCAGAAACAGGTATGTTTTGTTTGACCCTCAGTGAAAGGGAGAGCACTGTCCCCAGAACTAGGAGAATTATGCCCATTGCAAACAATATGTAAACCAGCGGAATTGAAAGCTTTGAGAAAAAGTTTGATTTTGAGCTGTTTGCAATTTTGTCCAGTATCTTCCTGTTCTTCGTTGCCTTTACTAAAAGGAGAATTCCCCCCATTGTTTGAAAATGCTTGCTTTTGTTTATCCTCTGGCGCAGAGAGATCATCGCAATAACCCAAATCAGCACTATAAGCAAACCTATTTCCAGATACGACATATTGAAACTTCCGAAACCATGATGCAAATCATTTCTATATTACTTTTCCAAAAAAAGCGATGTGTTCTGTTACACTCAATGTACTTTTTACCGTTTATAATTTTGAAATGGCTATTAAATGAATATCCGAATTATTTTAATATGTCATTGCCATGAATGTATATGAAGGTAACGTTGACCCATATTAAGGCAGATATAGGAAGTTTGCCAGGGCATACAACTGTACATGAAGATGTTTTGAACGAGGTAAAACGATTTCTGAAAGAACAGTCAAAGGGAGTGCTCTGGGATCACTTTGTAGGCTATGTGGGTGATGACATACAGATAACAATGGTCCACGACAATGGAGTTAATGCTTCTGAAGTCCACAAGCTGGCATGGGATGCTTTTAAAGCAGGAACTGAAGTGGCAAAGAAACTTGGCCTCTATGGAGCAGGGCAGGACCTTCTTAAGGACTCTTTTTCCGGGAACATTAAGGGAATGGGGCCTGGAATAGCTGAAATGGATATCACACCAAGGAGAAGCGAACCTTTCATAGTTTATATGATGGACAAAACTGAGCCAGGTGCCTTTAACTATCCCATATTCAAGATGTTTGCTGATCCTTTCAACACCCCAGGGCTCGTAATTGATCAAAGCATGCATACAGGCTTTAAGTTCGAAGTCTGGGATATACAGGAGGCGAAGGCAATAATGCTGAATGCCCCTGAGGAAATGTATGATATTATTTCCCTTATTGGGACAAAGGGCAGATATGTGATTAAGAGGGTTTACACGAAAAAAGATCATGATAAATTGCCGGATGAAAACGTTGCAGTAATAACAACAGACAAGTTGTCATTCATTGCAGGTGAATACGTTGGAAAAGATGACCCTGCAGCAATCGTCAGGATTCAGTCAGGCCTGCCTGCATCTGGAGAAGCCATGGAAGCATTTTCCCATCCATATCTGGTATCAGGCTGGATGAGAGGGTCATTCAACGGGCCACTGATGCCAGTTGCAATGAAAAATTCTAAAATGACAAGATTCGACGGACCGCCCAGGGTTGTTGCCCTTGGTTTCGTTTACAAGGATAAAAAATTAACCGGACCGGTTGACATGTTTGATGATCCTGCATACGATAATGCAAGGAGAGTGGCAAATGATATTACAGACTATATCAGGAGAATGGGCCCGTTTGAACCACACAGGCTGCCGGAAGAGGATATGGAATATACAACACTTCCAAAAGTTATGAGCAAGCTGAGTGGCAGGTTTGTGCATGTAGATGCAGTGGAAAAGGGCAAAACCAAGAATTCCACAGGACGAGATTCGGATTAAGTATTATGGAGAAACACAAACGCCCCTCGTGGGACCAATACTTCATGCAGATGGCATACATGGCAGCTTCAAGGGCAAACTGCGTGAGAAGGCAGGTTGGAGCCGTAATAGTAAGGGATAATAATATTCTGGCAACAGGTTACAATGGCCCGCCAAGCGGGACACAACACTGTGATGTGGTAGGCTGTATAAGAATAGACATGGACATACCATCAGGGGAGCGGCATGAACTTTGCAGAGGGCTGCACGCAGAGCAGAATGCCATAATCCAGGCGGCTGTCCATGGCGTGAGCATCAGGGATGGTGTTATTTACACAACAACTTTCCCCTGTGTTGTATGCGCAAAGATGATTATAAATGCGAGGCTGAAAGAAATCATATACACTGAAGGTTATCCGGATGAACTGTCTGAACTGATGCTTCTTGAGAGCGATGTCCAGAAACGAAAACTTACTATAGAATAGTATTTCAACGAGATATGTATGTAGGGCTAAAATAATGATGTCAATTATAACAGGAATCATTGAATATTTAGTCAATATGATTATTTATGTAATCCAAGTTTCTAATTATCCGGGCATATTTTTCCTCATGTTCCTCGAAGGCCTGCTATTTCCCGTTCCATCGGAAGTGGTTATGGCTTTTGCTGGATACCTGGCATTTACGAACCAGTTGCCAACACTGTTGAATATACCTGCATATGTGCTGGTCTTAATAGCAGGAACTGTTGGAAATGCAGCTGGGGCAAGTGCTGCCTACGCTATAGGCATGTATGGCGGAAGGCCAGCGGTTCTCAGGTTTGGAAAATACATTAGGCTGGACGACAAAACTCTGGATAAGACAGAAAAATGGTTCAGCAAGTATGGAGAAATCTCTGTTCTCGTTACACGGCTTATGCCCATATTCAGGACATTCATATCGATCCCTGCTGGATTCGCCGAAATGAATTTCAAAAAGTTTCTCTTATTCACTCTGCTTGGAACTGTAGTTTGGGATTCCATCCTGATTTATTTAGGGTATCTCCTTGGGGCAAAATGGAAAGATATTTTGGGCCTGTTCAATGACTACACGTATATTGCAGTTGCTTTAGCCATCATCATTCTTATTTACGTTTACAGGCTTCTTTCAAAAGGGTTTTCAAAAAAAGCTTCCCAAAGCAAGTAAAATTTTGTTGATTTTCGCCCTTCGTCTTTTTTTTTGGAATGCCTGCATCAATCTCCCTTTTTTCAATAATCTGGCATTGAAAGTCCCTCATGAATGGGCATATTTTTTTAATAGCCCCTGCGTTCGAAAAATTTAAATAAGAATTATTAATATGGAGTTGTCAACTAATGGTTGACAAGAGGTAATTAACATGGTAACAAGAAAGAGAAAAGATGACGATTGGGATGAGGACTTCTTTGGAGACTTCTTCGAGGACTTTGGGTTTGACTTTGATAAAGTCAACGGAAGAATGAGAAGAATAATGGAGAATATGATCAGGAACTCCGATGAGAGCACCCTGGGCCCTTACGTGTACGGGTTCAGTTACAAGGTGGGCCCTGACGGAAAACCATCATTTCAGGAATTTGGCAATATACCTAACAGGCCTTCATTAAGCGCCAGATCAACAGACAATGAGGTCAGGGAACCACTCACTGACATAAACTATGACAAGGACAGGGTTTACCTGACATTTGAACTCCCGGGCATATCAAAGGAGAACATAGACCTCAAAGTTTCAGAGAATGAGGTAACCATAAATGTTGCAGAGGGGCCAAGGAAATATTACCGCAACGTAGCTCTTGAACAACCCGTAAGAACGGACTCAGCAGTGGCCAAATTTACAAACGGAATACTTGATTTGACCCTTGATCTGGAAAGAAAAGGCAATAACAGCGGGCAGTCAGTAAAGATAGAGTAAAATGGATGATATTGACAGCCTCCTGTCCATAATGGAAAATTCGACCAGAAGGGCAATTCTAAAAAAGCTCCTCCTGGAAGAATCCTATGGGCTTGAGATTAGCAAGAGCCTTGGCCTTTCCCAGCAGGCAATTAACAAGCAGCTCGAAGTTCTTGAAAAGGCAAACTTCATATTATCAATGGGTGTAACACACAGTTCAGTTGGCCCACCAAGGAAAGTTTACAGGCCAACAGGGTTCTCTACCCTGGTCATTGATTACACCCCCAGTTTTATTCAGGTTTCAAAACTTGACCTGAGTGAAAAGGATGCAATCAGTGATCATGGTGATATATCTGTTGAGAGGATCAAAGAACTCAATGAACAGATGGACATCCTGATGAAGGAAAGGCAAACCCTTGTTGAAGAAAAGAACTTCATCATTCAAAAACTTAGAAGAAACGTGATCGAGAAGGTCAATGAGGGTTTTGTCAGAGAATTATTGCTGGAGTACCTTGAGACTTTGAATGAAGAAAAAGTTTCACAGTCAATGGGGATACCAGTGGAAATCGTGATGAAGATTGTCAATGATTTTCTCGACTGAACACTTATCTTTTTATCATTCTGGTGAAATATCGGGTAAGTGATTTGTGAACCTTTTGGGGAATCACAACATCTACCGTGAAAAATTTTGTAAAGTAATCTAAATTTTCTTTTTTATCCGTAACAACACATGCCCTGCTTCCTGTCTCTATAAGATGAGCCATGTGTTCGGCGACTTTGGAATAAAACAAACCTCTTTCAAGTGAAATGTGGGAATTCCTTCCATACGGGAAATCAGTAACTATGCCATCAAATTTCTTATCTGGCTCATATTCCAGAAAGTCCGTTTTCGTAATGTTAAAATTCCTGATTCCAAAGTATTTTAGGTTCATCCTTGCGCCAACAGCCATTTCGTTTAAGATATCTATTCCCTCTACTTTGTACCCCTTTAATCCCGCTTCAATCAGAATGCCTCCGCCGCCGCAGAAAGGGTCCAGCAGGGTTGCCCCGGCTGGAAAATAACCTATATTAATCAGGAATGAAGCATAATTCGGATCCATGGATACCGGGGAAAAGAATGGCCTCAGCGGAGCCTTTCGTTTAGATCGTTCCCTGTTGCTTCTTGAATAAATTTGCCTGCAGATATGCCATCGGTCAAGGTGATAAGCAAGGATCGTGAAATCAGGGTTCGAGAAGGAGATTCTTCCCTTTCCTCCAAGCAACTGCCCAACTTCGCTTTCTTCTGAAGTTCCATGGCATTTCCCTGTGTCAATTATTCTTACGTAAAACTTCCCTTCAGGGATCTTTATGCTTGATATATCCTGGAAATTATCGACAATGCCAATTACCTCCCCAGCCCTTTTTGCAAATGCAATGCCCTCTGCACGGCAGTTTCCATAAACCAGAAAAATTCCGGAATCTATTTGCGCGACTTTGCCTGAGTGGGATCTTTCAACAACACTCAGTACCTCCTCCCGAGCGAACTCCGAACTGCCTTTTTCCGTTTCAAGAACTAAAATTTTTTGGGAATCCAATCCAGAATCACTGGATCAGTTGTCACTGGGTTTGTTTTTGTTCAACTCAGGTACACCAATCTGTGAATCGTCATTTTTCTTGAGTTCTTTATTCAGTTCGTTAGAAAGATTTTCGAATACTTTACTTAACCTTTTAATAGACCTTTTAACCGCAGCCTGCGGCTTTCCGGATTTCACCCTGACATATACCCTTGGGTTGTCTATCACAGGGTGTTTTATGTAATATCTGGATTCTGTGACCTGTTCATCTTTTTGAATTTCCTCAACAAGAGGCCTAAGTAGCGTATTGTCATAGTTCATTATTTCAAATGTTATTGAATCTTTCTGCTTTTCAACAATACTTATTTTGCTTTCCATCAACATGATATTAAAAACGCCATATTAAAAATTAGCATTTACTTATTGCTACAAGTAGATTAATTTTTTGGTTTATTCTTTATTTCCCAGTATGATTCTTCGAGGTCCATGTTTATCCTATCCATATACCCATTCAGCAACATGATATCTTCAAACTGGATAATAAACGACACTGTGTTAGAGGGGCCATTCTTCTGGGACAGGTATGTTTCCAGGCTATCCAGTTTCATTTCAGACAAAATTCGCTCTTTTTTAAGGGAAAAGTTTTGAAGCACTTCCTTTGCGTTCACATCAGCAGGTATTGTTGAGGTGAACGGATATTTCACTTTTTTGCCGTCATTTAGCTTTGTAAATAGTGCACTTCCAAATAATATGGTGTTGGGGATAAGTATGCTCCTTGAATTGGTTAACCTTACCCTGGTGTGCAATGTTTTAACATCTTCCACTTTGCCTGTAAGTGTTGTTGGAAACATCCATGAAAAGATAGAAATGGATTCTTCGGGTTTCAGGAATCCCCCGGCAGTTACCAGGAGCCCGGAAAGTAAACTGGAAACAACTGACTGCACTGCGAAACCGATAACCACTCCACCAATTGCACCGCCAACAAGTGCTCCAGTTA
>JAKAVO010000043.1 GCA_021817255.1 Thermoplasmata archaeon
TTTTTCGCATTATTATTCATCTTTGCATATCTATTTTGATCAAGTTAATTTACTCCAATCCGATGTGGAAGAGAAGACATTGAGGAAAAAAATAGTCAAGGCAGGCCTTGCCATTATCGTTATTGGGATCATTCTGGTTGTAGCCGGAATGGGTTTAACTTCGGATTATCTTACGGTCAGCCACACATTTGCTAAAGGAAAAACTTATTATATGTCTAAAGAGATAAATATAACCAGTGATGGGCTCATTGCCCTTGATGGAAATTCCACTTTTTATCTTGTCAACGCAAATAACCTGTCCTTGGTCAATCAGACAAATATCCAAAACTATTCTTTGGTTCCAACTGGTTCCACACATAATGGATTTGGATCCGAATTCCTCGTCGGTTCGGGTTCATACTATCTAGTTTCATTTCTCGCACCATCATCAGGGCTGGTTTATTCATATACCAGCCATTTCGGCACATTTACCGAGCTTGGCATAATTCTGCTAATAGGGCTGTTCCTCATTGTTGTTTCCATAGTTGTGCTCATTGTTGGGTTCCTGCTAAAGGGAAAAACAAAGCAAACGGAGGAAGATTTTTTGAAAGGCGAAACACAGTAAAGCAGGAATAGGTTATGATTGAGATCACGAACATAAAGAAGGTATACAAAGGAGGGAAGGTCGCGGTTGACGGTATTACTGAAACCATGAGCAAAAGGGTAACAACACTGATAGGCCGCAATGGAGCAGGAAAAACCACGTTGCTGAGAATGCTTTCCACTCAGTTGTACCCCACATCCGGCACTGCCCTGATCAACGGGCTTGACATTATTGACGATGCGGCCAAATTAAGAAAAATAATAGCAAGCATTCCGCAGGAAGCTTCTCCACTTGGAATTCTTTCACCATATGAACAGGTAAATATGTATCTCCTGGGAAGGAAGTTCAGCATTTCTGATGCCAGGAAAGCAGCAAATGAAGCACTGGAAACGGTTGGGCTGTGGGATGTAAGAAACAAGCCATCTGATACCATGAGCGGAGGGATGAAGAGGAAGATGTTTGTAGCAATAGCCCTGGCTTCCAATGCAGATCTGGTATTTCTGGATGAACCCACAACAGGGCTTGATCCACTTTCCAGGCTCGAGGTCTGGTCTGCCATAAAGAAACTTTCGGGCAATGTTCTCCTCACAACCCATTATATGGAAGAGGCAGAAAACCTCTCAGAAAGAGTTTATTTGCAGGACAGCGGGCATATAATAGACAGGGGGACAGTGAAGCAATTGCTTTCAAGATTTTCCGGAAAAGTGAGGGTTGAATCCCAGACTGAAATATCCGATTCATTCAGAATTGGGGGATTATACATAAAATATGACGATTTGGAAAATTCAGAATCATACATAAGGGAGGGAAAAAACGTTAAAAAGATCACGCTGGATGATCTGTTTATTATGAGGGGTGTGGATCTTGAATCTTAAATTCATCCTGTATTTTGCCTGGTATTATGGCGTGAAAGTCACAGTTCGCGGCCCATCTTATATAATAGCATCCCTTATGACGCCACTTACTCTTTTATTCGTGGTATATGTACTTACTAAAGGTGCTCTTGTCCAGTATGCTGTGGTTGGTGGAATGATTACGCTAATTGCGTCAATTGGCCTTCAGAGTGCAGGAGATGCAACATTCATGAGGCTGCAGCTGAGGATACAGGAAATGTACGTGGCAAGCCAGGTAACCCCCATAGATTATATGCTCAGCATGACACTGAGTTTTCTTGCCTTTTCAATACCGGGAATTGTTGTTTACAGTTTCCTTGGTTCTTATTACCATCTATACAACATCTTCACATCTCTTTACATGCTCTTCCTTATTTTCATTCTTATTCTCTCAACATCAGCAATTTCGTTCATTATCTCAAGCCTTGTAAAACATGTGAGAAACATATGGGGAATCACCTCAATTTTATCTATTGTAATGACAGTGATACCTCCCACTTTCTATCCCTATACATATCTCCTGGGCAAATTTGGGCAGAATGGGCTGATTTATGCACTTTCCCTTTCACCTGCAACGCCAGCTGCCGTTTCAGCGCAGATATTCTTTGGATTGCAGCCATGGAATTATTCTGAATTCATAACAATGGTCATAATTATGATTTCTGAAACAGCCGTATATTTTGCTATAGCAAAATATCTTACAAGATGGAGAGAACATTAATTTTGAAGAAAAACACTTTCCTGCCTGGTGGCAATTTCTTCAATGCCCCATTGCATTTATTTTTCCTTGAGAAGAATTAAATATAACACCCCAATGGGTAAAAATGGCTTTATCCGTTCTTAAATATAATTTAAAATTGAACTTCATTCAAAAAGACAGGTTTAAAGGAATTTGCACAATTGGCTTTAAGTTCGATGGTGGCACCTTAATCCTTGATGCCAGGGAGTTGGAAATTGGGGAATTACTGGTAAATGAAAAAGAAGCCCGCTTTGAATACGACGAGAAGAAGAGGAAGATATCCATTGAAAACATGGACCCAGTCGAGGGAAAGATCCAGATCACTTATACAGGCAAATACAGCGAGGGGTTAAGCGGCTTGTACAGAGCGGGAAAAGGAGAAAGGGAAATGATCACAACACAGTTCGAGCCAAATTTTGCTTCTTTTGCATTTCCCTGCTTTGATAACCCGGCCCTCAAAGCAATGTTTGAACTCACGGCAATTGTAAATGGGGACATGGATGCTATCAGCAACATGCCACAGGAAACCAACAAAAAGATGGAAGATGGGTCAAGGGAAATAAAGTTTCAACAGACTCCGCTGATGCCGACATATCTTCTCTATATTGGTGTCGGAAAATTTGTATACAGGGCAATCAAACATGGAGATAGTGATATTATTCTTGCAGTGCCCGGGAGTGATATAAGATCTGACGATTTTCCGCTGGAAGTTGCTGGCAAGGTGGTTTCATTTTATGAGAAATATTTCAATATACCATATGCACTTCCTAAAATGCATCTCATTGCTGTGCCGGATATGGGCGGAGCAATGGAAAACTGGGGGGCAATTACTTTTGCTGAAAGTGTATTGCTAAATGATAAGAACACAGATTCTGAGGCAAAGATCCTCATCGCAGTTGTTATTGCCCATGAGATTGCACACCAGTGGTTTGGGAATCTGGTGACAATGAAGTGGTGGAACGATCTGTGGCTGAATGAAAGCTTCGCAACTTTCATGTCATCGCTTTCCATAAATAGCATATTCCCGGAATATGAGGAAGAAAAGACATACTACATAAATGAAACAGTTGGATCAATGTTGAGTGATTCCCTGAAAAGTTCACATCCCATTGATGTTGAAGTTAAGGAGCCGGAGGATATTGAACAGATTTTCGATGATATAAGCTACGGAAAAGGGGGAAGCGTACTGAGAATGATTTACCATTACATGGGCAATGAAAATTTTAAGACAGGGCTTTCCTCCTATTTAAAGAAATATAAGTACGGCAATGCTGAAGGGTCTGATCTGTGGCACGAATTTGAAAAAAGTTCTAAACTGAAGATATCTTCAATTATGGAAAACTGGATAAGCCAGTCTGGCCACCCACTG
>JAKAVO010000044.1 GCA_021817255.1 Thermoplasmata archaeon
AATAAACTGAATGAGCCCCTTTGTCGAGGTCATGGGACATAGTTATTATATTTCATTATCAACCTTAAGGATTTCGCTTTCATCCCCTCCCTTTCGGAAGGGGATTTCCCGCTCAATTTTGTTAAAAACGCTAAAAGCGGTTACATTGCCATTTTTCGTGTCTAGGCTCCATATTTTTCAAGCCTTTCCGAAATCTGAAGCGCATAGTCCATTACATTTTGGCCTCTCAGTGAGAACCCTGTTTTTCCGCATGACTTTTCATTGAAGCTTTCACTTTCCCTCTTATTAATGCCATCGGTATAGAACATGATTGGAACAGGGTCTCCCGTATGCTCGCCACTTACAGATGAGGTAGAATGATCTCCTGTGAAAACCAGTAAAGCACGATCTTTCAACGCAGACAGCGGCTCCATGGCTTCATCTATCCTTTCCATGACTTCCCTCTTGAGAACTGGGTCCCTGTCGTGTGCGGCTACGTCCGTGGCTTTAATATTTACAAGAATAAATTCATATTTTTCTATCCCGTCGGCTATAGCTTTAATTTTCCCCCTGTAATTTGTGTTGACACTTCCGGTCATTCCTTCCACATTGATTCGCTCCATGCCAATCATTTCAGCCAGCCCTTTAATCATAGGTATTCCAATAATGTATCCCGCTTTCATTCCGTATTTTTTTCCAAAATTTTCCAAGCGGGGAGCCATTCCTGCGCCCCTTAAAAGCAATTCATTTGCTTGAAGCTTGCCATTTTTTTTCAATTCTTCATTGAATGGGTGTGAATCAAGTATAATTCGCGCCCTTTCCATATAATTTTTCAGTATGTACGAAGTTTTTCTTCCTTCTTCATGAACAAAATCCGGATCGTTATAAGGCTTGCCTGCCTCATGGGGATCCGTATCTTTCACTTTGTCTGAAAGGCCTGATCCTTTCATAAGAAGTGCTGCCCTGTGTTCCACTCCGGAAGCTACCTGTATTTCCACGTCATCGACTTTGAAAGATATGCCCCTGCTCAGTTGGGAAGTGCTCTTTTCTATACGCCCTGCTCTCCTGTCGGTTATTGTCTTTCCTTCCCTCGTGGCATAATTCGCCCTGAAAGCTATATCCCCGGGCTCTACCTTCATTCCGAGCCCAAGTGCTTCAAACGGGCCTCTTCCAGTATAGTACTTCTCTGGATCATATCCAAGAATAGAGAGATGGGAAGTGTCTGAACCGCAAACTACTCCCTCCCTGAAAGGGTGCATGAGGCCGCTTATGGAATTTCGTGCCATTTTGTTCATGTTGGGCATATAAGCTGATTCCATTGGTGTTTTTCCATTGAATTTTGAGGAGGGCCTGTCTCCAAGGCCATCCATTATTATAAGAACAATTGCCTTTTTTTTGCTCACGTCCCCTCCTCCCAGGACTCGCTGTACCTTATCTGTTCCTCTGTCGGGTTGTCAATTTTTACCCCAATGCTCTTCAGCCTGATTTTTGCCACTTCCTGATCCACTTCAAATGGAACCGGATAAACCTTGTTTTCAAGTTCTTTATAATTTTTTAATAGATGTTCTGCTGTAAGCGCCTGAATTGCAAAGCTCATATCCATTATCTCAACCGGATGCCCCTGTCCTGCAGCAAGATTGACCAGCCTGCCATCTGCAATTACATAGATTTTCTTGCCATTCTGCAGAGTATAACTCTTAACATAATCCCTGACCTGCTCATTCTGCTTGCTCATTTTTTCAAGCTTGTCCAGATCCAGCTCATTGTTGAAATGCCCGGCATTTGACAGTATAATTCCATCTTTAGCATTTGAAAGCGAATCAAAATCAACAACTGATTTAACACCAGTGACCGTTACAACCATATCCGATTCCTTAAGTGCTTCTTTTATTGGCATCACATCATAGCCTTCCATTAATGCTTCATTAGCCTTAACGGGGTCCACTTCTGTCACTATTACCCTTGCTCCCAGCCCCTTCATCCTGAGGGCAACTCCTTTCCCGCAGAACCCAAAGCCCACGACTGATATTCTTTTTCCTGCAATTAGGATGTTGGTTGCATTCATTATGCCGTCAAGGGCACTCTGCCCTGTGCCATATCTGTTATCAAAGAGATGTTTCATGGAAGCATCGTTTACATCGAACATTGGAAATTTCAGGTCTCCCTTTTTAACCATGTTTCTCAGCCTGTTCACTCCTGTTGTTGTCTCTTCGTTGCCCCCTATTACACCATCCCTCATTTCGGACCTGCTTGTATGCAGCAGTTTTACGAGATCACCGCCATCGTCCACCACAATCTGGGGCTTGCTGTCCAGAACCCTGTTCAGGTATTCATAATACTCTTCTTCAGTTTCGCCTTTTTTTGCGAACACTTTCATCCCATAATCTTCTTTAAGTGATTTTACCACTGCATCATCTGTACTCAGTGGATTGCATGACGACATCGTGACGTCTGCGCCGCCTTCCTGCATCAGCAGTGCAAGAATACCGGTTTTAGCCTCTACGTGCAGTGCCATTCCTATCCTCAATCCCCTGAATGGCTTTTCTTTTATCATTCTCTCCCGTATGCTTTCCACAACAGGCATGTGTGTCCTGGCCCAATCCAATCTCAAATATCCATTGCTTTTCATTTTACTCCTCCTTAAATTTTGACGGATCAATCTTAAGCAGAATCCCTCCTTTCATTATCCTAACATCAAGTATAACATTTCTTATTTCGTTTAAAGGCGTTGGAAAACGCCTTCCACTTTCAGGCAGGATCATATTTCCTACAAAAATATAAAATTCATCTACCATTCCCTCCAGCAGAAACTTCTGAGCAGTATATTCCCCTCCCTCTATAAGCAAACGCCTGATTCCCAATTCGTTGAGTTTTGCCATCGCAATGCTTAAATCAAAGGGTGATCCGCAATCGAGATATGTTGCTGAGTTTCGTGATTTATGCTCCTTTCTGGAGTTGAGTATTATTGTATATCCAGGATTCTTCATTATTTTATATGAATTCCCCAGTTTCAACCCGGGATCGATAACAATTTTCCTCAAAGATGGATTTCCAGGGCTTGAAAGTTCCGGATTGTCATTTTCAATTGTTCTTGATCCTACCAGTATCCCATCACTGGCCTCTCTCAGCTTAAGCACACGTTCCCTGTCTTCAGGGCTTGATATCTGTACCCTGTGGCCATTGGGGCCGGAGATATATCCATTCAGGCTCTGCGCCATGTTGAGAACTACAAATGGTCTTTCCAATATATTACCATATTATTGTTAAGTATTATTTCTTTCTATTTGCTTATAATTAACTGCTGAAAAAATGCACAAAATAAGGTGCGATTATCTCAAGAGCATGGAACAATGGGTAACCCTCCAATTGCCAGTGGTTCAGATGAAGGTTGGCCTGTTTCACAGTTTCTTCATAAATATTAATTAATGCTTGTCAAATCTGAGATAGATGGAGACCTCAATGGAGATAATCAAAAGTTACTATTTTTCAGGAAAAGACGTAGGCCTCTATGAGCACCAGCAAAGATCCATT
>JAKAVO010000045.1 GCA_021817255.1 Thermoplasmata archaeon
TATCAACCCCACAAAACCTATCAGCCCGCTGATTGAAACGCATGCAGAGACTGAAACAGTTGTTAGCCCGATTGCGGCAAGTTTTGATCTTTCGGCATTTACACCTACAGACTTCGCGTGCAATTCTCCCATTTGAAGAGCATTCAACTGCCTGTACATTAGCCCGAGGATGATGGAAGTGATCACAACGAGAGGAACCACTATCATGTCATCCAGCCAGGAAATCCCGGAAAGAGATCCAAGCAGCCAGTAGAATATCCTGTTTTCAAGTGCAGGCCTGGAATAAAGCAACAGTGCAACAAATGATGTGGCGAACAGGGATATGGCGATCCCGGTCAGAAGAAAAACAACAGGTGGAGCCCTTCCCTTTCTCATTGATAAAGTGTAAACGCTCGATACAACAAGAATGGCAAAGATGAAAGCAAAAATTGGAAGGGTGAAAATGCCAAAAAGCGTTATTCCAAAAACGATTGCAATTACAGCTCCAAGGGTTGCACCACTTGAAACCCCGGTAATATATGGTTCAGAGATGGGATTCCTGAAAATGCTCTGAATTACAGCCCCACCTACCCCGAGGGAGGCTCCGACTGCCGCTGCACCTATAATTTCAGGTTCCCTCAGTTGAGTAATTATTATGTAATCAGAAAATTTGACGGGGGCAACATTAAAGCCTGCCTGCTCTGCCAAAGCCCTCAGTATTGTGAAGAAAGGAACATTCACTGATCCTATTCCCAGTGAAAAAGAAAATGACAGAAAAAAAATAATTATAGATATTACAAAAAGTGTGTATCTCCAGCTATGCGCATTTGCCAGCTCACTTTTCAGTTTCACCTTAAACATTTACATCCTCATAGATACTCTGCACCTGTGCGGGTTCTGGGTTATAGTTAAGTGCAAATGGGAATTTTGGCAGTTTTACAGTATAATGGTATACTTCATATATTATCCATTCGATGGCAAAGATATTTCTGAAATTTGGCTCAGAAAACAGGTTCGTATTGAATACTGTGTAAATAGTGTTGTTTTTATACGCGCCTGTGGAATCGAAAGGCTGCCTGCTCAGGTCAGATGTGTTGAAGCATGCTCCGAGCAATAATACCTGAGGGTTGGAATTCACGACATTCTCGTTTGAGATTTCATAAAAGCCGGGATTTGTAGCAATATTGTCAAGGTGGGAATAATTGAACATTGAACTAACGAATGTTCCTGTGCCCGTGGTCCATGTGGCTCCATTCTCTACACACATTGCGTACAGCAGTTTTTTGTTTGTCACGCTTACATTTTTAAACGCGTTGAGCGAGCTTGACATCCAGTTATTGAGCAGAGTTGCATTTTTTTGCGTTCCTGTTAATTCTCCGAGCAAAGTATTCTGTTTCATCATCTGGCTGAACGTTGAATTCAGGCCTGCACTGAGAAATACATAATTTATTCCTGCATTCAGGAGCTGCTGTACTTCACTGGATGGATAGGAATTAAATGATATGACGGCGTCCGGGGAAAGGTTCACTATTTGTTCTACACTCATATCGGGATAACAGGTCATATTTGGCAAATTGCTCTTGGGATATGTCGTATATGGCCCCTTTCCAATAACATCCTTAAACGCACCCAGGGCGTAAAGAGTTGCACTTGCAGCAGGATCCAGCGATATGATTCTGCTGAGGTGGACTCCGGAAACACTGGAGTTGACTGTTATTATTTTTCCCTTAGGTGCTGAACTGCCTGATACGCGCTCGTACTCAACAACACCAATGGCAGATCCTATGACTATTACAGCAATAACAATGGCAATTAAACGCTTATTTTTTTCCAGATTCATTTAAAGCTCCCTTTACAATTTTGAAATTTAATTCATATTTATAAAGTTATCTTTACATATGTAAAGTGGATTTCCTATTATGCAATAGTTTAACAAAAACTTTTAAATGGATTGCTAATACCATAATTGTGCCAGAATCATCCACGCAACAATTGAAATATTATGAACTTAAAAAGAACCAGAAGACTTTGGTTTCATTGAGTTTTATTTGCCTCTTCAAGGGCAAGGAAACATTGCTGGAGGATTCGCTTAACAGTATAATAGAAATAGCAGAAGAATCTGGAATAGACTATGAGATCGTAATTGTAAACACAACTCTGATCCCAATAAATTCCGTATCCACTGAAGGCATTCGCACAGAAAAACCTCTAAAAATAGCAGATTTCGGCTATTTTAAAAGTGGCGAGGCTAAAAACGAAGCATTGAAAAAGACCACCGGAACTCATATAGTCTTGTTCGATCCGGAGAAGGTTTATGATATTAATTTCTCAGATGTTCTGTATAATTTTATAAGCCAGAGAGAGAAGAGAATGTTATTCAGCGAGTTTGTGGTCATTCCAAAAGAGATATTGAATGAAATGAACGGGTGGAGCAATCTTTCTGTTTCTGAAGACATTGAACTGTTTTCAAGAATAAGTGAACAATACAATATCCTGTTTTACATAACCGGCGGGCAGAGTTCCCTGGAAAGATTCCTTACGTACAAACCAATGAAACTATTCAACAGCAAGGAGTTTAAATGGCTGGACAGAGGCAGAAAAAATAACATGATTGCCGATCTGTTCATTGGGTGCAGGTATGGGCTTATGGATGTGTACCTTCTTGCAGACAAGAAAGAGGGAAAATTAAAATTCAGAAATAAGATTTCATTGTTTGCTTCCTATCTGTCGATTAAATTTACAAAGAGGAGGAAATACAGGAAAAGCAATTTTACAGTGCTTATGGAAGCAATGTTTGAATCCGTTATCCTTCAGGAGTATGAAAAAATAAAAATTGACCGCTTTCCATTAAATATAACCCTGGGGGAAACGGAAATTCGATATCTTATGGCAAAGAGCGATATTTTTCCCAAGATATCCAAGACGCTTGAAAAAATAATGAATAAAAAGAATTAAAGCTTTTCAAAATCCCTTCCCCTGTCCTGCCTCTTTATCATCCAGCCAGGGTACAGTTCCCTGTCCTCTGAAGCCTCATCCAGCCTCTTGACCTGTTCGCCAGTAAGTTTTACATCAAGGCTCTTCATGTTCTCCTCAAATTGCTCAAGTGTTCTTGCACCTACAAGAACGATCCCTCTTTTGGCTATAACCCATGAAAGGGCAACATTGGACAGTTTGCAGTCCTGTTCCTTTGCGATTTCCTCTGAAACTCCGAGCACATTCTTTGCCTTTTCCTGGTCAAATGGAGGGAATACTCCCCTGTCACCAAACCGGGTTCCAGCTTTTGCCTCTATATTCTTTCCGTATTTTCCGGATAATACCCCACCATGCAACGGGCTCCATGAGAGAAGAGAAAGGCCATCATGGTTCATGTAAGGAAGCTCTTCCTGTTCTATG
>JAKAVO010000019.1 GCA_021817255.1 Thermoplasmata archaeon
TGAACGGGACTTTCAGGTACCGACACTGGGCAGGTTTCGACCGCTATACACATCCTTTCGAACTAGCAGCGGCCTGTGTTTTTGGTAAACAGTCGGGGTCCCCTTGCCACTGCGACCTGTTCCCTCTCGGAACAGGCACTCCTTCTACCGAAGATACGGAGCTATTTGGCCGAGTTCCCTCGCGTCCATTATTCCCAAACGCCTTGGACTTCTCATCCAGGGGCACCTGTGTCGGTTCTTGGTACGGACATGAACTTGACCCATTAAAGGTTTTCACAGGATCCAAGAATAAAAGGAATTCCCAAACGGGAACTGCTAATTTTTTGCAAACTTTACGTCATTACAACTCTCCATTCGCTTATAATTAGAAATACACAGACAAATGTACTCCCCCTATCTCGAACCTACATTAATGGCAAAACATTCATGGTGACGGAATATTAACCGTCTTCCCATTCGGTCATCTCCTGTTAGGAATGACCTTAGGATCGACTAACCCTCGGCTGACGAACATTGCCAAGGAACCCTTAGCCCTTTCGGCGGAATTGATTCTCACAATTCTTATCTGCTACTTTTACCAAGATCCGCGATGCCATTCGGTCCACCCCTCCTCTCGAAGAAGCTTCCGCCCAAATGGCACGCCCCCCTACCAGATCACCTTTCGGTGCTCGAAGGTCTCGGTAACTAACTTTAGCCCCTTCCATCTTCTAGGCAAATAGCCTCGGTGAGTGAGCTGTTACGCACTCTTTAAAGGATGGCTGCTTCTAAGCCTACCTCCACACTGTCTTAGGCCATTAACCTATTTAATTTGCACTTAGTTAGTTTTAGGGACCTTAACCCTCGTCTAGGATGTTCCCTTCACGGGTACAGAGCTTATCCCTGTACCCTAGCACCCAGCTTCTACGATTTGGACAAGTTCGGAGTTCGATAAGTCGACGCTGATTTTCATCAGCTAACCAACTATTCGGTCGCTCTACCTCGCCCAACATCTCTGCTGAGGTCTACCTGCGGGTAGTATCGGGGGGAACCCGCTATTACCGGCCTAGATTGGCCTTTGACCCCTACACCCAAGTCATCTGAACGATTTGCACATCAGAACCAGTTGGGTCCTCCACCAAGTTTTCACTTAGCTTCAACCTACTCAGGTGTAGATCGACCGGATTCGGGTCTTCCTCAAGTGACTGACGCATTTATTACGTTACACCTCCATTGCTGTGCGTGTAATTGCTTTCGCTACGGCTACCTCTCATAAGAGTTAACCTCGCCACTCAACAAAACTCCCTGGCCCGTTCTTCAACACGGATAATAGAACGCCGCTCACTTCGTGTTAGGAAGATCACCGCTTTAGCGCCCTATAAGTTTATCACTGTCTGGTTTCAGGTACTTTTCACTACCCTTCCGGGTTGCTTTTCAGTTTTCCCTCACGGTACTTGTACGCTATCGGACTTGAGAAGTATTTAAGGTTAGATGTTGATGCCACCTATCTTCCCGCGCGAATAACGACGCACGGTACTCCGGAACTTCTTCCTCATAAACTTTATACTTACTCTTACAGGACTATCACCTTCTTTGGTTGACCTTTCCAGGTCATTCTGACTCATATACTAGATATTGGGAAGAGTCCATACACCACAACTTTTCCTTTTCTTCAAAGGAAAATTCGGTTTGCCTTATACCGCTTTCGATCGCCTTTAGTAACGGTATCTCAATTGATTTCTTTTCCTTCAGGTACTAAGATGTTTCAATTCCCTGAGTTCCCTCTCCTTTCGGAGTGTCTTACGACAGGAAGTCCCATTCGGACATTCTCGGATCAAGGGCTCCTTGCGCCTCCCCAAGACATTTCGCAGCTTGGCACGTCCTTCATCGGCTCTCAAACCAAACCATCCCCCAGACAGTTTTCACAGATTGCACAATCCATTTTACTGGAACATTAACTGGTTTCATAGACTATTAATCTCATACCCTTCCCCTTTGATATATATTCAAAGAGTGCATCTTTTAGTGCGTATCACTCGTATTAAACGGACCTTTATTAAGATTGTGGTAAAGGTTATTTCCATAGCTTGAAGTGGAATAAAGTGGCTTTTAAATCGGAAAATTTTCTTAATATCTTTCCAAGTGTTAGAGTTTTATATTCAGGTTCTTCTTGACGTATCTATCCATTGTTATTTCTGCTATGTCAGTGGAATAGAGCCCAATTCTGGATATTTCTTCCACAATCCCTGAATATGATACATCACTGTATTTTTTCTTCATCAGCACAGTCTTCATTTCGCCAATGTTTTCCTTGACGTTCACTATATCATTTAAAGTCTTCAGATCTGCCCCAAGGAATGATGTTGTAGCCTTCTGAAACACGCCATAGGCATATGTTATAAATTCCATCAGTTCAGCCTTCTTTTTCTGGTCAAAGTTTGGAGAATCCCTCAAAATTGTGCAAATATTCACTGTATGATCTGCAACCCTTTCCAGTATTCTTGAGAAGATAAGATTGAATACAGTGTCGTTTCCCTCGTATTTTCCTATGGATATTTCCTTCATTATGTAAAAATGGTAACGGTCAACGTCATCATCCCTGCCAATAATATTTTCCATCAGCTCAGGTTCCATACTCTCCAGTGCCTTTGAAGTATCATTCACCATAAGCTGCACATTCATTATCATTCTCCTTAAGGCCGTACTCAATGGAAACGACTCAGAATCCAGGACATTCTGCAATGTCAGGGCTTTGGCCGATTCTTCAAATATTTCTACGCCCATTACCAATCTTGAGAATTTCTTTACAATGTTTTTAATTTCCTGGCTGATGTAACTTTCGCTTCTGACTATCAGGGTGTCGAACCCGGAAATGTAGAGTGAAACCAGCGTTCTTGGCAATAAATCGTTGGAAAGGTTCCCTGTGATTTCAAGTTCCTTTATGATCTCCCTTTTTTTCCTTTCGTTTGGAAAAAGTGTGAGTGAATCACCAAGTGTTTCAATAGTTACTGTACTTCCCTTCTTAATCTGGTTTGTTTTGATCCATGTAGGTGGCAGTGAAACTATATACGTTGATCCACCGGTTATTTGCACCTTTCTTGATTCTAAAGCCATGCTTATCTATATGGAGATGCATATTTACCTTATCTATATATCGATACGAATAATATATATTTTTTTACATTTTCTGAGCCAGTTTTTTTCTTGAGTTGCTTATTGATCGGCTAAAAATAAGGAATACAATGAATACTACAATCAGCAGAACATATAGAGGAGTGTAATTCAACAGCAGGGATAGGGCAAAATCGTTTTCAGAATAAACAATTGGGCCTCTTACGAATCCTGTGGTAACATTGCCCCCGCCCTGCGGTGAAGTGAAATTCAGTATAACTTCCACATAATAGTCTCCATAATGCAGGTGGTTAAAAGTGTAATTAACTGCTACAGTCCCGTTTATTGCTGAAACATTTTTCAGGGATACTTTGCAGGTCAGGTTTAGAAATTCACCGGATGAATAAAGGAGAAAATATGGCTTATATGCATGGTTTGTGCTTACTCCATAAAATGTGGCATTCACACTGTAATTTTGATGGATGCCGGAATATGGTGAAATATACACCGAAAACCTTGAATCATTAGGCGTTTTGCCTTGCAATATGCCAGGGTTCTCATACGAGACGGGCGTTAAGATGACAGTTTGTACCAACAATAGCAGTACAAAAACAGGAAGTGCATACTTCAGGCGTTTTTTCATTCCCCATGTATCTGTATAGTGTGCCGCAATAAATATTGCAACCGGTATGAGAAACACTATGTAAAGAAGAGCCGTGACGAAAATAAAAGCAATGATGATTAGTATAGATGGGGCAACAGCTAGAAGCGGAAAGGTAAAGATTCTGTTTTTCTTCAGGAAAATTGAAAGTGGTGTTTCACGTTTTTTGGTACTCAATTCGGTTTCAACAGAGGATGCAAAAGTATCATTTTATAGTTTCTCCTTATTTTTGCAATTTTCCAAATCCGATGCTCAATATGAATTAGTTCAATTTTTTAGTGCAATATGAATTTTGTATGAATCTCATTGTTATTATATTATTCCTGCGTTCTATCCGTTTTCAACTTCTCTTTCTTTTAAACTTTCTTTGTAGTGCAGTAAAAGGTGTGCTTTAGATTAATCTTATGCCTCATTTACAAGAATAGAGATTCATCCGTAGTAAGGGAGAATGCCGCACCCTTCACAGTAGATCAAAAATCACCTCCCGATTCTTTATTTCCCAGATAAAGATTGGTAACGAATAAATTTGTTTTTACGAGTTTGGAAGCTATGAACTCTCAGAGGACATCCGCAATTATTCTTAGTCTGTACTTCAGACTTAACAGAACCCATAGATTGTAAATGAGAATGGCAAAATAAGAATGGAACAGCCTGATCTTACGCCTTCTTGAAGTAATCTTTGAGTGAAATTTTCTGATCATTCTATATCCCGTTTCAATGCCCCATCTATTCTTGAACCATTTGATTATGGCTAATGGTATAGAGCGTGATTGAAATGTTTAGCGCATCTCTGGACATTTAGGAAAAATAATTAAGATACACATGATCAGCGCATATCCTCACATGAATCCCGGGATTCATAGTTCCGGACAGCGTTCTGATTGTTCTTTTATATGAATGGTGTTCCTTCAGTCTTCTTCCAAACTGCCTGCAGTTTTCCGATTCACTGATGATCTTTTCCTGTACAGCGAAAGGGAAAAGGTGTTTTTTTTAAGATCGTAAAATAATCCTATCCTTTCCAGATCATCTTTGCCGGCATGATGGCCCATCCCATCAATCATATCCATGAGATCATCAGCAGAGAGATCCCCCTGCATGAGCCTTGTTGCTATGTATCCAAAATGCACTCTCTCAAGGGCAAAATTCGAGGGGTTGTCCTTATCCCTGCCCAGGGATCTGATATGCCTCTGCCTGACCTTCCCATTGATCCTGTATGACTCGACCTCCTCGAAATACTTCACAGTCGTCCCGTCCTTTCTCTTCTTCACGTTTTCCCGTATAAATGGCATTCTTATCATAGTGGGATGTCCCACTACCTCATTAACTTGCCTATTACACAACTACATCAACAGAGCACATCAGGAATTACGGTTTCCAGAAAGAGTAGACAAACAAAAGTGTAGTGGGAAATCTAAAAGGATTTTGACGACATATGTTCAAAGATTTGATGCAAAAAATCATTATTGCATTTTTCTTTTCGATCATCATGATATTTTCAGCATTTGCAATATTAAATTTCACAACAACTGCAGAAAAATCCAAACAAACAATTAACAATCCATCTGTACCCGTTGTATCATACACACAGTTTGGTGAAACAGTCTCATTCATAGGTTCACAACCAGTCATATCATTCGGTTCAACAGAATATCCTGTATCATGGAATATACTGAACATTGAACAGCCATCCCATCTCAGTGCAAACCCACTGCATGCAACTGGCAATAACAGCAATTCAGCACCAATGTTGTCACTTAATTCCTTTAATTCATATAGAACATCAAGGATTAACAACACACTTCAGAATTCAGTCAATCTCATAAAGTGTGGAAACAGTACACGATCAGCCAGTTTGTTCTCTTTCCACAACTCTTCCATGTCATTGTCCCTTGCTTTTGAGAATAAGCTATCCGTCAATGCTACATACATGATTGATTTCACTACTATTATACCGATGAATAATAGTTATCAGGTGAGTGGAAATGATGGAGTGCATAACTTAACAATGAAAGGTGTAAAAGATATGATACCATCATCGTGTAATAACATATATGCAGGTGGAATTGACATTAACTGGCAGAGTGAAATGCCATTATATCATGGTGGAGCTATAATTCAGAAAGATCATCAGAATGTTCTGGTTATCCCATTTGGTCCTGTGACTCTCATGCCAAATGAGACATACACAATTGATCCACAGGTATATCCAGACAGGATTCCTACAGGAGGTAGCGGATCCGCCTATGCCCCTAATTCTAAGACGTGCAGAGTTTACAACTCCAATGGTGAAGTAGCTGGGACATACACCCTATCATCTTACACTGGGTCATCATGTCCAAATCTCAATGTGTATAGCGAAAGTTCCAGTTTATATTTAGACCTCGCAACTGGAATGACTTACCAACACTCTGATGGTACCTGGTGCATTAAGCAAGAATTATCGTACGGTTATTCCATTGGTAATTACGGTGGTAGCCTCTTTATTGACACAGCACAGGCTGCCCGTCAAAATCCTAAAGCAAATGCTCTCACTGATGGAATCGTACAATATCTATTTCAAATTGTCAGTGCGGCTATCGGGTTTCCAATACCTGATCCTTTATCATTTATTTCAACATGTTCAAATCAGCACTGCTCCACTTCACCATTCGAAACAACATCTAGAGGTGCCTTAACTTCATATTCGTGTGGTCTTACGAGATGTTACAACCCAATCTGGCAGAGTTGTAACCCATTAAGCTCAAGCTTTGGAAAGACGTCTTACATGTTTGGAATTCAAACAGACGATGGTCATTTTAATTATGGAACCTTGAATAATGGTGAAACTACACAGTTTATTGTTTGCTATTCAGTGGATGTGACTTTCTTAGGAGGATCAGGGACTAATCCTGCTTTCTACGGAGGATCAGCTGTTTTGGGAACTGAATTTAATGTTTGTAATCCGAATTAAGGTGAAAAATATGGTTAAGAAAATATCGAAACCCCTAAAAATTGCGATAATCATTCTGGTTGTGCTTTCTATGGTAGTTAGTGTTTCCTACCTAACGAAACCTGGAGAAATAAGTACAGATCATAACTTCCTCAAAGAAAGCGACACTTATGCAAAAATTCCAGGACTTGGGCCATACGACTATCAATCTTTTCATCTGAAGGTTGGTGGCGTGACAACAACGCTTGCATTAGGTTTTTTTGGTCATGCAGGATTTAATCATTCCCATACAATGCCAATTCCAATAAAATTCAACTTCACAAAGCAACCTTGTAATCTTGAGCTTGCCTCCCATTTCAACCTTGTAATGATTGGCAACAACAGTAATTCCATAGGAATAAAACTCACATCCTTGGTTTTGTTTAATAAAACCATTTCTTATGAACCTCCCTGTTTAACTTCTGGTTCCCCTAGGCACAACACTTTTTACATTAATTGGGGATTCCCGAATAAATATGAGGTCAATCCAAATTTCAACTATATTATACGGATTAATTTAGAATTGTACAAGGAATTTGGTCCTTTTTACTATCCTGAGGGAAATTACGTTCTTAATGCAACTCAGTTTCCTATAAACATATGTGAATAGAAAGGATTCATCAAAGATGGGTTTGTTTGATCGGTTTGCCCTAAAATTACTTCTTTATAATAGTAAGTCAATTTTTTCAGTATCCTAATGGGTAATTTTAATATTCAAACTCATTTCTCATCTCAAGGTTGAAAGGAACCAATACCTCATTTTTTCTGATAATCTGTTAAACATGAAGTGTTAAAATCCGATGAATTAAACTATTTTCCTATATTCTTTCAATTTGGTTTCTAGATTTTCTGAATATATAGATTTCCTATTACTTGAGGTAATATATTCTAAAATATTTAACAATAATGATATTACCCAAATATGAATTACAGTTAGTGCTTCCTACAGTTAAAGAAATATCCAAGATGAGAAAATCCCTAGGAATCAGGCAGAGGGAACTGGCCTCTGTGTGCGGCGTTAGCCAGTCATATATTGCAAGGCTTGAAAAGGGAGACATTAACCCCACTTATGAAAATATCAGAAAGATTTACAATTATTTGCAAAGCCATTCGAAGAAGGCAGATCAGATGGATATCGAAGCCTCTAAAATTATGACTACAAATGTTGTTGTATGCCATGCTACTGATTCTGTATTAATAACACTTGAAATTCTCAAGAAATATGGAATTTCCCAGATGCCTGTCCTAAACTCAGAGAGAAGCGTGGTTGGAACCGTTGGAGAAGCAGAAGTCAATGAGTTTCTCATGCGGGGAATATCCCCTGATAATCTAAAGAAAATGACTGTTTCAAAGATTATGGGGGCTGCTTTGCCTCAACTTCCGCCAAACACACCCATATCTGCAATTTATCCGATTCTGAGATTTTCAAATGCTGTTCTTATTATGGATAAACTGGAACTGAAAGGAATAATAACTAAGGCGGATATACTGAAAGCAGTAGAAACGTATGCAGAATCTGGCATTTAATATCTTGGCTGGGCTTTTTGCCTTTATTCCAGCCCTTGTTGCCAACCCAGGGGCAGTTATAACAGGAGGGAAAGGCAGGATGGATTTTGGAAAGAATTTCATAGACGGCAGAAGAATACTGGGTGACGGAAAAAGCATAAGTGGATATTTTGGCGGCATTTTGATAGGTTTCATTTCAGGCTTAATTGTCTTGCCGGCCATTTCACTGCTTGGGCTTTTCCAGTTTACAGTTTCATTTGCAACAATCCTGGTTGTTTCTTTTGCCCTTGCGTGGGGTTCCCTTACAGGTGACCTTGTAGGTTCATTTATAAAGAGGAGGAGAAATATAAAAAGTGGTGAAAAAGGCGACTTGCTTGATATGTGGCCTTTTGTAATTTTTGCCTTTCTCTTTCTATTCCTCATATCCAGATCGTTTTTTGCCTCACTTTATGGAAATTTTATAGACATTGTGATAATACTGGTAATTACTCCACTCCTGCACAGGGGTGTAAATATATTGGCATATAAAATGCACAGGAAAGATGTTCCATGGTAGAAGAGATGAAGATGATAATAGGAGTCAGGAAGGATCTGGACATGGGAAAGGGGAAGATAGCAGCCCAGGCTTCACATGCGGCGGTAAATTGTGCCCTGTGGTCCCAGAAGCATAACAAAAAGATTTTCAGGGAATGGGAGTCACAGGGGCAGAAAAAAATCGTGATCAGGCTTCAGAACATTGAAGAACTTTACAGGTTGAAAGCGGAATGTGAGAGCTTGGGGGTCAACACATCTGTGATCTCTGATGCTGGATACACCCAGGTGGATCCTGGGAGCACAACCTGCATTGGAATAGGGCCTGCCCCTTCAGAAATAGTAGATAAAATAACCTCGGAATATCCATTGCTCTAACTTTTCCTGGATTCGCTTTCCCTCAATGGGTACCGTGTTATCCTGTGCCCGCATATGGTGCAGCTCTCCATTCTTGATTCATATTTTGCACCGCACCCTCTGCACAGATATCCCCACTTTATGCTTTCCTTAATTGCTTCTATGCCACATCCGTGGTATTCTATGCCCATTTCAGAACACACATTCTGCAATGAATAATCATCTGAAATTACGACGCCGAAATATTCCTTTGCCACTGCTATTATTTCCATATCTGTCTGGCTCAGGTATGGCAAATCGCCCGTTTTCCTTGATGCTTCCCTGACGAGGGCCATATATTCTTCCTTTGGGGATGCCGTTTTTATTACGTTTAAATTATGGCTCATCACCCTGTTCATCCTGCCGTGTTTTATCTCACCTATGACACCCAGGGGTACGATGCAGTTCATCGAAAGAATTTCAATTCTGCCCGTCAATATGGCAGAAGTATCAGGGATGATGATCTTTTCCCCCAGGTCCGGTATGAATGATTTTTTCGCCATTTCAGTCTCTGTCCTGGATGGGGATGTATTTTCTTGGCCCCTTTTCTCCTGTGTAAAGGGCGTTTGGCCGGAAAATTCTATTGTCCCTTGAGTATTCCAAAGCCCTGGCAACCCAACCTGAGATTCTTCCTGCCACAAATAAGGGCGTGAAGATTTCTGCCTTGAATCCCATGCTGTCATATATCATTCCTGAATAGAAGTCTACATTGGGAAATATTCCTCTTTCCCCATATTTATTGATCATTAATTCCTCAATTTTTTCTGCTGTTCTGAATGTTTCATTCCCTCTGCTCTCTGCAAAATATTCAGCATACCTTTTCAGGATCTTTGCTCTTGGATCATAGACCTTGTAAACTCTATGGCCAAATCCCACAACTTTGCCTCCCCCTTCTGTCATTGACTTAAGTTCTTTCTCTGCATTCCCTGGATGGCCGATAGATTGTATCATTTTCAGGGCTCTTTCATTTGCTCCTCCGTGAAGCGGCCCCTTTAGCGTTGCTACAGCTGAGGTAACTGCTGAGTACATATCTGCCATGGTGGATATGGTAACAAGGGCAGAAAAAGTTGAAGCATTCATTCCATGATCTGCATGCAATATGAGTGAAGTGTCCATTATTTTAGACTCAACGGGGTCCGGCTTAGTGCCTGTTGACATATAAAATAGGTTTGCGGCATACCCAAGATCCGGGTTTGGCTTGGCTATTGGCTTCCCGGAATATATCCTGTGGATTGCCCCAACAATTGCTGGCATCCTTGCAATAAGGCCAACACCTATTCTCTCCTGATTTTCAATTGTGGCTTCAGATTCCTCTTTGTCAAAACATGAAAGATATGATACAGCTGTTCTAAGTGTGGACATGGGGTGGGCTTTTCCGCCTATCGATTCTATCAAAGAATAGACTTCATCTGGCAAAACCATTTGTTCCCTCAACCTGGAAGCGTAATTTTCATATTCTTTCCGCTTTGGCAGGTGCCCGTAGAGCAAAAGGTATGAAACCTCTTCGTAATTGCTCTGCTCAACCAGGCTGTTAATTTCATAACCTCTGTAAAATAGCTTTCCATCTGATCCATTTGCATATCCAATCTTGGTTTCCGCTGCTATGACTCCTTCGAGACCTTTTCTCAATTTTTCCTCTGGTTCGACTTCCCCATTCATATAGATTCAACCCTCAGTTTAATGGAAATTATGGTTTTCTTTTAAGGAATTCCACATTCGTGCCTTATTATATGAAAATAGCTAATTAACGTTTCTTTGAAAGATATAGTTTTAGGTTTCCGGAAAAAACAATTTGTTTTGTCTTGGCTTGGACGCCAACATATTTATTTTTTTAACTATATTTAAAATATGAAGTCTCTTAGTATAACTTTATATATCGATATCGAATAACCGATATGATAATTATGATGGGAAACATGTTTGGCAAAAGAAGAGACCTGAGATTTACAATTCTCGCGGTTTTGAGAAACGGATCGAAGAACGGAGCTGAGATTATGGATGCAGTGGATAGGATGACTTTTGGGATGTGGAGGCCTTCGCCCGGATCGCTTTACCCGATGCTTCAGAAGATGGTTGATGAAAACCTGATAAAGAAAGATGAATCGGGATCCTACAGCCTGACCGAGGAATCGGGCAACTGGTTTGGAATGGGGCATTTTCACAATCCCTTTTCCGCAAATTCACCAAGAAATTTTGAAGAAGCTGTTGAGGAAATCAATGGGCTGTTGAATTTTCTTGAGGACATAAAATCAAATGGAAGCAATAAACTCAAGGAAAACAAAGGGGAATTGGAAAAAATTGCAGAAAAGATAAAGAAACTGCTTTCCGATTAAACCTTTCCCGTTCAATTGAATTTTATGGGAAGCATGTAATCGGGCAAATCGTTATCCAAATTTTGCTTTAGCCCTATTTTTTTGCTGCATTTGGCATCCAATGCCCTCCAGTCATCCTTGTCCTGTGAAATGGCACAGTTTTTTGTTCGAAGTCTTGTTTCCATAAATTTCATCATTTCACTTGCCGGTATAGTTTTTCCCCTGTGAATATAAATTGAATCTGTTTCCATATCTTTTATGCTCATAGCTGTTTTGTCAACGTTTTCAATTGTGTAATAATCCAGTTCGCCTTCATATTTATCACACACAAAGGCGTTTGGAACCTTGAAAACTTTAGAATCTTCCTTATTGTCATCACCAAAACTGCTCTGTGCCGTTCCATTTTGAATAAAGTGTTTTGTCATTAGTGGAACCGAGATGCCTTCATACCCAAGAATTGAAAAGAGCGAAGATTCTTTTTTTCCCAAAAAGCCGACCTCTTCTTTGTTCCATTGAAAATTTGTCAGAATAATCGAAATTCTTCCCAGAGTGGTTTCCCTGAATTTCCTTAATTCGTTGAATCCTTTCATGTTGAGCCACAGCATTATTCCTTCAGCCGGATCCTTTGTTTCGATGGTTTTTTCAAGATTTTCTGTGAAATCCTCAACCATTACAATCCTTTGCCCCTTAATCACGGGAATAATAACCTCGTTGATCACATCCATGCAGGATGTTGGTTCTTTCTGTATTAACAGAGCCTGAGTATTCCTCCATGGAAAAATATCCAGGCTGAATTTTATTGCGGATATTATTTTCCTGAATGTATAATTCAAGAAAGCAAAGGAAGAGTCTTTTTTCCACTGAATGTCTGAGATTCCTACGTCGGTAAATATATCAATGTGTTCCCCTTCTTTGGTTTGCTCGTAGCACATTTCCTCCATTACTGCCCTCTGCCTTGTCCCCTTGTTTCTGTAATTGCTCATGTCAGGGTTTTTTCTTGCTAAAACTGCCCGGAATTCAGTAGAACTTGTGAGGATATTGTATATATTTGAAGTTTCGTTCCTGTTAATATGGCTGAAAAGTGAGTCATATGTGATGATTCCTGATATTTTGCCGCTTGTTGCTATCTTGTCTATCAGTGGCAGTGGCGTATTTACATCAAGAGGGATAACGCTTACCCCGTTCCTCCACAGAGCAAAGTAAGAAAGAAGCAGTTGGTAGCTTGGAGGCAGGAGTACAAGAACTCTTTGCCCTTTCTTCATCGGGAAGTTATCCATCATGGAAGATGCCAGGGATTTTGCCATTTCCTTAAATTGCCTGTAACTCCACAAATTATTTCCATAATTTGCTGCAGGTTCACTCTCAAAACGTTCGGCTATGTAGTCTAATATATCATCAATGGTTCTTATTGCTTCAGGATCTATATCGTCCAACAAGCTTGTATATAATTGATATTTAATAACTTTAATGAAATCTTATAGGAATATAGATACAAAATCTAATCGCTGCTTTCCCTGAATTCATAGTATTTCCGGAATGTTTTCCCCATGTTTTCCAGAAGATCATAGGTATTGAACCAGTAAGAGCTTTTCTTTTCTGTTTCTTCACCATTCTTCTTATTTATGAATGAACCAAGGGCTGCAGCCCTGAATGTATCCATGTTCCTTGCCATTAATCCGGCACTTAAGCCTGCCAGAATATCGCCTGTCCCGCCCATTGCCATCCTGGGGCTTCCCCCCTCGCTGAGCAGGGTTCTTTTTCCGTCTGTTATAATATCAGTTGGCCCTTTTAGCAGTACTGTACATCCGTATTTCCTGCAGAATTCTTCAGCATTTTCCCTGTTGGCTTCAGCTCCAGCCAGAATTTTGAATTCCCCACTGTGTGGTGTAAAGATCATGTTCTTGTTTATCATTTCCCTGTTTTCGGCCATTATATGAATTGCATCTGCATCGAATAATGCATTCTTTCCACTTTTGCATATAGAAATTACTGCCTTTGTGGAATCCTCAGATACACCCATGCCTGGGCCCGCAAGGACAGCAGTGCATTTTTCCAGCTGTTTTTTCAGGTTGCCTGAAGTGTAGGTGCCAACTATCTGGTCTTCAAGCTTCACAGAAAAAATCATTGCCTTGCTTCTTGGAACCAGAATTGTTATGAGATCAGAAAGGGAACTTTCAGCTGCCCTGGCAGACATGCACCCGGCTCCACTGTATTCCCATCCTGCCAGTATGAGCAATTTCCCGTTTTGCCCTTTGTGCCCGTCTCTTTCAACTTTTGGAAAAAATACCATTTCCCCGGGGCCTGCAAAATTAATCTCCTTTTCACCAATTCCTATTTTTTTTATGGAGATTTCTCCTGAATTCTTACTGTCCATTCCATCTTTTTTGCCGGTGAATGTAACTGTTGCATCAGGCAACACTCCACATGATGTCCCCAATCCCGATGGAACGTCTATTGAAATTTTAACCGCTTTGCTTCTGTTTATTTCATTTATTATTGATTTATATGGTTCTTCAACCGGATCCCTGATTCCAGTGCCAAAAATGCCATCCACAACCAGTTCACTTTCAGATATCAATGATCTTATCCTTTCCAGCGGAGGGTTCTTTATTATTTTGCCCTCGCCAAATGCTTCCAGTGCTCTTCTGGAAAGTGTGCTTATAGAACCATCCTTCTTTGTCATTAATATTGCCTTGACATTGTTGCCTGAGCTCAGGCTCCTTGCTGCTACAAGGCCATCTCCGCCATTGTTTCCGCTCCCGCAAATTACAAGGATATTCTTTTTTGAACCATATTTTTTATTTATGAATTCACTCACTTCCCTGCCTGCATTTTCCATAAGCGGGAAGAGATCGCCGTGGTTCCATTTATAATTTAAATCCATTCTTTTGCCATCTTCGTTTTTCATCATGACATAATATAGCCTTTTCCTTTAGAAAAAACTTTATGTTTATTTACATGGGTTCATAATGGAAGATAAAATCCAAGTCAGCCTTGAGAAGCTAAGAAAGGAGCAGATTGAGTTTTTGTACATGCAGTTCACTGATATTCTTGGGAGGGTGAAAACACTTACTCTTCCGAAGAACAGGTTTGAAGATGCACTCAATGAAGGTGTTGTTTTTGATGGAAGTTCTGTAGCAGGCTATGCCCAGATAGAAGAATCAGATATGAGGGCTGTTCCTGACCTGGACACATATTCGGTTTATCCATATAGCAGCCAGGGGAATGCTGCAAGGTACCTTTGCAATATATACAACCCTGATGGCTCAAGGTTTCCTGGTGACCCAAGATATGTCCTTGAAAGAAACTTGAAAAAAGTTTGGGAAAAGGGCATGGAGTTTTTTGTGGGGCCAGAGTTTGAATTTTTCCTCTTCAAAAAAGATGAACGGGGTGAGCCTATTCTTGAGCCAAGCGACCATAGTGGTTACTTTGATCATACGCCAAATGACAGGGCTGCCCATGTAAGGCTGGAAATCCTCACACAGTTGAGGGTTCTGGGTTATGAACCAGAGGCTGCACACCATGAAGTCTCCTTTGGGCAGCATGAAATAGATCTCAGGTATTCCAATGCAATGTTGATGGCTGACAGGATAACTGTCCTGAAGAGTGTTATAAAAAATGCAGCGGAAAACCAGAATCTTTTTGCATCTTTCATGCCAAAGCCACTGAATGGCCTAAACGGATCTGGAATGCATGTACACCAGAGCCTGATGGGAAAAGACCAGAAAAAGAACTTTTTCTATGATGAAAAAGATAAGTATGGCCTGAGCAAGGTTGCAAAAAACTACACAGCAGGCATCCTGAAGAATATAAACCAGGGTTCTTCAATACTTGCTTCCACCGTCAATTCATACAAAAGGCTCATACCTGGATACGAGGCGCCTGTTTACATTTCGTGGGCAAACAAAAACAGATCAGCCCTTGTAAGAGTTCCAGCTGGCGTAGGCATGAGGAAAAGAATTGAATTGCGCTGCCCTGATCCTTCAGGCAACCCGTATCTGCAATTTGCAACTGTTCTTGGAATGGGGCTGGACGGGATAGAGAATAATTACGAACTCCCTGACCCGACAGAGAAAGATATATTCCACATGGATGCTGAAACCAGGAAAAGGGAAGGCATTGAATCCATGCCAGAGAGCCTTGGTGAAGCTATTCACCACCTAAGGGGAAGCAAGCTTATGGAACAGATCCTCGGCAAGCACGTATACCACAACTACCTTACAGTGAAACAGAAGGAGTGGGACGCCTTCAGGTCGCATGTTACAGAGTGGGAGATCAACAGGTATCTGAGCACCCTTTAACCATATTATTCCCTATTATTTCCATCTGAAGTTCTTGTCTCAATGGAGAAAATTCATGCATTTTTCTTAAGAAAAAGTTATTAACAGTTTTTATATGCACATTGACTGAGTGATAGTTAATGGTAAATGTTAAAGAGGTTCCTGCTGACCTTTTGATCGATAAGCTGAGTGAAGAATTCAGCAAGAATAAAAAAATTGAGGTCCCTGAGTGGGCAGAGTTCCTTAAATCTGGCCTTCACAGAGAGAAGAGCTGGATACAGGAAGACTGGTACTACAGAAGGCTTGCATCTACCCTGAGGAAGGTATATGTAAGGGGAAATATAGGAATACAGAGATTAAGTGAAGAATATGGCGGCAAAAAAGATGGTGGATCAAAGCCATACCATCCAGTTTCCGGCAGCAGAAGCATAGTGAGGCATGTCCTGAACGAACTACAGTCTCTGGGCCTTGTAGTAAAGAAAGAAAGCGGCAGGTCTATATCTCCAAAGGGAGAGGCAATGCTTCAGAAAGCGTCTAGAAATGTAATGGAAGCACTTTCTGAAAAAAGAGAAGAATTGAAGAAATATCTATAGGGGTGAAGTGGCGTGGATTCGGACAAGGAGCTTGAAGAACTCAGAAGGCGAAGAATGGAGGAAATGCAAAGAGCTCAGGGCCAGGAACCGTCCGATGAAGAACAAAAAAACGCCCAGGAAGCAGAAAGAGCCAAGAAGCAGCAGATATTAAGGCAGATACTTGATGTTTCAGCAAGGGAAAGGCTTGCAAATGTAAGGCTTGTCAGGCCTGATGTGGCTGAAAATGTTGAAAATCAACTGATTCAATTATACAGCATGGGAAGAATCAACAGGGTAATTTCCGATGAGGAGATAAAACAGATATTGGGGAGAATGACGGAATCCAAAAGAGAAACACATATTGAGAGGAGATGAAAATGAGCAGAAATAAAGAGACGGGCAGGAAGATAAGATTAATGAGAAAGATAGGCCAGAACAGGAGAGTTCCTGGTTGGGTTATAATGAGAACAGACCGAAAGGTAACTCAAAATCCATACAGAAGGCACTGGAGAAGAAATAACCTGAAACTTTGAGGGATTTAAAATGGCTGAAGATAGTGTTAATGATGAAATGCTTATGAACATTCCCTTGAGAAAAGCTTTTTCCAGTTCCAAGAGAAGAAGGGCTGACACCGCGATTAAGCTGATCAGGGAAAATGTTGCTAAATTTACTAAATCTGAACTTGAAAATATATGGATAGACAATAAAATTAATGAAGAAATCTGGAAAAGGGGAAGATTTAAAATTCCAACAAGCATCCAGGTAAAAGTTCTAAAACTGCAAAATGATGAAATCGAAGTTTTGATGCCATAAATGATCAATAAACTTTCTCTTTTTGAAAATAATTATGTGGGGCTGTATATCCGCGCATGGGATGATATGGCTATTGTACCCGCAAACCTTGAAATTCACGAGATTGAAGCTATAAGAGAGAGCCTTCAGGTGGATGTCAGGGAAAGCCGTATGGATGACTCTGGAATGTATGGCATATTCTCAGTCCTGAACTCAAACGGATTAGTCATTAGTGGTATGTATAAAAACAGGGATCTTGATTTTGACACCGGGCAGAGGAATGTGTTATTTTTAAAGGATATGATAAACGCGGTTGGAAATGATATAGTTGCAAATGACCATGGCGCAATGGTGCACGAGGATTTTTCCAGGAAGAGCGTATCAGCGATAGAAAATGCACTTGGTGTTGAAACAGTGCAGGGAACCATTGGAGGATTTCCAACGGTTGGCTCATCTTCAGTGCTGACAAGCAAGGGGATGATTGTCAATCCGGAAACCACTGATGAGGAAATAGAAGTTCTCAAAGATTTCTTCAAGGTATCGGTTAAAGTTGGAACTGCAAATTTTGGCAGCCCGATGGTCGGCTCCAGCATAGTTGCCAATAAAAATGGCATAATTGTAGGAAATGACACTACATCCATAGAACTTACAGCTATAGATGATATTCTTTCCTGAGGCCCTATTTTTCGAAAATATTTCTCAATTTTAAGAGAGGCATAAGTTCAACTCCGTTTTCTTCAAGAAGTTCTTTCCCTCCCTCTTCCCTGTCCACAACTGTGATTGCCCTTTTAACTACACATCCATTTTCCCTGAGAAGATTGACCGCCTTCAGCACAGAGTTGCCAGTTGTTACGACATCTTCAATTATATTTACCTCAGAGCCTTTTTCAGGGTTTCCTATGATCAGTTTCTTCATTCCATGCTTGGATTCCTTCCGTATGATCAGGTATGGCAGGTTCAGGTGGTATGATACGCCTATAACTATTGGTACGGCACCAAGCTCAACACCGGCAACAATCCTGGCATTCAGCTTCTTTATGACTTCTGAGACTATTTCCTTCATTATGTATGGCTTGGCGCAGGCATCTTTTATATCAACATAATATTCTGACTGTTTTCCAGATGTAAGTGTGAAATTTCCTTTTTTCACCGCTTTTTCCTCAATGAGGAGTTCGCTTAGCATGAGTGGATAAATTCTGGTTATATTTAGCATTAACTGAAATTAAAAACATATTTTAATTGAAGGCAGCCAACTTTTTACAAAACTTTATTCTCAAGAGAAATGGAGTCCTCTCCTTCTATAAGGCATTTTACCATGTCTC
Organism: Thermoplasmata archaeon; assembly: GCA_021817255.1. Lineage (GTDB taxonomy): Archaea > Thermoplasmatota > Thermoplasmata > Thermoplasmatales > Thermoplasmataceae > Cuniculiplasma. The sequence goes on from JAKAVO010000019.1 coordinate 18,428, forward strand.
CCCTTTGAATCTCTACTGCTCCTGGTGTTCCAGTAG
>JAKAVO010000020.1 GCA_021817255.1 Thermoplasmata archaeon
GCAACAAGAACACTGTCACAGGGCGGATTTTACATGGTTATTGTATCCGGAGGCCTGATGTGGCTTGCTGAACGCGTCGGAAAAGAAACAGGAATAAGGGAGGTATATGCGAATATAATTCTCTCCCTTGGTGGAAAAGTCCTGCCTGAAGGAAAGGCCATAGTAGACCCGAAACGAAAAGATATAGTAATTAATGATGTCATAAGCAAATACAAGCCTGAATACACAATATCAGTGGGGGATTCCCCGGATGATGAAAAAATGTTTATGGTTACAGACTATTCAATAAGCATGAATAACGAACCAAGCTTTGTCAATGCGAGAGGGTTTGATCTTAAGACAGAAAACCTTCAGGACTGTTCAGACCTTATTCTTGGGATCAGGGATCAGAGAAATGAAATCTCCTGAGATAACGAAGGAGGAGAAACTCCCCTTTGGAATCGGTTGCATCGACCAGTTTCTGGAGGGCGGCATAGATCCGGGTGTTATAACACAGATATACGGGGAAGGCGGCACAGGCAAAACAAACATGGCCCTTCAGCTTACAGTTACGACAATAGCCAAAGGCCATAAGGTCATATATATTGATACAGAAGGCTTTTCCAGTGACCGTTTTCTGCAGATATGCGGAGGGAAGCAGGAATATTCAAACAACTTAATTCTCTTCACTCCCGAAAACATGGGTGAACAGGAAGTTTGCCTGATCAAGAGCGAAAGGCTGCTTCAATCCTCCAGCGATATAAAACTGGTTGTTATTGATTCCATTACAGCGCTGATAAGGATAGAAAGGGATGAGGACCTTAAGAATCACGGATTATCAAGGGATATTTCCATAATGAACACAATCTGCAATAAGCATAAGGTTCCAGTATTCGTGACAAACCAGATCTATTACGACGTTGATGAAAACGAGATAACACCCTATGGAGGATACCTTCTCGACCATTTCTCAAAGACAAAGCTGTCCATCACAAGAACGAGGGGCAAAACAAGGGAATTGAAGATAATAAAGCACAGGTCTATCCAGGACGGCAAGTCAATAGATATTTTTATCAACGGCACCGGGCTTTCCTGCACAGAATAAGTTTCACCCATTCATAGAACTCAAAAGATTTACATACTTACTGATATATGGAAATGAATGGGAGTAAATCTTGAGCCCATCCTTATAAAACACAAGACACACATCAGGGATTTTTCCAACAGTGTTGTATCAGTTGATGCCTATAACCAAATTTACCAATTCCTCAGTGGCATAAGGCAGCCTGACGGCACACCATTAATGGATTCGTCCGGAAGGATAACATCACATCTCAGCGGGCTGTTCTACAGGACAATCTCGCTGATGGATGAAGGATTGAAACCAATTTATGTATTTGACGGCAAGCCATCTGCCATGAAATTAAGGACCCTGGAAGAGAGGAAGTCCATCAGGGAAAATACTGAAAGGGAGCTTGAAAAGGCTATCATGACATCAGACAGGGAAAAGATTGCGAGGTTGAAGAGGAGCATAAATTATGTTACCCGGGACATGATAGATGAAAGCAAGCAACTCCTCACTTACATGGGACTTCCCTATGTGCAGGCACCATCAGAAGGTGAAAGCCAGGCCTCTTACATGAGTTCTACCGGTAAGGTCAATGCAGTGGTCTCGCAGGATTACGACTGCCTCCTTTTTGGGGCAAGGCAGGTCTTGAGGAATTTTACAATATATGGCAGGCGAAGGGTCTCGAGCAGGAACATTTATGTCAGTGTTGATCCTGAATATATAGACCTAAAAGAAAATCTTGCCAATATGAAAATAACTAAAAGCCAGCTTGTGGATGCCGCAATTATGATTGGAACCGACTTCAACAGCGGCGTTGACAGGGTTGGGCCAAAAACTGCCTTGGGCCTTATGCAGAAACATGGGACACTGGAAGAAGTGATTAAAGCAAAGGGTTACAGGATACCACAGTATGAAGAAGTGAGAAAGATATTCCTTCAGCCTGAGGTCACGGAAGATTTCAGCACATCTTTCGGGCAGGCCGATGGCGAGAAGATCCGCTCATTTCTCTGTGATCTCCACAGCTTCGGGGAAAACAGGGTAAAGCCATATATAGAAAAACTGAGGATAAGCCTGGAAAAAGGGAACCAGTCAAGCCTTGACTCATTTTTCTAAATATTCAACCAGTCCGGAGAAAGGTTTCATTATATCTGAAAGGTTGGAACTGGCACATTCTTTCAGGTCCATCGGATGAATGGAGCCAGAATTGTAAGCTTGCTCGAGTGATGCATAATCTGTGAAGGATATATCGCCGCCTTTCTTTTCCGGCCTGTTTACCGTGATTTCTTTCCTGCTTGGGAAGATTACAATTTTCATGATATCCATTACAGGATTTCCATCTGACACCGCCATAGGGCAGAAAGAATTCTTTATTTTTCTTCTTATGTCATCTTCACTGTCCGTAATAAGGATAGCGCTGTCAGGATCGCTCTTCGACATCTTCTTGAAGTTATCCATCCTGCCGCTTCCCTTCAGGCTGCCGAGAAGTGAAGAATGAAATGAAACCACCTTCTTTCTATTCATCTTATCGGCTATGTCCCTTGCGAGCATATGCGCGTGCCTCTGATCCATTCCACCCAGGGCAACGTCAACATCAAGCTCAAAGATGTCGTTTACCTGCATAACAGGGTACAGGTACTTGCTGAAATCAGACTCTGCATCCGATTCATCCCTGCCCATAATGGGAAGTGCACGCCTGAGCCTTGAGAGAGTTGTCTGCTTGGCTGTTTTCAGCACGCCTTCCATATAGCTTCCCCTGGAAATCATATCAGATGCCCATACAAATTCAGGCTTCAACCCCTTAAGCTGTATTTCATATGCTTTTTTCAGCAATTCTCCACTCTGCCTTATCCTGCCCAGGTTCCCGTTGAGCTTGTCATTTACCATAGCGTGCCAGTCAGCGAGGAGAATCTGCATTTTTATGCCTGCCTCCATCATCGCCCTGATTCTTGTGCCCATAACCAGTATGGTGCCAATATGGGGGATGCCTGATGGTTCAATCCCGTTATACCCTTTGCAGTTCTTTTCAAGGGCGTTAAACTCAGCCTCAGTTATAATTTCTTCAAACAGCGTTTTGTCAAGATTTAACAATATCCGGAGATTAAAACCACTATCTTAACCTTTCCCTACACACGCTCCTGTACTTGCAGCCTGAGCACCTTTCCGGGTTATCATGGTTCCTGTTTGGGACGCCTTTGATTCTTCTTATCAGCTGTGCCCTTGTAAGGACCCTTTCCTTCAGTTCGGGGCTGTTCTTGATGTAGAAAGACCTGTTTTTGTATTTCACGACGCCATACTGGATCATATGTTCAGGATACATTTCCTGCAGAATTATGAAATACACTCCCATCTGGATTATATGCGGCTCCCATGGCTGATCACCAATATTGCTGCTTTTATATTCATAGGGGACGATCTGGCCACTGTTTTCAATAACACGGTCAGGCTTGCCGGACAGGGCATACTTTTTTGAAACCAGTATTTTTCCTTGAGATCTCATATCCCCGTAGACGAACCTGCCCTTTGGAATTTCATAATAGTCCACTGATTTCCTTGTTCTAAGGAAGAATATTGCTAGAATAATTATGAGGGCAATAAACGGTATGATATAATATATTGGAAGCAACATTTCAGATGAACACCACGAACATAAAGAGAATCAGGAGTAATATTGCAATGATAAGCGTCAGGCTCAGTTTTGAGTTTCTTTCATAATCTATGTCAGCTTCCTCATGGGCAACTGTTCCGCGATTCATGGTTTCCACCCTTTCCGCGGGCACCCTGTACCCTTCCATTGTGTAGTACCATGAGAGTGCGCAGTAATCAAATTCAGCAAGTTCCGAGGCGCTTATTATCCTGCTCGCGTCATCAACGTTCTTTCTCAATCCAGATCCTGTCATAAGAACACTCCTGTGCTAACTTAATAGCACCATTCTTCCTTATAAACATACTGTATATAAAGAACTTGACCTTCTCTTCCGTAGTTTCCCCCCATTCATCCTCCATGAAGAAACCAGGCTCCCTAACCTTCATTATCTTTTGAAAAACTGATTCAAGGTCCTTTTCCGGCTCATCAGAGTTCAGGAGTTCATAGATCTGCTCAACTTCAACCATCTGCTCCATATGGGGCATTCTTGTTATTTTCTCCCTGTTTCTCTCTGTCTTCCTCATTACCTCAATAAGCTCCACCAGCATAACCTTCCTCATTTCATGGTGCTTCACTGGCATCTTCAGGCTTATAAACTCATTATCATCCGGGTCTTCCATGTTATCCTCATCAACAAAGCTTTCTGCAAGTTCCTCTTCAGAGTTCTCATCCTCCTTGTTGCCAAAATTTTCCATGAGATCATTGGCCTGAACATACACAATCCCCCACGACCTGTATATTATGTAGCCTGCTTCAGCAATGGACATAAGCCCTGCATTTGTAAGCTCCCTAACAATAAGGGCAAAGTTAACCACATCAACCCTCCACGGATCTATTTCCCAGGCGATGCATCTCTCCATTATCTCTATGATGTTTTTTGTTTCATCCTTCCTGTTCTTAAAATCCAGGTCCTCATAGAACCGGGTATCAATTCCTATCGTTGTTGCCTGGACAATGGCCGTTCGCCTGAGTTCCTGAAGCTGCAGGTCTTCCACTCATTCACCCCCAAGGCTTTTGGAAAATATCTCTGTGCATCCGGAGGATTTGTCCATGGTAACTCCAAACAACGACCGGGCATACTTGCTCATTGCATTCTTCAATGATATCATAATGATCTGCGATGTATTTGAATTTTCCCTTAACAATTCACCCATAGCTTCCGCATTGGTCCCGTCAAGGAACATGTCGATCTCATCAAGGAAATAAATTGGTGAAGGCTTTATGCGCTGGACACCAACGATAAATGACAGTGCAACAAGGCTCTTTTCGCCCCCGCTCAGGGACTGCAGCTTTGTGTAAGTTGTGCCTTTCGGTTTCGCCTTTATCAAAAGTTCCGATTCCAGTGGGTTGGATTCATCAGAAAGATACATTTCCACGTCCCCACCCCTGGACAATCTCCTGAATATTGCCTTCATTTCCGCCTTGACCCTTGAATATAGATCAAGCAGAACCCTGGTCTTTACATCCTCAAGTTCAGCCATCAGCTTAACAAGCGAATCAACTTCTCTCTTGAGGACACCAATCTTCTCAATAAGGCTGTCCCTTCTCCTTGAATCCCTTTCAAGATCTTCCTCTGCAAGCTGGTTCACTGCCCCTATATTCTGCAGCTCAACTGTTTTTGTTGCTATCTCCATATTTGCTTTCTGTATGCTCGAATAATTAGTAAGAATATTTCCTCCATTCTGTGACATCTCATCCCTGAGAATCGATAGCTTCTCGTTAAAATTCTGTATTTTTATCTTAGACGTAAGGATAGCGTTCTCATAATTCTTGATCTCATTTTCAAACTTGCCACCCCGCTGGCCTGCATCAAGCAACTGCCTCTCTATTTCCTTCAATCCCTGGAGAACCTTTCTATTATTCTCATTGAGTTTCTCCTCTTCCTCCTCCAGGCGTCCGATCTCATTCCCAAATCTCGCAATTTCCTCCTCAATCCTGTCCCTTTTCAAAATCTCGGAATTAATGCTGATTTTCAGGTTATCATTTTCCTGCATGAATTCACCCTTCCTTTCTGAAATTTTCTTCATTGAGGTTTGGTTGCTTGATTTAGTGGACATAGTTGCATTCTGCTCATCATTTATAATTTCAAGTTCCTTCTGCAGTTCAGAAAGATCGTTTCCCTCTTCACCCTTGTCCCCAATGCTTTCATATAAGCGTGCCTTCTGCTGTTCAAGAGAATTCTTTTTGGCTTCTTCAGTTTCTATATATTCCCTAAGCTTTTCCATGTTGGCGGAGGTGTTTTTCAATTCGATCCTTAGGCTCTGCACGTCAATTTCCAGTGATTCCCTCACCTTCTGGCTCTCCTGTATCTGGAGCTCCAGTGAACTGGACATCCCCTTTCCCTCTCCGCCGCTCTTTGATATGTCCATCAATTCCTTCGATGTCACATCATAATCCTGCCTGAGTGTTCTAATTTCCTGCTCAGCCCTGTTGTAAGTTTCCCTCAATTCTTCCAGTTGTTTTTCCTTTGCTTCCATTTCGGCAAAATTAAATGTCCTCCTCGTTCGGTTCATGTAACCTCCGGAAATTGCGCCGCTCGCTTCAAAGATATTGCCATCAAGCGTTACTATCCTGACACCGGTCATATATTTCCTGGCTGTTTCATAATCGTCAACGACAACAGTATCCTGGAAGGTATACCATATTGCATTTGCGTAGGCATCCTGGCTCTGGATCTGCTGGCTGAGAAGAGACGTGGAATGATCCTGCTGAATTATTGTAAGCGCCTTTCCTCTTGGCCTTCCTGAAAGGATTTTGTTAAGTGGCAGAAAAGTTACTCTTCCAAGCTTTTTTTCACGAAGCAATTCTATGCATTCCTGGGCAACGTTTTCATCTTCCACGACTACTGAATTGAGCCTTCCGCCAGCAGCTGCCTCTACGGCAAGGGCATATTTCTCGTCAAAGCTGATTAACTCTCCAATGATCCTGTGGATTCCACTTATAGAACCCCTGGCTTTTGCTTCCATAATGGCAGAAATAGATTTGTTTGTAAAACCCTGCGATCCCATTTCGGATCTCATTCTTTCAACATCTTTTCCCAGGCTGTCAAGTTTAACCCTTACCTCGTTCCTGTTCTTCTCAAGCTCTTTTATCTGTGCCTGCAGATCATAATATTTCCTGCTAAGTGATTCATTTCTTGTTCTGTTTCCTGCATCATCTTTCTTTATCTGGTTCAATTTCCATTGGGTTTCTGATATCTTGTATTTTTCACTTGTAAGATTTTCCTCAATCATGCCAAGCTTTGTCTCAATTCCTTTATGGGCCCTGGACTCTTCTGCTTCTTCTTTCCTGAGTTTTTCAATATGGTTTGCAATTTCCTTAAGGTCCTTTTCTATAACAGTCAATTGTTCAGTTGCTTTTCTATATTCATCAGTCTTGTTTTTCTGAAGGTCTATTTTCTGCTTAATCTGTGTTCTGAGGATAGTTTCCCTATTCCTCAGTTCATTCTCCTTGTTCATCAAAAGATTGAATTGGCTGGCAAGAGTTTCTATCTCCTTATCTATCTCTTCAACCCTGTTTGTGTTCGACTCGATGATATTTCTCTCCCTTTCTATGCTCATATTTATGTTGGACGCGTTTATCTCCGCCCTTGCTTTTTCAAGCTTCTTTTCTTCCACGCCCTTTCTTATGCCAGCAAGCTCTCTCTGGATCTTCTCGCCAATTCCCTTTTCAATTTCATTTCTTTTCATTATAAGGGATTCCTGCTCTTTCTTTATTTCATCCAGCTTTGACTTGAATTCCATGATCTTGTTCTCGTTTTCTTCCATTGATTGCTGATGGCCGCTTAAGTCAATTTCCACACCCCTAATCTGGATGGAAATTGCTGTTGCCTTCAGGTCCAGGATTTCATTGTTAAGCCGCCTGTATTCCCTTAATTTTTCGGCTTCTTTCTCGATCATTTGAATATTATCCTCAATTTCAACCCTTAATGTTTCTGATGCAAGTATGGTTTTATCGATCCCATCGATCTTCTCCTTTGCTGCATTTATTCTTGTATTGTAGGCATCAATTCCAGCTATGGATTCGAGTAATTTTCTCCTTTCAGTGCCTGTTACATAAATAAATTTGTTAATATCACCCTGAAGGACAAAACTGTATGAATCCAGCTGTATTCCAATATTCTCGAGAAACCTGTCAACCTCACTGCGCTTAGACTTCTTTTTATTTATGAAATATGTGCTGTTGATATCGTTTCCACTCTCTTCAATAACTCTTGATATCTCAATTGTTTCAAAAGTTTCATTATCTTTATCTTCAACAAATACGGCCTTGACTTCTGCACTTGTAATCCTGTTGTGGCCAATTCCCGGATTGTGGATCAGGTCATCAAGCTTGTCCGCCCTGACCGTTTTGGATGAACGTGTTCCAAGAACGAACAACAGGGAATCTCCGATGTTGCTCTTGCCACTGCCGTTTGGGCCAGCTATCATGCTAAGGCCCGGCCTAAAGTCTATCTTCGTGCCTTTGTGGCAGAACGATTTGAAATTCTTGATTTCCAGGCTGTATAGTCTCAAGCTACACCTCGTCAGACAACTGTATGATATTATTAGCGAAATATATATATTTATGCATTGTTTGCACCCATCTCTGCCGGCTGATCACCACGAAGTTTCATGGCAGATGATTTGAGGTGAAAATACTCACCGATTAAAACGCCAAGAGATAGGGCAAAACATACGTTGACAATGGCTAAAAGGATCACGTTTGTTGTATTGAGTGCAAATTCGAGGACGAATCGAATCAAAAAGAGGGATGTTGTCAGCGCGAGAATGAGTGTTGATCTTTTATACATGAGCGTTTTATCCTGCCAGTAAACAGTTGAAAGTGAGCCAACCCTGTCCCCAATGAGAAAACCCGGGAGAATCATTATAACCGAAACCATATCATAATAAACATATGAATAAAGCACAGCTATAAAATAAGCCAGGAATATGGCATACAGCACGGGTTGCCTCAAAATCCTTGCCTCACTATAAACTCTGCCATTTATCCCGCTTCTGAATCTCCTGAATATTATGAAGAGAAGAAGTGCGATGATAATTATGTACTGGTAGATATTTGAAGATGGTGGTGGAGTCTGGTTTGTAAAAGCGCTTTCAAACACCAATGGCCATTTATAAAACATATTAAAATTTTTCAATGGAACAATCGGAGGAATTGTTTGCAGATCTATCGTTTCACTCAAGTTGAGGGTCATTCTCCAGCCCGTTCATTATAAAAAATTTCAGTATGCACTGAAAATATAATAACAGAGTTAGAATTTTCCCCCCATGGCATCTTCATTTAAGGTAACATTTCTTGGCAGCGGGGGTTCGTGGCCCTTTCCAGGCAGATCACTTCCTTCTGTCGTGGTCCAACTGGATGATTATATATGCATGTTTGACTGCGGCGAGGGGACTCAAAAGCAGATAATGAAGAGCGGGATTTCATTCATGAAGATCGACAGCATATTCCTGTCACATTTTCACGGAGATCATTTCCTCGGCATCCTGGGGCTGATTCAAAGCATGTCGTTCAATGGCAGGGAAAAGCCTTTGAAGGTTTACGGCCCCCCAGGCGCCATATCTGTTCTTTCCCGCGCATTTAATGTGGGCTACTATTCACTGGGCTTTGACATATTGATCAACGAAATTCCATTTGGCGGAAAAGTCGAGACTGAACTTTTTACCATTGAAACTATCAAGGCCGACCACCTTGTGCCAGCAGTTTCGTACAAGCTCACAGAAAACGATCTTACAAAAATAGATCCGGATAAGGTGAAAGAGCTGGGCATAGACTCAAGGAAGATAGAAAAGCTAAGGGAGATGGGACAGCTGGACATAAATGGGCGGAATGTGACTTTAGGTGAAATCTCCGCAGGCACAAGGAAGGGGAGGGTTCTGGTATATTCAGGGGACACGCGGCCAAATCCTGAAATGGTTAATTTCGCAAGAGAAGCAGATATCCTGATCCATGAAACGACTACAGACTCTTCACTTGAGCCAAAGGTCAATGAATTTGGCCATTCATCATCCAGGCAGGCAGCAGAAATTGCTTTGAAGGCGGGAGTGAAATCATTTTACCTGTATCATTACAGTCCGAGGATCGATGATCCGGAAGTGCTTTTGAAAGAAGCAAAATCGATTTTCCCGGGTTCTGTACTTTCCAAAGAACTTCTTTCGGTGGAAATTAAAAAAAGGAAAACTACTCCTCATAGTGCCTGAGCTTTTCCCTTACTCCTGCCATTTCTCTTATCTTCCCGGAAACTCTTGTTTCCAATACATACGTGAGGGCTATAGAAATGAAAAATGAGATGATGTAACTGTAATCGATTCCTGAAGTTGCTGAATAGAACGGAATGTAAATGCCAAAATAGTACTGTATTGTGTCCATGAATGGGATTGATACAGCAATGGAAAGCAAATAAGATAAGATGGGCGTCCAGTTAACGCTTGAAGAGAACTTTTCCTGCCTTTTCACGAGGAAGAATTCTGCAATCATGACTCCGATCCAGGGTGTTATCCAGTAATCAAGGACGTAAAGGAATCCTTCAAAATATGACGAAAAAGTGTTATAGAAAATGAATCCCAGTGATACTGTCAAAATTCCAATTGCAAGGATTATGTAGTTCTTTTTGCTCTTGAAGCCCAAAGATCTGATAGACATAAGGTTGGAATAAAGGTTGAGCGAATTGGCAGCTAGTCCGCCAAGGAATAGTGTAACTGATCCAACTACCCAGAAGCCTCCAAGGAGAGGGATGAAAAGCCTGTTTGAAAAAATGCCGCTAAGGTTCAGGTCAATTCCAACATAGAATCCTATAAGCTCTACAAGGAAGGAAGCAAGGGAAGTTCCCACAAAAGTGTAAATGAATGCCTTTGTTGATGAAAGGCGGCTATTCTGCAGATATCTTGAATAATCAGCAGCATAAGGCCCCCATGACATAATATATGAGAATGATAACATAATTATTGATGCAAATGAGATAATCGAAAAAGCTCCTGTATAGGATGAAATAAAGGTTGTCGGATTCACCACGATTGAGTATGCCAGGACTATAAACAGGAAACCAAGAATGGCTGACATAAGTTTTTCAAAGCTTTTGACAGACCTGTGGCCAAACATTATGGTAATAACAATAAGTGCCATTACTATTACAAGCGAACCAACTTCCATGAGATTCAATCCCATAAATGTAGGATTGTACGAACCCCTTGAGCTTAAGATAAATTGCAGGGCACGTGAAGAAATAATCAGGTTCACCGATAGCCATCCAATGGTATTCATAAACTGAAGGAGAGAGAAAATTTTTCCGCCTCCACTCCCAAATGATCTTTTGGAGATCTCCATCTGCCCCATTCCGCTGGATGGGCCCAAATGGCTCATAAATGCAACAAGCAATCCCCCAAAAATATTTGCTATGAGAAGTGCCAGGATAGTATAGTAAATAGTAAGGTCGTACGATTCTACAAGCACGCCAAGCGCAAAGTCAGCAACGGTCAGGTTTGATCCGAACCAGAGGTAAAACAATGAATTTGGGCGCATTGTCCTCTGCGTGGCCTCCAGCGTTCCCTGGAGTGTGTCATCTCTTAATTCAGCCATTTCCTTCTCGTATTGAGTTGATAAATTAAATCTATTTATTATTAATATAGAGAAAATTTCTTTTTAACGGAAATGTGTAATATAAAAAATTTATATCAAGAGTTAATAAGGTAAAGGTGGACATTCAGAAAAAGATAGAAGCTATCCTTTTTGCAGCAGAAGAACCTGTTGGACTGACGGAGTTGTCTTCTATCCTTCTGGAGGACCAGTCTGTTGTGAAAAAGGAGTTAAGAAAACTTATCAAAGAGTATAGTGAAAGGGATACTTCAATTACAATCAGCACACTTGGCAAGAAATACAGGATGATCCTTAAAAGCGATTATTCAGAGATTGTAAAAAACGTATCAAAGCCAGAACTGACAAACGAACAGATCAGGCTCCTCACGCTTATTCTTAATAAAGGCAAAACGATGAAAGGGGAAGTCAGGGAAAAATTCAGGGTGCAAAGTGACTTTCTCATACATTCCCTGAAGAAAGAAGGCTTTATTAAATCCCTGAAATACAGGAATACTGAAATCTACCAGTTAACTGGGAAATTCTATAAGTATTTCAATATAGAAAAAGGAAAGTTGCCAGTTAATAAAAGTGAAGAAACCGGAAGTGAAGTTATTGAGTGAAAAAATAGTATTGGTAGGTGGAGGAGGAAGAGAAGATGCCCTTGCAAGAAGGTTATTCGAGGATGGGGCTGAGTTAATATCAATTATGCCAAACAGCAACCCATCCATACGGTCAATAAGCAGTGAGACACTTGTAACAAAGTCAATGGATGTGGACCTGATAGCAAGATTTATCATAGAAAAAAAACCGGATCTGGCTTATGTGAGCCCTGATGGATACCTTGCAACACACCTTGTAGACAGGCTTGAGTATAATAAAATAAAGGTTGCCAGCCCAAGTTCAGCTTCATTTCAAATAGAAAGCTCGAAGATTTTTATGAGGCAGTTGATGAAAAGGTATGGAATTCCGGGAAATTTAAAGTATGAAGTACTGGACAACGAATATGATGTGCAGAAGATTCTTTCCACTGAAACCATGGAGTTCGCAATCAAGCCCTCCGGCCTTACCGGCGGAAAGGGTGTAAAAATTACCGACCAGCATTTTAACAACAGGAAGGAAGCCATAAGGTACGCCAAGGATATCCTTCTGAGGGACAAGAAAGTGCTCATTGAAGAAGCGGTCTATGGAGAGGAATTTTCAATGCAGCTTTTCACTGATGGAGTGAATTCAATCTTTGCCCCTATTGCCCAGGACTACAAGAGGCTCTATGAAAATGATATTGGGCCAAACACTGGCGGAATGGGGTCTATTACTGATGTTGAACTGAAATTGCCATTTATGAGGGCGGGCATTTATGAGAGGGCAAAAGATATTTCAAAACGTTTCGTGGAAGCACTATTTCAGGATGGATTGATGTTCAGGGGAGTACTTTACGTCCAGTTCATGCAAACAAAGGATGACCTCAAAGTTATAGAGGTGAATGGGCGTTTGGCCGATCCTGAAGGCATGAATATAATCACGCTCATGGAAGGGAGCCCTGTTGATCTCCTGTTCAGGATCGCCGATGCAGATCTCAAGAGCGCAAAGATAACATTCAAGAGGAAAGCCTCCGTTCTCAAATATCTGGTGCCAAAGGGCTATGGCGATTCCCCGAACCCTGGAATCCTTAGGATAAACACGGGAGATATCCCGAATCATGTCCACATATTCTATTCATCCGTTGAAGGTGACCTGAATGAAGTTAGGATGTCCAATTCAAGGGCTATCGCAATTATGAGTGAAGCGGATTCTATCCCGGATGCCTCCAATATGGTGGAAATGAATCTGTGGAGGATAGAGGGCGACTATTTCATGAGGCACGATATCGGCAATGCGGAGTCACTGCACAGGAAGAATGAGAATGCAAGGACCGGTAATTATAAGACTACTCACTGATCCTTTCAATCCTGCCTATGACCCTTGGCTTTGAATTTGGCTTAATTAAAATATAGTCGTCCCATGGGAGTACGGGCCGGTCCATTGTAATCTTGTTTCCTTCCATGATTCCTCGCGAATATATGAAATGCCCTGCTACAAACACCTCACCATTTTTTCTCCCTTCTTCCGGGATTGCCTTATGGAATTTAACCGAACCAGTGATCTCAGATAAAAGATCTGTTTTCTCCTCCTCGAGCAATGAACCCCTTGTAATTTCTTCTATATCTGCATTCTTGAGGGCTATTCCCACTCTTGATCCTGCAGGCGCTTCATCATGATCAACGTCATTCATCTGGATTGATTTCACCTGCACCTGTATCCCGGGAGGGTTCAGGAATAGTGTCTGATGCTTTTTCAACGTGCCGGAAAGGACGAAACCAAGTATTACCGTTCCGACACTTTTCACTTTGAAAAAATGGTCTATTACCACCTTTACTTTCCCCTCATTGTTTGGCATGGCGGAATTCCTTATCCTTGCCAGCAATTCCATAGCGTTTCCACCATACATTTCATAGTCTTCCAGGTTGGAGCCTTTAATAATACTCTTCAACTTCTCTGTATCTGTGAAAGAATCAACTATGAAAGCTCCATTCTTTTTCTTCATGAGATCGGCGCATATAATATTCTCTCCGAGGAAGCTATTCATCATCCTGCCATTTATCAGGCAGTAGTCTGATAGTGTCATGCTATCAGTGAGGGAGGAAATTTTATCTGGATATCTTAAAGGGGAAAATAGTGTTACATTTCCATCTTCGTCTTTTCTTCCATAAATTGTCACATCACTTTCAGTATGCTTTTTAACTATGCTCTTAATAAAATCCTCAAGATCATAGGCATATAATTTCAAATCACTCATTAGACATCATCTCCACAGTTTCTTTTATTGCATTCACCATTAGTTCTGAATTATTTGGAAGTTCTGCTCTTTTATATCCCATTCCTTTCTCCTTCACCTTTTCCCCAAAGAGATAATCAAGATCATATAAAACTTCCAGGTGATCATAGAGAAAGCCAACAGGAACGGTTACAATATTTTTGTACTCGTTCGGGCCGATTTTCTCAAGCAAATCGTAAACACTTGGTTCCAGCCATGTTTTGCCATATGCACCCCTGCTCTGGAATGCAAAGCCAAAATCCTCAATTCCCATTTCTTTTGCAATCCTGGAAGACCAACCCTCGAAAGTGTTGTAATATTCCGGTTCCTGTTCTACTGTGTGCGGCAGGCTGTGTGCCGTGAACATGAGGAAATCGCCATCGTTAAAGGAATTGCTTATTGACTCAAGCCAGAAATCTGTAAGGCTTCCAGTTTCTGACATGCCACTTATTGACCTGACTGCTGGATGATAGCCTGATTCTGACATTGCATCATTCAACGGGTGCAGATAACTTGCCTGGATGCTTGTGCTTTTGATGGGGAAAAGTGGCAGTGCATAGATCTCATTATATCTTCTTTCCTTAAGTTCATTCACAGCCTGTTGAATAGATGGCTTCCAGTGCTTGAATGCGAGATAAACATCGGCACTTTCAATCGAATCAGTGGCCTGGCCTTTTAATTTCCTGAGTATATCGATGGAAGGTGATCTAAACCCAAAACGAGAATATTTTCTGTTGGTTTCATCAATGACAAATTGAGGTGGTTCTCTCCCGCCGAATACGTCCCTGAGGTATTCAATTATGTCTTCTTTTCTTTCCGGGCTTCCATAAGCCATCATAAATAAGGCTCTTTTCATTAAACCACATCTCTTATTTTCCTTACAAGCATTTTCACATTTTCCTGCTTTGTCTCTGGCAAAATGCCGTGGCCGAGATTAAATATGAATTTATTAACATCACGCATTTCCCTGGCAATCTGAATGCCCTTTTCCACTGCCTTCTCTGGAGAAAGTGCGAGAACTGAAGGATCTAAATTTCCCTGCAGCCCTATGCTGCCGAATGTTTCCGACACTTCCTTCAGGGAACATCTCCAGTCAAGGCTTAAAAAGTCAGCGCCACTTCTAATCAGGGCATCAACCATGCCAGATGTTCCTGTTGAAAAATATATTGATTTCACTTTACTCTTGCTGATTGCATCAACGATCTTCCTTGTGGTTTTTTTAACTGCCAGTTCCGCATAATTATGATCAAGAAAGCCAAGCCAGCTATCGAATATCTGAATTGCATCCGCACCTGAACTTATCTGTGCCTTCACGTCCTTAATAACAACATCTGTCAATTCGCCCAATAACTCAATTGTTTTGTCTTCGTCCCTGATGAGCGCTTCCTTTGTCTTTTTTAATTCCCCATCGGGGCCACTTGCAATAATATATGAAGCAAGGGTCAAAGGGCCTCCAACAAACCCTATGACTGGTATATCCGGGTAATTAGCCTTAAAATTCCTGACTGCCATTCCGGAATAAGAAACAAATTGATCAGTGGTTGAACCCGTTTTCTCAGGAATGGGGCCCGTATTCTCGACATATTTGACATTATATCCAAGATTCTCAAGAGGTATCATGATGTCCGAAAAGATAATCGCAGCATCTGTCTGAAGGTACCTTGCTGCATCGTACGCAATGCGGGAAGATAGTTCCGGTGAGTGGCATATTTGTTCCATGGTATATTCTTTCCTTACCTCCCGGTATGAGTTCATGTACCTGCCGGCCTGCCTCATAAACCACATAGGTGCACCTTTATGGTCATCTCCTTTCAGTGCAGACAAGAACAGATTTTCCATTTACGGTCTCAGTCTTCTTATGGTTCTCGGATAAGCAATGGCTCCCGTTATCTTGTCCAGATGCATAATCCACATGGCAACACGATCCATTCCAAGCCCAAAGCCTGAGTGCGGAACGCTTCCATATTTTCTCAGATCCAGATACCAGTAGTAGTCTTCCTCTTTCAGGCCGCCTTCATTTATCCTTTTCCTAAGCAACTCATAATCCCATATCCTCTCTCCCCCTCCGACTACTTCTCCATACCCCTCTGGTGCGAGGAGGTCATGGCAGAGGATAACTTCAGGGTTCGAAGGATCAGGGCGATGGTAAAAAGTCTTGAGCGTTGCCGGGAATTCTGTTACAAATATAGGGGTCTTGAAATTTGACATTATCTGCCTCTCTTCATCTGCACCAAGATCATCCCCGTATTTCAATGGCATTCCAAGGGATTCTGACATATCAATCAGCTCTTTATATGGAATTCTCCTGAAAGGTTTCAGGCTTTCCTTAAGCGTTTCAATATCCCTGCCCAGTATTCTCAGTTCATTGCTGTTTTCAGAAATAACCTTCCCGACAATGTAATGAAGCATTTTTTCCTCTATTTCCATCATCTGCTCATTATCTGTCCATGCAAGTTCAGCCTCTGCGTGCCAGTATTCAGTAAGGTGCCTCCAGGTTCTGCTTTTTTCAGCCCTGAAGCTTGGTGTTATTGTGTAAACTTTTTCAAGGGAAAAGATAAATGTTTCGAGATAGAACTGAGAACTCTGGGAAAGATATGCCGTTTCCCCGAAAAACGGAACGTTGAACAGTGTTGAACCGCCTTCCGTTGCTGTTGATACCATTAAAGGAGGTTGCACCTCGTAAAATCCCTCCTTATCGTAGAATTCCCTGAATGCTTTAAAAATGGTGGAACGGATCTTCAGTATTGAATTGAATTCCCTGCTGCGGATCCATAAATGCCTGTTGTCCAGTTCAAATTCCTCCGAAATATCCTTTGAAACCGGGAAATTGTCATTTCTCTCGTATATTTTAAATGACGTGATGTTCATTTCATACCCGTTAATAGCGCGATCATCCTTCCTTAATTCTCCAACAAGGCTCACGCTGCTTTCGATAGTAAGGGATGAAACAAGTTTAAAATCGCCATCATTGAAGTTTTCTGCCTTTGCAACACACTGAATAACGTTTGAGGCGTCCCTCAATATTATGAATGCAAGTTTGCCCGAGGCCCTTATTCTGTACACCCAACCCCTGATTTCGAATTTTTTTCCGATTGAAAGATCATTCAGAATGGAGGATATCTGTTCCATTACCCTGCATTAATTCAGGTAATATATATTTGTTCGAAATACTCAAAGAATTTCAGAGTGAAAAAAACAGGGTAATTTTCTCCCTTAATTATGTCTTTTTGTCCAAATTCTGTTTCTTTCTCGATCAGCAACAAATTTCTCTCTAACACTAATCCGGAAACTTCATATTGACCCATTTGCCATTTAACCTGGGAAACAAGAATTCCTATAATTTCCTTGAGGAATTTCTTTTTCATTCCAGAGGAAATCTTCCAGTAGTGTTCCATAATTTCATGCAATTCCCAGAAACGTTCTTGCTGATTCATCTCTACAAATATTTCCCGTGTAAAGCCTTTATAAAAATCTTCATTATCATACAGATCAGCATTGAACCTGAATTTCTCGCCTGGGATTACTGGCATAGTTTGCTTGTCCGGAATGCTATAGTAATCAATTTCCTGTCCATAAGTTGTCCTTCTGATGATCTTTTTGATGCCGGCTGTTTCAGGTGCAATGCCAAAATAGCCAACTATCAGCCTCATGATAGTACAACGGGTTCAAACAATATAATGATAATGCCGGATGCAAATGACAATCCGGGTTTGATTGTATCCAGAATTCACAGAATAAAACAAATCCAGCATTTCAGCAGAGCCCTGGCAATGGGAAAACTATTATAATAACACCTCAATTGGCTGATATGAATTCTACGGAAATAATTTCAAAATATATTC
>JAKAVO010000003.1 GCA_021817255.1 Thermoplasmata archaeon
GATCTACTGTTACCATAGTATTTCTCATCTGCAGCGCGTATGTTGGCAAAAGAGCCACTACAAGAGTTGCAATGGGGAGAAAGCCGTGGTAAAGGACATCTCCCATGTATGAGAAAATGTTGTGGTATGTCACTCCTGGTGTTACGGCATGGCCAACTGGGAATATAGTAATATCAACAGCAAAGAAGATCAGGAATATCATTCCTATCCAGAAATAAGGTATTGATGATACAAGCATGCCAGCTGAAGATATTAGGGAATCTCGAGCGGTTCCCCTTCGCCAGGCTAGATAAATGCCCAGTATTATTCCAAGTCCCGCCGCAATTAGAGTTGCAGTTCCTACAAGGAACAAAGTCCATGGGAGTCTCTGCATAATGACAGAAGAAACATTTTCAGGATAGTAATAAAATGATATACCAAGGTTTCCGTGAGCCAATTCTACGAGGTACCTTCCATATTGATAAAATAAATTTGGATTGTTAAGGCCAAATTCACGGGTTAACCTGGCAACTACAACTGGATTGCCAATTTGCCCGCCCCCTCCACCAAACATATTTGCCATTACCGGATTGCCAGGAATAATTCTGGGCAGGAGGAAATTAAGTGTTATTGCGCCGTACGCAATAATAAGGGTATTTATGAATCTGCGGATTAGATATCTCTTTTCTATCAAAAGTTTCTAATCCTCTTCCTTTTCCGATTCCTTTTTCTTGCGTGTTCTAAGTACAACAGCGGCAGCAACAACTGCTAGGATACCAACCACCGCACCCACGATGATAATCTTATTTGTTGTGGTGAATAGAGATGTCTGATTCTGATACTTCAGGATTTGCATGTGCTCTATGCTGATCATCCATGCGATGTTGTAATTTGGAGTGTTGTCTATGACAGTATGATTGTTGTATGTGAAGAATGTTGGAGGATCATCTATCATTATGAGTGGAAGCTGATTTGCTATAGCCTGCTGTATCTTGTTAAGGTAACTCTGTTCCATTGTAAGGTTGGGCGTAGAGGCTGCCTCTGAAAGAAGAGTATTCACCGTGGTATTGTTATATCTTTCCACATTCCATCCATGAGTCCATGAGAATTTCCCGATAGGGGCACTCGAATTTGCAGCAAATAATGTGTTGAGAACAGACCATGCTGTTGGTGATGCTCCTGTGAACCCGAAGTAGGTCATCTGGAAGTTGCCATATCCTACGTAATCTGCCCAGTTTGCAAACGTCTCAGGTGTATAGGTTGTCTTGATTCCGAACGCAGTAAGGTTCTGGGATATGATCTGTCCTGCTGTCACCCAGTCTGCAAGTGGAGGCTCAATTAATGTGATCTGAACTTGTGTTCCATTTGGGTAGTACCATTCTCCATTGGTCTTCGTGAAACCACCTTTAGTCATCATGTTAGCTGCAGCTGTTAAGTTGTAGTGGTAGAAGGGCAACCCTGTTGGAACCTGGTTTCTGAAAGTGTATGGAAGTCCACCATTTGAACCGTTAAGCCCTGCACCTGCCAGTGCTACCTTGTTTATGTAGTGCTTGTTGATTGCAAAGGCAACGGCTTTTCTTAAATCGGTGTTGTTAAAGGGGGCGACCTTATTATTTAGCCATGCGTAGAATGTATAAGTTGAAGGTGCACTTACGCTTTTAAGATAATTGAGTTTTGCGAATAGGCTTGCATCTGTATATGGTCCCCAGAATGCATCAATGCTCTTGCTTTCCAAGGCTGCTGTTGCATCAGATGTTGTCTTGAAGAACTCCCAGATCATCCTTGCGTAGTCTGGAGCACCGTTGAAGAAATTCTTGTTTGTTTTGAAGTCAGCACCGCTTACTGTTGTCATACTGGTAAGCATGACTGGACCATCTGTGATAAGTTTCGATGCGTTATATGAACCTGAAGTTATGTTTGTTGCGTAGTTCGTAAAGCTGGATATATTTGCAGTATACGGGCTATTTCCCCAGACTGCCGGTATTATTGGCTCAGTTCCTATTTCGTAGAGGAGCGGATTATAATACTTTTTCATGTGGAATACCACTGTATAAGTGCTTGTAGCGTCAATGCTCGCTACATACTTGTTAAGGGAATTAAAGTCAATGCTTGGATGATTCAAGATAGATTGAAATGTGAAATTCACATCTTTGGAAGTTACAGGATTTCCATTGCTCCATGTGGCGTTTGTCACCATGTTGAAAGTAAACAGCTTACCCTGGTCTGATATGTTGTAAGACTTGGCAAGCCACGGTACTACACCACCACTTGCTCCTGGGTATAGCAATGAACTGTAGAGCAGCGCTGAAATATCTCCAGCAGTGCTTGTAGCTGTTACTGGGTTTAAATCAGTAAGTGGCCCCTGGACAGAACCAAATATAAATGTACCATTCGTATCAACCACCGCTACCTTTGAGGCTGGTGTTGCAGGTGAGTTTGCTGGTGAATTGCCAGCCACATAGCTCCCTGAACTTCCTAAAACCATCAGAAATACTATGGCAAAACTCGCTATAACTATTGGTATAGATTTCTTTTTATCAAAACGTTTTGACATAAAATCGACAATAAAATCCATATATTAAAACGTTATCAACGCTTTTATATCAGGTAAAATTGATTATATCTTGTTGTAAAGCAAACCTATTGTTAACTAATTCTGCCAATTTATTAAGTGTAAAAAGAAAAGTATTTAATACTTATGATACGGATCATTGTGCGAGAAAAAATTTTTCCAAAAACACAAGTGAATAACACAGTCATTTTTGTGAAAGAATTGAACCATTTGCCACAGAGAAGATATGGGGCTTATCTTGCCAATTTCCATTAATCATGAAAGTTATGCCAACACTAAGAATTGTCTATATATAGCATGCTTATTATCCGAGGGTGACGTCCAGGTGCTGGGAGGACGCATTCAAGTTTGGTGGTTATAAGTTTATGACAGTTCTTCAGTTTGTTCCTGGCTTAGTTAAGTTTGGACTCATTCTGCCCGTCATAATGGTGCTCCACAGTCTTGTCGTTCACTATCCTCTTCATTATGGATTATCATTTAAATCAAGATTGGTGCAGCGTTTATCCAATTGACAGGTTCAGCCCGCTTTTCTTGTTGTTTAATATGTATACATTTGATC
This sequence comes from Thermoplasmata archaeon, assembly GCA_021817255.1. Taxonomy (GTDB): domain Archaea; phylum Thermoplasmatota; class Thermoplasmata; order Thermoplasmatales; family Thermoplasmataceae; genus Cuniculiplasma. Next base: position 3,111 of record JAKAVO010000003.1, read on the forward strand.
CCTATCTTCAAATTAACTGACTTAGCTTCATAAAGAAATAGTAAACCTGTGAAAGACTATGCACCAAAATACTTCCATTACAACCGGAAACAATATACGGAAAACGCGTACTAATAAAAATATTTGGATAAAAAATGATGAACTGAAGAATTTAGGTGCTGAACACTCTTAAGCCATTAAATATAAGTCAGGGCTACGGCTAGGGGAATTCCTTGATCATGAATTTCCTGAACGGTTTCACAGCGTGAACCAGTGACATATCTTCTTCGTATACATCAGCAACAACATTTATATTGTCATCAGCTGGCAACTTTTTAAACCAAACATTAACCTCGCTTGCATTTGTTAACTGGTTGTTTCCATATCTATTGCCGATGTTGTCAATAGTCACTGACCCCCGCGGCCTTTCAACACAGTTTCTCGGTTCAATCAATTTATTTTCTTCTCCTTTGGGAAATCTGAAAGTATATTTCAGGGACAGTTCTGTTCCTGGTTTTGCTATCATTTCCTTATTGTAAAGAACTCCCTTCTCTTTTTCTGTTAATCCCGGCCTCGATTTTGCCCTTATCCTGATATAGTTGCGGGAGGATATTTCTGCAACCGCGTCAAGATCCTCATCTGATGCAAGTGGGTCTCCTATAAGGACAGTATCTATGCCATCGATAGCAAAAAGTTCCTCGGTAGCTCTTCCGGGGGTCATATGCCTGAACGATTCAACTGTTGTCCTTGTATGCAATCCAGAAGAGTGGACAAATGCAAAGAGAGGTATTCCAAAGTGAGAGTATGCTTCTGCCTGTTGCTTTACAAACTCCAGTGAAATTCCTGATTCAAACTTGGGGTAATAATTAAAACTTGCCTGCATCTGGGTTCTATCGGCACCAGCAGCAATTATCTCCTCAAGGTCTTTATAAAAATAATGGCAACCATTAAGTTCCACCTTCAGTCCCGCTTTGTTTTTCGTAAAGTCCGATACCTCCTTGTTTGAGAATCCGTCATCAAGCCTCAGTGATGCGACTCCAGCTTCCTTGAATGGAGATAGATTGTCTATTGTGGCTCCGAATATCCTCAGGGCGAATGGAGAGATGTCCGTAACTATTTCCATGCCAACTTCATGAACTCTCTTGGAAATAACCGGCATCTCGACCTTTACCCTCTCTGGATCAGACCCGGGTCTCTGCATGCTGGTGAATATCCTCTTGTAGCCTTTTTTAGCAGCCTTCTCTATATATGCAATGTTTTCCTCCACACTGAACTCCATTCCGGTAAATATTGAGATGCCTATGTTTCTCGCGATTACCACCTGAATGAGTCTACCATAGCAACCCTGAGTTCGTGAGAACCATCTTCCCTTCTCTGTTCATAATAGAAAAGGAAGCTATTCTTGAATCTGACAGTATCAACATATCTTATAGATGCCCCATTCGGTCCTTCTATGTAGGGTTCTGAAACAGATAACCTGTTAAAAGTTTTAAGGTCAGTGGAGAAAGCAATTCCACACTTTTCTTCATAATTCTGTTCTATCTTGTACGCTCCATCATAGAAAGCTACAAAACCACCATCAATCCTGGCAATTGAGCTTATCCTTGTCGTGCTTGAGTCCCAACTGTCTCCAAGGCCGATTACCTCTCCTGCCCACTTGAAGTTTATTCCATCACTGCTTATGGCCAGACCACTCTTAGAAGTTGTGAGGCCAGTAGCAAATGCATCACCAGTAGAATGAAGGTTTGGCTCATTCTTGGGAGGTAATGGAGCAAAACTCACATACATCATGTAATAATCCCCTACCTTCATAATCCATGGGTCTTTTACGCCACTGGTTCCTAGCATATCTCCATCAAGCACTTTCTTTCTCGATGATATATCGAATTTTTCAACTGATTCAGCTTCAACATAGTCTATTTGCCACATATTGTTTTTGGGATTCACATAGCTGAAATACAGTCTGAAATTCTTCCCAGTGTGCAAAAGGCAACTTCTTTCTATAGACGGGGCACCATCAAGCATATTCTTGTTAATTTCAAATACATCCTCAAAATCTGTTCCATTTGTGCTTTTTGCGACCCTGTTAATCGTGCCTCTTCCCTCTCCTACGGGCCTTCTTATCCTGTATGTGAGATATAGAATATCATCCATTTCAAAAATAGATGGTGCACCAACCCAGTTTCCCTGTTTCTTCTCAACTGGCTCTCTTACCACTTTCGACTCGTGTATGTTGAACTTTGGGAGATTTAAAATTTCCCTAGAGTTTTGTTTTTTGGAAACTATCATGTTTGAGAAATTTCCTTTAATTATAAATTGTTTTGGTTATGGGCAATAGGGAAATATCTCGCCTGTTACGGTTTAAATACAGATCCCAAATAAATCGGCAAAATGCTGATTGCTATGATGTCGGGCACAGTCCTACAAACTTCAACTAACTTTAAACAGAACTTAGAAGCACTTATATTAACGGGAATTAGGAAAGATGTTCCGATGTTTCAGCCTTGTCAGAAATTTCTTATGGAGTTTGATTCTCTCTGGGGGCATCTGCTAATTTTCACATGGCAAGGGTAAGCCACCAATATTCAGATAAACCGGATCAACTCACTGTGCAAAAAGAATCCAGAAGTTTCACAATTGAAAAATTATGAAACCCGCAGAGAATAATAGGTAGTACACCTCTTGCCTGTGAAACTTGCCCACAGGGATCAAAACGGATGTTAAGTTAGCAGGGAAATGCTTAGAATTATATAACATTCAGATGATATTCAAACATCTATTGAAATTAACTGATAATCTCCTGCCTTCATGAATACAAAATTTAAATATCCTGGAATTACTGGCTCTACCATGAAATTTATTTCTGTGGACGGTGGGGCGACAAAGACCATTTCAATCATTTATGACGAAGATGGAGAAATATTATCAGCGGGGCTTGCTTCTTCATCAAACTTCCGGAACGTGGGCGTTAAGGAAGCCAGTTCGAACATTATGAAATCAATGGACGATGCTGTTAAAAGAAGTTCCACGGACTGGAGTGAAATTGCATTTTGCACATTTGCTTTGGCTGGGGTAAAAGATTCTGATCAATCCACTTCTGTAATAAACGACTTCATCTCAAGGTACAGTATGATTCAAAAATATGAACTTCTTAATGATGGTGAAGCAGGCTATAGATGCAGATTCCCTGGAAAAGATGGCATAATCGTTGCTCCGGGCACGGGCATGATTTCTTATGGAAGATCCGGAAGCCTGTTTGACCGCTGCAGTGGATGGGGATGGTTTATTGGGGATGAGGGAGGCGCTTTTTATCTGGGAAGAAGGGCAATACAGGAAGCGGCTAAGATCGCTGATGGCAGATCAGACTGTGACGGCCTGCTTCTAAATTCTATCATGGATAAATTCAATGTAAACGAACCCAGAAAACTCGTAAATGAAATTTATAAGGATAAAATAGAAATCAGGAAAATAGCCTCAATTGCCGCCATTCTTTCGGAAAACGCAAGGAGAGGTGACAGTGCTTCAAGATCCTTAATTGAGGAGGGTGCAGCAGAAGCTGCGAAATGCGCCATAGCACTTCTAAAAAAATTCAAAAGAAATGATATCCAGGTAAGCGGATATGGAGGAGTCTTCCGGGCCGGGGATTTATATTGGAAACCATTTACCGAGAAAATTCTTGAGAAATTTCCAGATACCTCATTCAAGAAACCTCTTTCTGGTTATCACGCTGTGCTTGGTTCTATGCAGATCGTACTTGAAAGGCATAATCTCATGTTGAACGAGGAAGATATTGAAGAGAAAGCGATAAACCTGGATAAGATAATTAAGAAATTACCCTCAGATGAGTTGAAATCAGATCTTATGATGTGAGAAGCTTTCCAAATTTTTTATCTCATTAAAATCATTTTTTAAATTAACGATTAAAGTGTGTTTTGCAAATTATGTGCAGATAGCATCCGGATGGAAATGCCCTGTTTGAGTAAGAAGGCCGATGCCATTTGTCCAATCCAAAGGTCAAAGCCTGTGTTATGAAGCAAAATCTCTGAAAAGGCAGATAAATGAATGACCGTGACGGATCAAGAATTGCAGGATGAGAGGAATTTATTCAAAGATAAACCCGCGAGCATTTTGGGGTATTGGCATATTATAACTGAAAGAAAGAGATAAGTAGTTACGCAATATTCAACGGATATGAATATGGAGTTGAAGGACCTGGGGCAACTCCTTCAGATTTCACTGCCTCAGGATGGCATATCAAGATGGAAAGGCATTTTAGAGGAAGTTATCCCTGGAAGTATAGTAATCCAGGGTGCCAACGTTTCCAATGGAAAGGACATTCAGGAATTTATAAAAAAAGTTCAATTGATTTATGATGATATTGGAATTCCTGATTCGAGAAAACCCCTCATCGGGATTACTCATGAAGGAGGATGGATTAGCAGAATTCATGATATATCCAATAGCCCTGGAAACATGGCTCTGGCAGCCACGGGCTCCACCGAATACACTTACTCAACATACAGGGCAATGGGACAGGAACTTTCTTCGTTAGGCATAGACTGGAACCTTGCTCCTACAGTGGACCTGAACACTAATCCGGAAAATCCAATCATAGGAGTCAGATCGTTTGGCGATAACCCCGCAGAAGTATCGAAGCATGCAAAAGCAGCCTGCAAAGGCTTGAGGGATGCTGGCCTCCTGGCTTGTGCCAAACACTTTCCTGGACACGGAGATACTCAGCGTGATTCCCATCTTGAGCTCCCTGCAGTGAACAAAAAGCTCACTGAAATGAGCCGCACTGATCTGGTTCCATATGTAGATCTAATTAAGGATGGAGTGGATTCTATAATGATTTCACACATATTCTATCCTGACATAGGAGGGGACTCAAAACCCATTCCCGCTTCTCTCTCTGAAAGGGTCGTAGGACGACTTCTGAGATCGCAGATGGGCTTTGATGGGCTGGTTGTGACTGATTCACTTTCAATGTCTGCTGTTGCTGAGAATTTTCCTGCTGAACAAGCCACAAAAATGGCAATAAAGGCTGGAGTCGACATACTTGAATGTGCCAAGCCTGAATATTATATGGAAATATTCCACTCCCTGCAGGATTCAGTAAAATCCAGAGAGATTAGTGCAAATAGGATTGAGAAGAGCCTTGAACGGTTTAACTCTCTTAAAAACATCCTGTCTGTACGCAAATCTTCTTATTTTCCTTGGCCCAAAAGTATTCTTGAAAACGTTACCTCTGCTTCTGTAAACGCATCCATCACAATTCTGGGAAAGGGTAAACTGGATGTAGGAGCTATCAAAAAAGCAGGTTCTCTTAACTCAGTCTTTTTTACAAGGTCAAGATTGCTGGAGGAAGAATTTTCCGCAAGAAAGACCAGCCCAGTTACAGAAATAATCAAATCATGGGGCCACGAGACCCATACAAACCTTGTTCTGCCAAGAAACCTGCCGGAAGAAAGAATCAGGGAAAATGTTCAACTACTTTCTTCGAAGTTGAATGCTGGTGATTTTCTTGCTGTCTTCCTGAACGATTCTACCGCTTATTCCCAAAGTGGAATTGAAGTCCCTCCTCAGATCAGGTTTATTAATGAACTCTTTCCTTATTTTGGGAACAGGCTGATTGCAATAGGCACCGGGACACCCTATGAAGCATCTCTTCTCCCGGGGGATATGCCATACATTTCCGCCTACAGTTTTGAACAACCCTCATTATCGGCAGCTATTGGCGTCCTTTCCGGAGCTATCCCACCTTTAGGAAGGGTACCTGTCAGAATATAATATCGAAATATTTCTGTTTTCACCATATAGGCGGTTTGCATATTGAGTGTCTGCGCCTATTTCATAAGAGAGAGAAAAAATTGATAGTGGCATAATTAATTTATTTGACCGGCGGCATATTCCTTTAACGCATGAAAGAAGAAATCTAATAGGATTTCCCAGTTCTATGGTTTTAAGATTAAAGTGGAAAGTCCATGCTGCCGAAAGCTTTCTTCCAGTCGTCCAGAAATCTTGACAATCCTTCACTTGTCTTTGGATGGGCAGGCAGTTTGGAAAGAACATCGAATGGAAGTGTTACAACGTCTGCACCAAGAATCATAGACCTCAATACATGGAGTGGGCTCCGTATGGAAGCAACAAGAATGTTTGTCTTCAAGTCGTAGTTAGTGTAAATAGTTTTAATCTGCTCTATCAGGGCCATTCCATCTTCAGCTATATCATCAAGCCTTCCAACAAATGGAGAGACATAGCTGGCACCTGCCTTGGCTGCAAATAAAGCCTGGATTCCATTGAAGATAAGTGTTGAATTTACCGGAATTCCCTTGTCGGAGAGTGCGTTTGTAACCTTCAGCCCAACTGAATTAAAAGGAACTTTCACAACAGCATTCTTGCCCAATTCCCTTATTTTAAGAGCCTGTTTCACCATGTTGTCGTAGTCTTCAGCTATGACCTCAATGCTTACGGGCCCAAGCGTTTCATTCAAAATTTTAGTAACGATTTCCCTGAATGAACCGCCATTCTTCATCTCCTTAGCTATCAGTGACGGATTTGTAGTTACTCCGTCAAGCAGCCCCAAGTCATTGGCCTGCTTTATTTCATTTATATTTGCCGTATCAAGAAATAGTTTCATATTTTTTCTCCTCCCTGAATGATTTTACACCAGCAGCAACTATATCACTTACACCCATATGAAAATAATCAAATAGATCCCATGATTTGCCAGATTTGCCAAAGGAATCCTTCATGCCAACCCTCACAACAGGCACCGGATATTCCTCTGATGCCACTTCACAAACGCGGCTTCCCAGCCCATTGAATATGGAGTGTTCTTCAGCTGTAACAAAATGCCCCGTTTTCTTTGCATATTCCAAAATATTTGCCCTGTCAATTGGTTTTATGGAGGACACATTAATGACTGCTGTGTCAATTGCAAGTTCCTTCAGGTTCTCAGCAGCTTGAAGGGCAAAGGAAAGCATCGAGCCGCTGGCAAAAATGGTTAAATCACTTCCATCCCTTATCACTGTATTCTTTCCTTCCCTGAACTCATACCCGTCTTCGTTTATTACAGGGAATTTTTCCCTGCTTAACCTTACATAATATGGAGTCTTGGTTTTTTCAACAAGATAATCCATTACAGATGCTGTTTCAACTGAATCGGCCGGGACAATGACCTTCATGTTTGGAAGCCCGCTCATGAGGCCTATATCCTCGACCATCTGGTGGGTTGCTCCATCTTCGCCAACCGTTATTCCTGCGTGTGTCACGACAAATTTTACATTTATGTTATTATAACATACGGACTGCCTGATCTGTTCATATGTCCTTGTAAGAAAAATAGCAAATGTTGATACAAATGGCTTTAGTCCACTCAAAGCCATTCCAGCGGCTGTTGTAACCATGGACTGCTCTGAAATGCCCATGTTGAAGAATCTGCCTGGAAATTCTTTGCCAAACGCTCCTGTCTTGGTCGAACTGGAAAGGTCTGAATCAAGCACCACAATGTCACTGTGCTTCTTTCCCAACTCTACCAGTTTCTCTCCATACATATCCCTTAAACTTTCAGTTTTCATAACTCTTAGCACCTATTTCATTTAAAGCCTTTTCAAACTCTTCTTCAGAAGCTGGTGGAGAACCATGGTATTTGGGATTGTTTTCCATGTAGCTCACACCCTTTCCTTTAACCGTGTTGGCTATAAGGAATACGGGCTTGTCAGAACTCTGTTTTGCAAAATCCATAGCTCTTTCAATATCATTAAAATCATGCCCGTTAAATTCCATGACATTCCACCCAAAGGACCTGACTTTTGAAGAAATATCACCCATTGGCATGATGTCTTTCGTAAATCCGTCAAGCTGGATTCCATTCTTATCAAGAATAGCAACCAAATTGTTCAGTTTGTACTTGCTTCCTGCCATAAGTGACTCCCAGATGCTGCCTTCCTCTATTTCCCCATCACCAAGGATGGCAAAAACCCTGTATTTTTCATTCTTGATCTTTGATGCCATTGCCATTCCAACTGCAACACCAAGCCCCTGCCCAAGTGAGCCCGTAGAAGATTCAACGCCCGGTACTCCCCTGTGCACATGGCCTTCGAGTTTTGAATTCAGCTGCCTGAAGTCCATCAGGAGTTCCTGGGGAAAATAACCTCTAAGCGAAAGAATGCTGTAAAGGGCAGGCGATGCGTGGCCCTTGCTCATTATGAGCCGATCCCTGTCCGGGGAATTCGGATCATGAGGATCAACCACCATTTCCCTGAAATATAGATCTGTCAATATATCAATTATGCTAAGGGAACCACCCGGATGCCCACTCTTTGCCTTATATACCATCCTGATTATAAGCGATCTTGCATTCTGGGCTATTTTAAAAAGCGTCTGGTTATCCGGAGTTTTGTCCCGAAATTCTGAGTCACTATAGAAATCCATCTCTCGAACTGCCTCGATTTTCTCTATATAAAATGAAATTAAAACTTTTTCTATTTTTCTAAACTAAAAACTCATGAGATGTCGTGGCCAGTCTTTCTTAGTTGGAATTCCTCCCCCTCGGGCAGTATGCCTGTTGCAAAGAAAATTATCTTGACCTTGCCCTTGTATATATCATCCGTTTCCTGCCGGATTATAATGTTTGCCCCGGATGAGACCTTATCCTTCATATAAAGCATTGCCCTCTCCCTTTCTTCAACTGTCAATGTATCATCTCCGGATATGCTAAGGAGCAGTCCTCTAGCCTTGGACAAGTCGGCAGAATTAAAGGGTGAATTTAAGGCAGATTCACATGCCTCCATTATTCTCTGCTCTGGTGAGGAGTCAGAAATGCCGACACCAAATATCCCAAGGCCGCCCAGTTCCAAAATTTTTTCAAGATCAGACAGTTCAGTGTTTACTGTTGCGCTTTTGGAGACGCTCTCTATTAGGCCTTCAATTGCATTCATCATTATAGAGTCAGCAAATTCCAGTGCAACATTAAACAATTTCTTAGGGGCATATTTTCTTATCCTGTCATTTTCAAAAAGAATGAGCGAGTCACTGAACTGCAATAATTCACCTTCACCTTTCCTGGCATTTTCCATCCTTTTCTTTCCTTCACTTGCCATTGGAAGAGATGCGATGCTGATGACAATAGAATTCCTTTCCTTTGCCTTCATTGCAAGAAAAGGAGAAGAGCCAGTACCTGTTCCACCACCAAGGCCGGTTACAATTATGGCAATTTTTACCCTGTCAAGGCTTTTTTCAATTTCCGTTTGCGATTCCCTGGCTGCCGCATTTCCAACCTGGGGATCAGCTCCCGCACCCCTTCCTTTGGTCAGTTGTTTTCCTAAAACGATTTTCTCCCTGACATCTATCCGGTTTAGATGGGATGCGTCAGTGTTCGCTGCCGCAAAGGAAATTTCGCAATAGGGAGAATTGAAGTTTCTTGATACCATCCTCTTAATGGTGTTGGAGCCGGCACCACCCATGCCAAATATTTTTATCCTGAGCTTATTCTCTTCAATAAGTTCAGTTAATTTATCCTTTGAGGTGCCGTAATTTTCCTCTTCCTCATCAAAAGCAGGATTTCCTGAGATCATAATGAATAATTGTATCTGAATATATAAGTTATCTTTTTCTGTGCTCTTAATTCTATAATATATTCGAAGCTAACATAAAATTTTTTGATTTTAAACAAAACTATAGTGCTCGCATCAATCCTTTTTCCCGGCAAACTTAAAGAATGTGCAGCCAGGAAAATTCCAAAGAAAGGGTTGCGAATTTTACGGCATTATTCCTGATTATTCGCAAGATACTTTTCCCTTATCTTCTTTTTGTCCACTTTGCCGGTAGATGTTAACTCGAAGGATTCCACTTTTACGTACTCATCTGGCATCCAGAATTTCTCGATCTTTCTCTGTTTGACAAACTTCTTAAGGAATTCATCAACCTCTTCTTTCTTAACAGTTTTTTCAGATGTATAGAATGCAACAGGCCTTTCTCCCCATTTGCCATCCTTTTTCCCAATTATGGCTACTTGGTCAATTGGGCCATATAGTCCCACAATGTCTTCAAGGATTAGTGAAGGTATAAACTCTCCTCCGGATTTTACTGCATCCTTTTCCCTGTCCACGATGCATAGATATCCATTCTCATCTAAATAGCCGAGGTCACCTGTGTGGAGCCAACCTTCTGCCCAGAGTTTTTTCGTAGCCTCTGGATCCTTGTAATACTCTTTAGTGAGATAAGGCGCCCTGACTAGAATTTCACCAAAATCGTAGCCGCCGATAACAGCATTTTCATCTTTTGCCTTCAATATCTTAATTTCAACAAATGGCCCGGGAATGCCTGCCTTAATTCCGTATTCTTCGAGGGCATCTTCATCTAAATTCTGAACCTGGCTGTTTATTGTGGAAAGTGATACCAAAGGTGCTGTCTCTGACAGCCCATATGCTCCAATGACTTTGATATTCATCTCCTTGGCCTTCTTCTTCAGTTCACTTGTAAGCGCCCCTCCTCCTATAATGCATTTCAGATTTAATTGCGGGAGAATTTCTTTTCCCGATTTTGCTGATATCAGCATGTACAGGATGGATGGCACCATTGCCGTGGCACTTACATTCTCGTTTTTCATCAGATCCAGTATTTTCTCAGGATCATACCTTCCAGGAAGCACATATTTGACGCCCTTCAAAAGGAATAGCTGGGGCAACCCCCACGCATGGACATGAAACATGGGAACCAAGGGCATAAGGGTAGTCCTCGAACCCAGTGAAATTGGGTAGTCTGAGATTGTGTTGGCTATTGAAAATGCATGCAGAACTATGTCCCTGTGTGTGAAAGCCACGCCTTTAGGCATCCCGGTTGTCCCGGATGTATAAAAGATTGTTGCAGTGTCATCTTCAGATACATGCGGCAAAGGTATATTGTCAGTTGTTTTTAGAAGGTCCTCAAAGTAGATAACATTTTCAAAGGGAAAGACAGTGTGATCACCGGAAGTGCGGTATATTATCCAGCCTTTTATAAAACCAAACAGATCTTTGTATTCAATGAACCTCTTTGCGATTTCATCCCTCAGGATAAGGTAAGAGTCTTCTGCATGCTGAATTGTATAATAAATCAACTCGACGGGGTATCTTATGTTTACCGTGTGCAAAACGGCACCGGCAATTGGGACAGCATAAAAAGACTTCAGAAAATTTATTGTGTCCCAATCCAGGATTCCAACTTTATCCTTCGGCTGGACCCCGATTTTAATAAGCCCTTTCGCCAAAGCATTTACATCATTATGAAAGTCAACGAAGCTGGTCCTGCCAAATTCTGAATCTACAATTTCCTGGTTCGGATTTCTTACAACGCTGCTCTTTATCAGGTTTCCCAAATTTAACTCGTATTTTACAAATGACATTAGAAATAAATAATAACAATACTATTGAAATTTGCCACTAATTCATTTTTATTAAATAGGAAGGGGAGTTTTTCCTGCATGATATAAGTCGATTCTTCTGTGGGCATGTTTATTTTCTTAGTATAATTATATTTTGTCAATCATAGCCATATATTTATAATAAATGGCAATATTATTAGATATCCCACTTTATGCGCAAATAACGGTCTCAGGGAATGGTTAGTACCGATAAATGCCGTATTTTACGGGTTCGGAACTTAACCAACTTTCATCATTTAAGTATTTTTTGGAAAAACGCTTTTATGAGATAATGCAGATTATCCAACAATGGAATCAACAATTAAAACTGGAAAAAAATTAAGTAAAAGGCCCAGATTAAAAAAAGAATTAGGTTTTTACGAATTGCTGATTATTGGAATTGCCGGATCTTTGGGAAACGGTGCCCTTTTTGGAACAATTGACATGGTTGCCGGTGCAGGGCCAAGTGCAATACTTGCCTTTGTCTTTGGAGCCTTTATATATCTCCTTGTAACCTTCACTTATGTAGAGTTGAGCAGAGTATACCCGGAAGCTGGTGGACCAACCAGATACAGCATATACACGCATGGGCGTTGGACTAATTTGATAAATTCCATGGCTGACATACTTTGGTATTTGTTTATACCGCCAATTGAAGTTGTCGCAATAATAATTGGTTCTGGATTCTTCTTTCCCGGATTGTTCGTAACAAGTTCAGGATTCCCGACATTTGATGGTGGGCTGCTTGGCGTTGTACTGCTTTTGACCTTTATACCAATAAACTACTTTGGCATCAAGCAATTCGGGAAGACAAGCAACTGGATTGGGGTGGTAAAACTTGTGTTCTACCTTGCAATGGTAATAGGCTTGATCGGTTTTGTATTTGATGCTAAGAACCTGTTCAAATATGGTTTCTTTACAACCCACACGCCAATTGTATCCTTCCTGTCAATAATGCCACTTGCCATGTATGACTTTGGAGCAACCAGGGTCATACCTGACCTTGCAGAGGAAACAAGGCACAAGGCAGATGTTACCAAGGCAATGATTTTCACTGTAATTATTGAATCCCTGATATACATCGGGGTTGCGTTTGCAATTATTCTTGGTTTCCACTGGAGTTCTTTCGGAGTGAAGCCAGGAGATTTCGCAGCACTTACAAGCGCCCATGCCCTTGTTGGTTTGAACCCATTCTTTGTGTTTTCACAAAGATCAGGCTTTTACTGGATATTTATAGCTGCTTTGATCACAGGTTTCCTTGCCCCATATGTTACAGGCTATATCTATGCAGGAAGTGGATCGAGAGTGATGATGGCTATTGGCAGGTCGGGATTTATTAACAAAAGGCTGCAGTCAATCAACCTAAAGCATTCAATACCATTGGTGGCGTTAGTAAGCTTCACGATGATAGGCGCAATAATAGTGTTTTTATCCGCACCGATTCCTTCAATTTACAGCTTCATAGATGATGCTTCAGCCGCAGGATATCTTGGGCTTGCCGTTACACCTATAGCATTGATGGTATCAAGGAGGCAGGGAGTAACAAAGGAGACGGACAAATTCAGGGGAATGTGGATTATTGCACCCCTTTCAGTTGGGCTAAGTTCCCTGATTCCTTTCTGGGCTGGATGGCCATCAGAACCGTATGCAGTATTTCTAATGTTCATTGGAGCTGCGATGATAGGCATAATTTCAAAGGTAAAAATAGGCGCCAGAAATGCAATATGGTATGTTGTTTACATTTTGTTTATTACCCTTATGACTCTGATTGGCAGTGACGGGTTTGCAGGAACAATCACCTCCCTGAACTTTGCCTCTGTTGGGGTACATTACACATTTGCCTTATCACTGCCTGCGTCATGGGGAACCCTTATACCATTTGACTATGCAACTCTTCTTATCTTTGTTATTTCTATGGCTGTCTTTTATCCGTGGGGAGTTCTCTCCGGTTTCAAGGCACAGTTCGACCATCCGGAATTTACCAGGCCTGTTCTGGACGATCTTGGCATTGGGAGCGGGGCAGTAGCCGAAAATGTTCAAAGGGCTGAGGAGCTGTAAAATTTATTTTTAATAACTTTTTTTTAAAAAACCAAACCCCTTTTACTTATCAAAAGTATATAAAGGGCTAAAAATATTATATAAGAAAGTAAGACTACACTTTATAGCAGATCTATAAACAATTTCAGCGATTTAAATAACAGGGACAATTGGTCTTGAAAGTATTCGGGTCCTCCGGCCCATATGATTTGAATGTATTTGGCCTGAATATATAATGCCCAAAAGCAACCGGATGGAATCAGAAAGAATATCTTGGCCAGATTAAGAACTTTACAAGGAGTGTGATGATAAAATGAGAAAAGGTGCCATTAAAGAAACAGAGCAGAATCAGGAGCAATTTCTAGCGAGAAGGAATGTTTTTAAGAAATCTATGAAGAAGAATCTATATTACCTGCTGTTCGCCCTACCCGTTCTGATATATGTAATAGGCCTGGCTATAATTCCAGCTATTACTGTGGTATATGACAGTTTTATTGGCAGAAACGGGTATACATTGGCCAACTACATGGCCCTTCCATCCTACGGCTTGTATGGGGCATTAATTAACACCATGATGGTAAGCGTGGGTGCCCTTCTGATCCAATTAGGAATAGCCCTTGCAATTGCAATGGTGCTGATTAGGCCTTTCAAAGGAAAGAAAGCCTTTTCCACTTTGGTTATCATGCCTCTGGGAATTTCTACAGTAGTTAGTGCTTTTGTATTCTCAATCATTTTCCAGGCTGTAGGCGGATATGCAAATTCAGCTCTGGTTTCTATTGGTTTAAGGCCTATTGACTGGTTTAATACCAATAGCTCTTCACTTGGAGTTGTAATGTTTTCTGACTTCTGGAAGAACACACCACTGGTTGCCCTGATATTGTACGGAGGGCTCTCGTCACTGCCGCCTACCCTGTATGAAGCTGCCTCAGTAGATGGGGCTGGAGCCTTTAACAGGTTTATCCACATCACATTGCCCAATATTGCGCCTATTATGTCTATTGCCCTGCTTGTCAGGGGTGTGAGTGAATTTAACATATTTGCCCTTCCTCTTGTTATAGTAGGATACCATCCGTTGATTCTGAACACCCTTATTTTTGAGAATTATTCATCACTTCAGACCAGGAATATTTCTTATGCTGCTGCTACTTTGCTTTTAGCTATTATAATGATATATTCTATTATTGTAGTAAGGCTTGGAGGTGCCAGGGATCATGTCAACTAACCGCGGAAAATTGGGGACCTATATCGCAGTCATCATACTTTCAATAATTTTCATTTATCCGTTGTGGATCTTGATCATTTATGCATTTCAGCCTGCATACCTGACATTTGACAAGCTTTATCCAAGCCAGATTCCGCTTGCATTCACATTAAGCATTCTGGTCCAGTCGTTTAAGAAAGTGGATCTTATTGGTCCGCTTACCAGAAGCCTCGAAGTTGCCTTCATGGTGGGTTTGATTGCAATTGGCCTGGGAATCCCAGCTGGTTACGGACTTTCAAAAATTACTTCCAAGCTGTCCAATAAGCTGGTTGTCTTCCTTTTTGTAATTAACATGATGCCAGGGCTTGTGGTAGCAATCCCAATTTCCATTTATTTCCTTCACGCCAATCTTGACAATACAGTGTTTGGAGTTGCGTTGGCACAAGAACTCGTTGTTTTGCCATTGTCTGTGTTTATAACACTGAGTGCTTTCCGAAGCTTGCCCCGTGATCTTGAACATCAGGCGAGGGTAGATGGGGCATCCTTATCTTCCACGTTCTTTAGAATACTAATTCCGATGATCAGGGTACCGATTATTGTGGCCTTTCTGCTGGCATGGATGACATCGTGGGATGAATTTACATATGCAGTTATAATTGCGCCAATAGTGCCAACAGATTCGACTTTCCCGGTCACACTGTACAATTACGTTTCCAGGAATTTGCCATTGGAATCAGCCACATTTGCCCTTGTAGCTACAATTCCGGTAATTATACTTGCGGCAGTACTTCAAAAGTACTTGAAGGGACAATATTTATCAGGAGGTCTTGTAGGATGACAACAAAAATGAGTTATGAGAATGTATATAAATTATATGGTAGCAAGAGAGTATTGAACAAATTGAATCTTGATGTCGAGGAGGGTGAATTCCTGGTAATTCTGGGGCCTTCGGGCATGGGCAAGAGCACGCTTCTAAGGACGACCGTTGGCATAGAGGACATAACTGCAGGCAAGATAGTGCTTGACGGTGAGGATATAAGCAAACTGCCGCCAAACAAGAGAAATATAGCCATGGTGTTCCAGAACTATGCTTTATACCCAAATATGACAGTATACCAGAACATAAACTTTCCACTGAAAATGGCAAAGTTTGACAAGGGCGAAGCAAAGCGCAAAATTGAGGCAATTGCTGAAACGCTTAAGATAGGAGATGTCCTTGAAAGGAATATCAACCAGTTAAGTGGTGGTCAGAAGCAAAGGGTTGCACTTGCCAGGGCTCTTGTAAGGGATCCCAAGATTTTCCTTCTTGACGAGCCACTCAGCAATCTTGATGCAAGAGTCAGGTTTACCGCACGGGCTGAACTTAAAAAGATTCAGAAAGAGCTGGGCCACACTTTTGTATACGTAACCCATGACCAGACTGAAGCTGCAACGCTTTCAGATAGGGTTGCCGTACTTAGGGATGGCGGGATAGAACAGATAGGGGTATACGATGAAATTCTGAACGAGCCGAAGAGCAAATGGCTTGGAGATTTCGTTGGAGAATACCCAATGAATTTTGTGGATGGGGACGTTTTAAACAATCCAGGAAATATTATAGGCTTCAGGGATCATTGGACCAGTGATGGAAAAGATCTGACCGGATTGGTTCAGCTGTGCACCCAGGAAGAGGATAGTTTCCACGTCAGTTGCAGCGTAGATGGGGATAATCCCGGTGAAGATCAGGACAAAGAGGAAGTAAGGCCCATTATAGTAAAAACTAGCAAGAGGTATGAAGTCGGGTCAAAAATAACTTTTAGCCTGAAGAGATATAATGTTTACAACCCTGAAGGCTCTCTCCTTCGGGTAGTCAAGTGACCTTAATTTTTTTAAGCAATAAAACTTCACTTTTATAGATTTGGAATTCATACATTCATCGTCTATAAGAGGTTTACAATTATTCTCTGATCAATTCTCGGCCAAGATTTAATTCTCTAAGATAAGTGATACACCTAGTGGCATTTTATAATTGGCAATTCTTCATAAAGTTGCATTGATTAAAAAAATGAGTTAATTTGATTCAAAAAAATAATAAAAAAAGTAGTGGTTATTTTAAAAATTATGCACCAATAGGTGCGTATGTGCCGTTTTCGTATTCGTTTGCAACTTTCTGGTTATAGTTTGTTTGCAAGAACTGGTACATTGCTTTGTTTTGACTTGAAAGTAATGAGGGGATGTTCGTCCACGAAGAAGTGTGATCAACGACTATTGCCGTCCATGCCTTATCCATAAAGGTGTTCCATTGTCCAATCCATGAAACAGGTGACCTCAGGAATACACCACCTTGTATAGCTGCCAGCGATTCATTTGCCACAGTGTCATTTGAGCTGTACGATTTCATTCCAAGTTTTGTAAGGTTGACTGATCCAGGCCACTGGTAATACATCATTGAGTAAGAGTTGGAAGCAAGTCCAGTGTAGGTTGCCCAGTATGAAGTCTTGTAGTCGGGTGAGAAATACTGGCTCAGGTTATACATATACTCCATTGCCTGAATATCTCCACTGTCATTGAACAACATTGGGTTTCCTCCAAACTGAACCATCCACTGGTAAAGTTCCGTTGGTGTGCTTGCTCCGCCGTGGCCCTGCATGTTTATTTCCCCAACACCATATTTCTTGTAAAGGATTTTTGCGTCATTGTACAATGCAGTGTATGTAGTAGGCACTTTGCTTATTCCGGCTCCCTGCAGTGCAGTGTAATCTACCCAAACGAGGGGTATGTTTACGAGCTGGGTTAAGAAGTATACGCCTCCAAACTGTTGTACTTCAACGCTGTTCAAACCAGATATTGAACTAATTACTCCTTCACCTGCTGTAATCTTTGCAGCATTTACTGAGGCGAGGTAATGATCATAGACTAAAACTCCCACGTCTAAATTATCAACGGTCATCACAACGTTTGCGTGCGAACCGCCTGTAACAAGAGATGATACTTCTTCAACCATGGATGCGGCTGTGATAAAACTCACTGTAACATCTATGTTTGGGTATTTATTCATAAAGTTGTTGATTACGCCCGTGATATATGACTCATCTGCTGCGCTTATGCTCGTGTAATAAGTTACATCTGCTGTTGCATTGCTTTTGCTATAGATTGATGGAACTGCGCTACTAGGAGTGCTGTTATAGGCTCCTTGATCCACGGGAATAAATCCTGTATGCACTTCACAAGCTTTCTGTACTGCTGGGCTCATAAGATACGCCATCAATTGGGCGGATGCTGCTGGTGTTGACCCATTTTTCATTTCGGCTACTACACAGCCACCAAGCAAATGCTCTGAATTGCTCGGACCACTAACCCCTGTATACACATATAGTGTATTGTTGGATTTTGCTGGCGGTGTTGACGTCTTGACCAGATTTTTATAATCAAGTCCGACGAAAGAACCGACTAGGACAAGCACAACAACAACTGCTATTATGGGTATCAGTTTGTTCACTTTTTTCGGTTTTGGTTCTATTGGGTTTTCCATTTTCGATCTTTCCTACATTGAAAACATTATATATAAGTTTAAAAAATATTTAAATACTGATTTTACTCAATTGATACTCTATATTAAAATGGACGTTAAAGTATATTAGAATTAATTTAAAGTGAATCTCAATTCATGGTCTATTTTGCCGTAATTTTTGGATACTCTGTTCAATCTTACTGCTGCCCTTATCAGTCCAAGGTGGCTCAGTGCCTGGGGGAAATTACCCAGAAGTTCCCCGGTGTTAAAGTCTATTTCTTCTGATATTAGTCCAAGATGGTTAGAATGTGAAACAATTTTGTCAAGAATGGATCTGGCCTTTTTGACATTTCCCATTATTATGAGGTCCTCAACATACCAGAATGAAAGAAGCGAAAATGCGTTGTCGTTTGACGAAAAATTGTCACTTTCGTTATATCTCTTAAACAGGTATCCGTCAACCATCAGATCTTCTTCAATTTTCTTAATAGTTCCGAGGATATAGGGGTGATCTGGCGGAAGAAATCCCAGGAGAGGCAATCTTAACAGTGATGCATCAGTGTTTTTTGATCCGTAAAATTGCATGAAGGAGTTGTGCTCCGGGCTATATGCTTTTTCCATCACATCTTTCTTAATCTGCTCTGCCTGAATTTTCCATTCTGTTATCGGTGCAGAAAATTCCAATCTTTTTGACATCTCAATTCCTCTCTGGAAAGCAGACCATGCGATTACCTTGGAATAAGTGTAGTTCAATGGCTCAGACCTGAATTCCCATATGCTGGAGTCTCCGTATTTCCAGATCTCTGTTAATTTTCCCAGGATATTTCTTACAAAATTCCATAAGTATGTGTTAATAGTGCCTGCATTTTTTGAAACATGGTATATTGCATTAATTAGGCTGCCAAATTCATCTATCTGCAGCTGTTCCGCTGCCATATTACCGACCCTGACCGGGGATGACTTTTTGTATCCTTCATAATTTATGAGTTTTTCCTCGAGGTTCTGGTATTCGTTTATTGTGTAAATTGTTTTAAGGTTTCCATCAGTTTTAACCCGTTCCATAACATCGTACAGAAATTTGATTGATTCTCCCTTGTAGCCAAGCATCGAAAGCGACTCTATCACATATGCAATATCCCTTATCCATGCAAATCTGTAATCATAATTCCTGTCCCCGCCTATGGCTTCAGGCAGGCTTGCAGTAGGTGCTGCAACCATAAGCCCGGTAGGTTCATAAATTAGGCCTTTCAATACTAAAGCTGACCTTACGACCTCGTGGTTATAAAGCAACGGAAAGTCCCCTTCTGATACCCATTTATTTTGAAATTTAGCTGTCCCCTCCATTAAGTCAAAGGACTTGAAATCGCTTATCTTCTGGACATGCCTCATTCCGTAAAAGACAATAATCCAGCCTCCACCGTTTTTATCAGTTGTGAAGTTTGAAACTATTTTCTCTCCCGAAGACCTGAAGCTAAAGTCTGAAGATATACCAACATATTCGTTTTCATACCTAAACATAAATCCATTCTTATGCTTGATTGTCTCCTGGGGCTTATTGCCAAAATGAAAGGAGAGTTTTATTTCTGCCTTGACTTTTACGCCTTCCACAGGTGTTTCAACATACCTGTGGATTTCAGGAAAGTTAATTGTAGTATACTTTGATGTGGGTATGAAGTCTGTAACCCTCAGGATTACGTGCTTATCTCTTTTAAACTCAGTAACAAGAATATTTGTATTGTCAATATAATACTGGCTTGCCTCAACTCCTTCAGCATCTACTGGCTGAATAGAAAACATTCCACCTTTCCTGGTGTCAAGAATGGAATCAAAAATAGGATCTGAATTAAAGTTTGGAAGGCATGCCCAATCGATTGTGCCATTCATGCCAACGAGGGCGGAAGTACGGTTGCTTGCAATTATTCCATGGTGTGCAATCTTTAAATATTCCTCGGAATTCAGCTCAGAAAGTGAAATTGATTTTCTGGAAGGCATCAACAGACAATGCAACTAGTTATAAATTATTTGTTTTTAATTGTGATTATTGTGTGGATGATTTCGATCCTTCAGGGAAGTTTAAAATGCGGCCACAGTAGCAAATCAGGCTCCCTCACTGCCGTTTTAATTTGATGCTTCAAGCTTTTCCTCCTCTACAAGGTTCACAGATCTTCCTGCCCTTGCAGCGACATCCGGCTTAAGTTTTACAGTTCTTACTGCATATAGCAGCGCAAATGCAAGATAGCCAAATGATGCCAGGACTGCCTCGCTTATGGGGAACACCGGAGGCACAATGGATTCATATAGCACCCAGGCAAATATCACTGTAGCAGTTATAGGCAGCACATAGTGCTCAGTTATGTGGACAAAGATGAATATTCCATGGTGCTTTTCCTTCAGGCGGTAAAACAGCGTCATTACACTTGTATTTAACAGAATGTGTGTTATTATCAACCCAAAAAGTGCGATAGTTGTCAGAAAATCGAAACTGTTTGCAAGAACGTTTGAAACAATACTGCTTGATGATCCGTAATCGAAAAGGGAGAAAATCGAGTGCCCCATTAAGGCGTTTATCATAACCGTTCCGCCAATTGAGAGGATGGATGCAATGGTGCCAATGAAGATCAATGCCTTATGGGGAGTGACATATTTTTCATGCAATTCTGCAAAGTAATGCGGAAGCACACCGTCCCTCCCCATTGCAAAATAGACTCTCCCGGCATTTGACTGCATGGCAACAGAATCAGAGAACGCTGAATTGAAAGCGACCAACGACAGCATGACTCCACCTGCAACCCCTGTATATGCAGTGGCAACTATTATGCCGGGTATATGCGCAACAGCAAATGATGACATCAATGACACACCCCAGCCTACTGTTAGGGCATATGCAACTTCAGTCAGGACCACACCAACTATTATCAGCCCAAATACAAGGCTCCTTGTAATTGCCCTGCTGTTGACAGCTTCTTCCCCAAGTGGTGCAGAACCTCCATAACCTATAAAACTCGTCAACCCGAATATCATTCCCAGGCCCAATCCGCTTAATGGCCCTCCCACTTTATGGAAAACTGCAGACTTTGTAAATGGATCAAAAACAGCAAGAGTGTTGTCTTTTGCCTCAATAATTATAATTGCAGAGAGGACGCCTAAAAAGATGACTTCGAAAAATGCGGCAATCCTTACATATTTCATCTGTGGCCGGATTCCAAGTATTGAAAGAATGATGGGCGCTAAAACGAATACGAGGATAAAAGGTATCCATATCCAGCCTGGAAGTGTAATTCCAAGAAAATATGAAAGAACGCCTGGAAGCACGATTCCGCCAACGTACACTGGTATAGCTGCAGTGCTTGCAATCTGGTACATGACATAGAGCAATCCACTTGTTATGGCAGGAGTTGGGCCAAAAGCTGTGCCGATATAGCCATAATATCCGCCTGCACTTGCATGCCTTTTTGACAAATGGTACAACGTATTCACTTCGAGAAACATTGTAAGCGTAGCGATCAGGAATGCTAGAGGTGTGAGAAAGAAGGCGAACGCAGCTGCTGATGTTATAAACGCAACTGTGTCACACGCAGGTGCCATGGCAGCAATCTCTTCTGCGATTGCACCCCATACCCCTACCTGCTTTTTCATCAATCTGTACGGTTGTTTTTCAGTCATTAGGCATCAACGAATAATATTAGCATACTACTAATCTATAATAAGATTTCTATTGAATCCCATTCAGTCATGTATCTGTTCTATTGTTCTTCCATGAGGGCATTTTGATGGTTTGCCCAGTTTTAAAAACATAGCATCAATTGAACTGTGGTCAACCAAGTAATCAATCTGTTCCGCAAGCGTGCATGCCCTGTCCAGATCCATTCCATAAGTCACCATGAGAGTTTCAAGTATCCTATGGTTTTCCTCAATTTCATGATAGAAAGACGTTCCTCTTATGGTTAGGTTGATCATGCCTTTAAGCCGCGTAACAAGTTTCTTTTTTTCAAGCCTCGTAACAAGGTTCAATGCTGTCGGGGACTTTATGTTAAGTATTTCTGACAGATTGACGAGCCTGATGGGGAACTCCTGCTTGCCAAATTCGCCAATGGCGATCAGGCAATCCCTCTCTTTTTTGGTCAGGAATTTTAAATCATTCATTGTTAGTATTGATCTAATGAAATTATGACTATAATACTTTCCCATTTTTTTCCAATAAAGTTTTTATAAAAATACCCAATATTAGCATATGGCAACAGGAGTCCTAATTTCGGCAGCAGAATTGAGAGATCGCCTTGAAGAAATTGCAACGCTGGATTGCCGTTACAGGCTGGCTGAACCAGAATATGGTTCAAACAGGTTTCTTGAGTCTCATATACCTGGTGCTTTTTTTATGGATCTAAACGATCATCTTGCCTCAAAGGTTGGCAAGACCGGTGGAAGGCATCCATTGCCTGATATTGACTGCCTGAAGGAAAGGCTGGAAGAGGCAGGCATATCAAATGATACTGAAGTAGTATGCTATGATGATAATTTATCCGGTGCCGGAAGATGCTGGTTTCTTCTTAGATATATGGGGTTAAGCAATGTCAGGGTGCTGAACGGAGGATTTCAGGAATGGGAATCAGGCAAATTCCATACTGAAAAGGGAAAGAGCATTTTTCGCAGGAGAGGGCATGTCAATGTCAAATTGAATGAGGGTATGCTTGCGACTTATGTTGATATTCTCAATTCTGATGGCAACCATAAAGTTATTGATGCCAGGGAGGCGTACAGATATGAGGGAAAAGAAGAGCCAATTGATAAAATTGCAGGGAGAATTCCAGGCGCCATCAATATTCCGCATAGTGAATTGATGGAAGGTGCAAAACTCAAATCCCGGGAAGAGCTCAGGAACTATCTTAAAGGGGTGAAAGACGGAGATATCCTCTATTGCGGTTCTGGTGTTACCTCATGTGTTAATCTTCTTGCAATGGAAGAACTTGGAATAAAGCCCCGGTTATATGTTGGGAGTTACAGCGACTGGATCAGCAGGAACCTGGAAGTTGAAAAGTCCTGATCTAAATGAATCGGTCTTAATTTCAAAAAACGTCTTGTTAAAAATTTAAAAACATATTAATAAAATCGCTATAATGAAGTGGTAATGATGAGGGACATCTACATAGTATCCGCAAAAAGAACCCCCCATGGAAAATTTGGAGGATCCCTGAAAGGAACAGGTGCTACAACTCTTGGGGGAATTGCTGTTAAGGGAGCACTTGAAGCTTCCGGGCTCAGCCAGGATTCAATAGAAGAAGTTATTTTTGGCAACGTTATTCAGGCTGGAAATGGCCAGAACCCTGCAGGCCAGTGCAGTACCTTTGGAGGCATAAGGCCTGAAGTTACCAAGAATACAGTCAATGTCGTATGCGCTTCCGGCATGCTGGCTATAGAGAATGCTTACAGGGAAATAGCACTTGGTGAGAAAGATATAATCATTGCAGGCGGAACTGAAAGCATGAGCAGGGCCCCGTATCTTGTTTCAAGCAATTTCAGGTATGGTGTGAAGAACATGTTTGGAAAAAATGAAGCGTTTACAGATTCTATGTACAATGATGGATTGCTGGATGCATTTTACCTCAATTCAATGGGATATTACGCAGATCTGACGTCAGCCAAATACGAGCAATCGAGGAAGATTGTTGATGAATTTGCTTTGCAAAGCCAAGAAAGGGCACTTAAAGCTTCAAAGAGCGGCTACTTCAGGGATGAAATTATTCCCATGGATGAATTAGGGTTTGATGAAGGAATTAGGGAAACAAGCATGGAAATGCTTTCCAAATTGCGCCCGGCCTTTAATAAAGATGGAGTTAACACAGCCGGAAATTCATCACAAATTTCGGACGGGGCATCGGCAGTTGTCCTTGCATCACAGCAGGCTGTTGAACAATACAACCTGAAACCAATTGCAAAAATTAATGGGTTCTGGTCATCCAGCATGGACCCGAGGGATTTTATTGAGGCGCCAATCAAATCAACAAAAGAGCTTCTTGACAGGAATGGATGGAACATGAAGGATTTTGATTTGGTTGAGCATAATGAGGCTTTTTCAGGTGGATGCATTTTGCTCAGAGACCAGCTTGGAATCAACAACGATTCCTTCAATGTCAATGGCGGGGCAATTGCGTTCGGGCACCCCCTTGGCAGCAGTGGTTCCAGAATAGTGGTTACTTTATTGCATGCGCTTCGCCAGAGAAAATTGCAGAAAGGAATTGCAACTCTCTGCCACGGTGGAGGTGGTGGGCATTCCATGGCAATTGAGGTGGTTAACTGAAAATCTCTGTTATAGGATCGGGGACTATGGGAAGAGGCATAGGGCAGGTATTTGCCCAGGGAGGCTATTCTGTCACGCAGGTGGATGTAAATAAGGATGCACTTGCCCTTGCAAAAGATTCAATTTATGATTCACTCAGCAAATTGGAAAAAAAAGGCCTTTTACGCGAAACTCCGGAAACAATATTAAAACGTATAAGTTTTTCCACTGAACTCGATTCAATTTCTGATAGTGATATTGTTATAGAGGCAGTTTTTGAGAGGTTGGATGTGAAGAGTGAAACACTTAGGAAAATTTCAGCCGTTGTTAGGGAAGATGCCTTAATTGGCTCCAACACATCCTCAATTTCAATAAATCTTCTGTCTTCAAGTGTCAGGAATCCTGAAAGGTTCATGGGAATTCATTTCTTCAATCCCGTTCCGGTGATGAAACTTGTAGAATTGGTTTCATCAGAAAACACGTCGGGCGATCTTCTAAAGAAAGTTTCTGAACTCCTCGTATCTATTGGCAAAGATCCGGTTCATGTGAAAGATTTCCCTGGATTTGTATCAAACAGGGTTTTAATGCCCCTCATAAGGGAAGCAATTCTCGCACTTGAGGAATCAGTTGCCAGTGCATCTGACATTGACAAAACCTTTCGCCTGGGCATGAACCATCCAATGGGCCCTTTGGAGCTGGCAGATTTTATTGGCCTTGATGTGTGCCAGGACATCATGGAAGTGTTGTACAACAACTACGGAGACCCAAGGTTTAAACCACCAGTCACATTAAGAAATCTTGTGAATTCGAAGAAACTTGGAAGGAAGAGTGGTGAAGGGTTTTACAAATATGGTGATAAGAAATGAAAAATATCATTGTTGAAAAAGAAGGGAGGATATTAAAAGTTCTCATAAACAGGGAGAAAAAGCTCAATCCTCTGGATATGGAAACGATTGAAGAGATAGGAGAAGCGCTAAAAGATGAGTCGTATATTGGCATAATTGCCGGAAATAACAAAGCTTTCAGCGCGGGAGCAGACATAAATGCCTTCCTGGGCCTGGATCCGGCTACAGCCTTTGACTTTGCCAGGCGCGGACATGAAGTAATGGACTTCATTGAAGAAAGGCAGATGCCCGTTATAGCTGCAATCCACGGTTTTGCCCTTGGAGGCGGATTTGAACTGGCAATGGCTTGTGACCTGAGAATTTCCCATCCTGATGCATACTTTGGATTGCCGGAAATTACACTTGGAATTATTCCCGGTTTCGGAGGCACACAGAGGTTGAGGCGCCTGGTTGGTGAAAATAAGGCCTTTGAACTTGCATCATTGGGATCCAGAATTGATTCCAGGACTGCACTTCAACTAGGCATATTAAGCGAGATATCTGAAAAATACCTTGAAAGGGCAGGTGAAATTGGGAAGAAATATGAATCTCTGCCTTACGAGTCTCTCGCTTATATAAAAGAATTGACCAGAAATAAGGATCAGGATTTATTCGGCAGAGAAAAAGAATACTTCGGCAACATGTTTAAAACGGCAAACCAGAAGGAGGGGGCAAGTGCCTTTGTGGAGAAGAGAACTCCGGCGTTCAATTCCAGTATTAATAAAAACCTATTTGAGTAAGATAAAACCACTTTTTAGTTCATTAACTTCCTGGCTCAGGGCTCCTGTCTCCTTTTCATTCAGGATACCAGACTTGTTGTAAAATTCTGTATATTTCTCGCCACTGTCCGGGAATACTGTATAAACCTTTATGTTAGGGGTTGATTCAGCTACTTTCAGAGCACCCATAAAGTTGGCGCCTGAAGAAAAGCCAACATACAAACCGCATTCCCTTGCAAGTTTTTGGACCCCATTTCTTGCATCCCCTTCATTAACGTTCACCATGAAATCGACGAGTGAAATATTTTTTTCAACTATGACCTTATCTTTTGCCTTTAAGAAATTTCTGACTCCCTGGATATACGAAGTTTGATCTGCATGAAGCATGTAAACGGTGATATTTTTATTCCGGTTCTTAAAATACCGGGCATTGCCAATAATTGAGCCACCCGTTCCCATTGCTATTGCAACTGCATCAGGCAACCCTCCCATTTGTTTTTCTGCCTCCGGCCCTGTCGTATAAACGTGTGCCAGATAGTTAAATATGTTTCCATGCTGGTGAAGGAATACATATTTGCCAGGTTCTTTTGCGGCAAGATCCATAGCTGTATTAATTGCCACCTCAGTCTTTGTTGTTTCTGGCGGTTCATCTGTTTCAACTATCCTTGCACCTGATTTTTTAAGTACCTCCTTTGTGCCATCTGACGTGCCAGGAGGAATAAATATCATTGCCTTCATCCCCAGGCGCCTGCAAATGTTGGCAATAGCTATTCCTGTATTTCCGGATGTCCCTTCCACAAATACTTTTTCTTCAATGTTCTTTTCAGCGTGCAGCAGGTGGTCAATCATGAAAAATGCACCCCTGTCCTTGATTGATCCGTATGGGTTAAAATATTCAAGTTTTGCAAAGACGGCGGAGCCATTTGATAATTTATAAGTGAACATTGGAGTGTTGCCAAACCCTTCCCTGTAAAAATCATCCCTGATTAATTCGCATTGCTTTTCGACGTCTTCCTCCATAGACCGGCATATGAATATTCGTTATTATTGTTTATTGGTTTTTTGAGAGTAACTTATGAATAGTGAGACTTAATAGGGACATGATTAAATTGTCTGATTATAACAAGGAAATTGCTGAAGGCTTTGAATTGCTCACACAGGGAGAATTCGAGAAGAGCCTGGAAAAATTCATAACTGCCATTGATCTGGATTCAACAAGGCCTGATGCCTATTCGCTTGCATCTGAAGCATTCGCCCAGATTGGTGATATTGATAATGCAAAGACGCATGCTGAACTGGCCTATAAAATGGATTCGGAAAAACCAGAGTATATGTTGCAATTTGCTTCTATGCTCTATGCAACAGGAGATAGCGAGAAAGGATTGCAACTTGCAAACGATACCCAGAAGAAGGGTGATATGCCTGAGGTCCACCTCTTAAAGAGCAATATTTACATGGATATGGAGGAAGATGCTAAAGCACTGAAAGAAGCTAAGATTGCATATGAAATGGGCAAAACTCCTATTTACAGGACAAACTATGCCATAGTCCTTAAGGAGGCAGGAAAAATAAAAGAGTCAACCGAACTCCTGAAAAAGAATGCAGAGGAAAATCCCGAGGATCTTGATGTTTTATACCTGTTGTTTCAGAACGAACTGGCGGAAGAACACTATTCTGAAGCACTGAAGTACATTGAAAAATGTGTTGCACTTAACGATGCTGAACCATTGTTCTATTCAGAAATTGCATCTATGATGGAAGACTTTGAGGACGATGAGCTTGCAGAAAAATACTACAAGAAAGCGTTTGAAGTTTCGGGAAATGAACCTGAACTTGCGATGGAACTCTGCGAATTTTACTATTCCAGTGGCAAAACGGACCAGGCAATTGAGGTCCTGGGCAGTTGCCATAATGATGAAGACCCTGAATACCACTTAATGATGGGCAAATTGTTGCTTGAGAAGAAAGAGTTCAACAAGGCAATGGGATTCCTCGATGTTGCAATAGAAATGGCTGATGACCCTGAAGCAAAGATGGTGAAAGGGCAATGCCTGTATGAAACAAATAGGCTGGGTGAAGCCGAATCCATTTTAAAGGAGGCTTTGAAACAGGATTTCAATGCAGAGTACGTTAATTCACTCTTAAACAAAATATGGTGGAAAGGAAATAGGAAAAAATTCAAACTATAATATTTAAGCCATTTTGATCTAAGACAACTTCATAAATTTTTAAATTAGGGCATAAAGCATAGTCGCCCATTGATTCTGGCAAAGGGTTTTCAAGAACCTCTCCATCCCTGAGATTAAAAACAATATGGTGTGACGGGCACATTATCCTTTCACCAGAAAGTGGCTTGCAGAGAAATAATGGCCCACCCTTATGGGGGCATTTTGAATTGAAGGCAAAGTAATTCTCATCCTGCTTCAGGACTGTTATGTCTATATTTCCATCCTGAATCCTCTTCCTTCCCTTCGGGTCAAAGCCCTCTAAACTCACTAACATCCTATCAGGCTGAGACCTTTTTATTCTTTTCCAGGTTTACAAATTTCCAGTCGCTTTTTACGGATCCCATTCCACGCTTTTTATGGACATAGTTGATAGCACTCAATGCTGCGACTGACCCCTGGCCTGCAGATATTACAGCCTGCTTGTAAGGAATATTGGTGACATCTCCTGCTGCAAATACTCCCGTTCTGCTGGTATTCCCATTCATGTCGATTATGACTTCATTTTCCTTGTTCATATCAACGAAACCCTTCAGCATTTCAGTTTTTGCTATGTATCCCATTTCAACAAATACAGCTTTTACAGGCAGTTCCTCATTTGGGCCGCTCTTCTTCTTCAATGAAACGGCATTGACCGTTTTATCTCCGAGTATTTCATCAACTTCACTCTCATAGATGAACTTCACATTATCCAATGATTTTGCTTCTGCAATCATCTCCTCTGAACCTGAGATCCTGTTTCCTTTCTGTGTAACATATACATTTGAGGCAACTGTCCCAAGATAGAGTGCAGCCTGCAATGCATGATCCCCTGCGCCAGCAACAAGTACATCCTTTTTCCTGAAAAGGGGGCCATCACAGATTGAACAATAAGAGACTCCTCTGCCTTTGAATTTCTCTTCGCCTTTACAGCCAAGGTCTCTGGGTGTCTTCCCGAATGCAAGGATTAAGGCATCGCTCTCATATTTTTCCTCAACACCTTTCAAAACAAAGTGGCCGTTTTCCTCGCCCACCTGCCTTATCTCGTCATAAACAAACTCTGTTCCATACAGCTGCGCCTGGCTTTGAAATTTTGAAGCAAGATCAAAGCCGGAAGTGCTGTCAAAACCTGGGTAGTTCTGGATATCCGTGGTCAGCAATCCCTGGCCGCCTATATCCTTGGTAACCACAAGTGTTTTCATGCCCTGCCTGGAAGAGTAGATTGCAGCACTTAATCCCGCAAATGCTCCTCCAATTATGATTATATCATATTTCATTTAGTTCAACAGCTTTTTTAGTTTGGCATCAAGCATTGCTTTTGGGACGGCTCCAATGCTTACATCCGCAACCTTGCCGTTCTTAAACATTATTACAGTTGGAATGCTTGTAATATTGAATGAAGAACTCACCTCAGGGTTAGCGTCCACATCCACCTTGGCGAATGAAATCTTGCCATGGTATTCATTTGCAAGTTCTTCAACTATTGGTGAAAGAAATCTGCATGGAGCGCACCATGATGCCCAGAAATCCACGACCATTATCTTATTCTTCTTGACCTCATCATTGAAATTTCCATCTGTTAATTCTGCCGGTTTCACTCTTTTTACCTCCGTTGTTTTATTCTCTTCCTGAATTCTAGCCATCATCTTTCTTCTAATATTTTCCAGTTCTAAATCATCATCAGACATGTTCCGAATTCTATTGGACATAACTGGGATGTTTATGAATGTTACGGTTTTGGACAAAGCATGCAAAACCATTTATATTAAAATTAGATATGTAGATCTAATATGAAGATTACATCCAGGACAAGTTCCGAGATAGCTTGCTGTTCTGACTTGCTTGAATCTGTATTCAATTTCGGAAAAACAGACGTATCCGTTTATTATGCCCTGACCCCTGGAAAATGGGTAAAAGTCGACGATATATCAAAAGATATTGGCAGGGATCAGAGTACTGTCTACAGGTCTTTGCAGAAACTTCTGAACATGGGGTTCGTTATGAGAGATTCCGGAGTTATTCAGCGTGGTGGCTATTACTATCAATACACCCTTTCCATATCGCCTAAAATAGATAAAATAGTAAAGGAAAAAATAGATGAACTTACTGAAAGGCTAAAAAGCCTTTCCAGAGATCTCGTAAGGGAACTTGAGTCGAGGGAATTGCTGCAATAAATGGATTATCTTACCATTGAAATGAATCTCTGGGCCTCTTCAACAACCCTGACTACCCTGTAGCCATCGTTTCCGTTTGCTATTTTGGTATGTTCTCCATCCACAAATTTGACAAACTCTGCAATTTCCTCTGAATAGAGGTTCCCCTCTTTAAACTCCGTCACTCTTTCATCGTTTACCTCAACTGAGGAGTTGATTGATGTTCCGAAAAAGTTTTTGCAAACAATTTTTCTATCCTGGGTAAGAATCGTGAGATCGTTTGAGAATGGGTCCATTGCCCTAGATGATAAAGCAGTGGCGAAACCTTTTTCAAACTCCATGTTCACAATCATGGTTTCATCGATCATCTTCTCTTCAGGAATCCTGAAAGCAGTTACCTTCCGGGGGAACCTGTTATGAAATGAGATTAAAGTATCAATCACGTGTACACCAGTTCCCATTACAGATCCGCCTCCAACCTTTTCAGGCTCTGTCCACCATTTGCTCTCGGATGTCTGTTCTCTTGCAGATTGTTTGTGGGTCCACAATCCTGAAAGATATTTAATTGAATCGTCTGGCTTCAGGATATCATTCTTTATGAATTCTGCAGCTGGGTGCATTCTGAGGTGAAACCCTATTGCAAGCTTTACTTTTTTCTCCCCTGCAAGGGAAATGAGTTCCTTTGCGTCCGCTGCCCTTAAAGTCATCTGTTTTTCAAGCAAAACATTCTTGCCACTGTTTATAGCTTTTTTTGCATGTTCAAAGTGCATGAAATTTGGAGAACCCACATAAATTGAATCAATGTCTTCTGAAAGCATCTCTGAATATGCCGGGAAGTATTTGCAGGAGAATTTGTCTGAGACTATGCTGCCCTTCTCCTTATTTCCAGTTGTTATTCCCACAATTTCGTTGCCACTCTCCAAAATTGCTGGCATTACCCTATTAATTGCATGGTTTCCAATACCGACAATTCCAAATTTCATAGTCAAATATAGTAAGTCCGTTAATAATCTATTCGATTTCTTTCAGTTATCCGAGATTAGTTGTCAAATCTTTAAATACGCAAATTCAATATAAATTTAAATGGCTAACCCTAAAAAGTCGAATAAGCAGAAAGAGGAAGAACTCAGGTTATTAATTCAGAAGAGAAAAAGAATTTTTGCAATGGCTATAACATTGGTGATTGCAATAATTGTGGTTATTGGTGTAGTGGTAGGATCAGGAATCATGAACTCATTGTTGCCGTCAAGTTCAGGTTCAAACTCAATAACCAGCGGACAGTTCATAAAGATGAGCAGTTCTGATGCTTCCACTTCAAGTGGAGTGAATATATATTACCTGTCATGGGGAGGATGCCCTATTGGTGCCTCTGACAGCTGGTTCATATATAATTACGTGCATACACAGGACCCTAGCCTTAAGAATTCGACAATCTACAATAAGATGCATTTCAGCGATCCTAACGAAAGCCCAACCAACATACCAGGGCTTCTTTTTAATAATTTCTCATATACCTTAAGTGGGATAAGTTACAACTTCCATGTGATTTACGTTTACGGCCAATACCTTCCTCCGGATGGGCCTTCGTCTGTAAGCTCGGGATCAGCTGTGTTGAAGGAATATTTCCCCTCATCGATTTCATCATTGTTCCTTAAATATGAAACCCAGGACCCCACAACCGGCTTGGGAGGGCAGGCAATTGCAAATTACGCAGGCCACCTTACATCAAGCTTAATTGTTACCGGCCCTTCAGGAACTTACTATGCGGAAGGCGAGCTGTACAATCCGTCATCAATCAAGGGCATTCAGCCAACTATTTTAATAGAAACCTTGTCACAGTATTCAGGGATAACAACTTCAACATCGGCATTTGGAACTGCAGTAAGCTCGGTCGTCTAATCCATAGAGTTCTGTTCCAATGGATATTTACGCTGACTTTCACAATTTAAAAAAAATTTTTTTATCGCTTTTAATATTTTGTTCCCTTATTGAAATGTGGCATGCCGGAGTAATATCAGCAATCGATGTTCTCATTGCCTCAATAGCACTATCATCTGCAATCGCAATTTTGTACCGGTTGGTAATGGAGGATACGGCATATCACGAGGTCTCTTCTGTCTGGATATTTTCTTTTATAGCTTACACGTTTATTAGAATGGATTTTGCAGGAAGTTATCCGAATCTGCTGAAATTATTTGGAAGTGGCCCTTTTTTGCTGGACACTCTTCTCTGGGTGCCTTCAGGCCTTTTCATAATCAATTTCCTGACACATATTAATGCTGGAAAGAACAAATATGAAACAACACCGGATTCAGACACTTCTTTTCATTACTGGCTAATTTCCGGAACTGTTGTAGGCATGGGGATAACAATAGATTTGTCCGGAATGACACACGGAAACGTATTCATCTTTCCCGATTCCGTTGCCATTCCAATCTATTACGGGCTCATCGTTTTGCTTTCACAGTTCAATTTCAAAATTACAAATGGAAGGAGCATCAATGGCATCATTATGGTTCTGTCCTTTTATTCTGGCCTTGCAATTTACAAGAATGCACTTTCAGGAATATCACCGCCAATAATTACAATAGCAATCGAACTGGTTTTGCTGCTGCTGTTCTTCTGGTCAGTGATGAAACCGGAACAGAGGGAGGGCATTTACACAGGGTCGGTTATTGCATATCCCCACTACAGGATGAAGTTCTCCCTTGTTGTCCTCTGGTTTATAATTCTATACTTTACTATCCCTAAACAATACCAGCTCGTGGAATCCCTATTAATTTTCCCACTGACCTTCTTTGCAGAATTTGCCGTTGATCTCCTGAAGGGAGTGATTGCATCTGCACATTCCGGGAAGGGAGGCATTATTGGCGGTGCAGGGCCCTTCGACAGCCTCTACTCAACCTTCTCTTACACAATTTTTATTTACCTGGTTTTTGAAATATTCGTGTTCAGCAGGTTTTTCATTTAATGTTTTTAAATAATCAAATGGCCCCTAACCACGCTCCATTCTCTGGGCATTCTTGATTTTCCTTATTTCCATATTATAGGCATCAGCAATTTCCGATAGTGTAAGCGTCCCCAGAACTACGTCTGGCTGGCCTTCATTATACACTATGAGCTTGCCTGATGGCTCCTTTGTAAGCCTGTTGAGTGCATTATGCAAATTATCATTGCTCTCAATAAGCGGCGGGTCTTTCTGCATAACACTTTCAATTTTTGCCTCATAATCGGTGTCCACAGGTATATCCTCTATTGACAGGTATCCTTCAAGTTTTCCATTATCTTCTACGACGATCCCTTTGGTCCTGCTCTCCCTGATCTTGTTTATTGCAGAGCGCAAAGTATCATCCCTGCTGATCTTGATATAATCCTTTTTCATGGCAGTATATACTGGAATGTCGTCCATTATGGGGTTTTTATATTCATCCTCATGGGCAGGGGACTTGCTTCTGTCCAGGACCTGTGATTTGTAGATAGAAAGCTTCCCGCTTACAAAATAACTTATTGTTGTGGCAAGCATCAAAGGAATGAACAGTGCATATGATCCGGTCATTTCCGTACCCATAATGATGATTGCAATTGGAGCCTTTGAAGCGCCGCCAAACATGGAAATCATTGAAACAATTATGATCTCATCAACACTTAGGAATGGAAACAGTACCCTTAGCGGTATTGCAATTGCAGCACCTAAAAACGCACCAATTACAAGCCCCGGCGCAAAAACTCCACCTGATCCTTCAGAACCAATGGTAAATGATGTGGCAACGGTTTTAAGGATGAAGAGCACGATAAATATGAGGAATAAATACAAATATCCGGCTCCGAAAATAGACAGATTTCCATCGAGCATCTGTTGGACCCATCCATACCCCAGTCCAAGAACTTCGGGGAAAAAGATGGCCATAACGCCGACAATAGCTCCTCCTATTGCAGGCTTTGCATAAGGAGAAATTCTTTTTGCCATAGAAAACAGCTTTGTTACCCCATAAAACGTCTTGATGTAAAAGATGGCTGCCAGCCCGGATAATAAGCCTATTATGAGATATGCAAGGAGGGAGACAGGATGAAAGAAGCCAATAACTGTTGTGGTTGGAATAAGAAATATGGTTTTATATCCTGTGTAGTACCCGAATATGGAATACCCAACAACAGATGCAATCGTGGATGGAATCAACGCTTCCGTTTCAAAGTCGCGCTTGTAGAGAATTTCGGTGCTAAGTATTGCTCCGCCAAGTGGGGCAAGAAATATGCTCCCTATGCCTGCTCCTATGCCAGATGCCTCAGCAATCCTCCTGTCGTGGTCATCAAGATGGAAGATGTCAGATAAAAAAGATCCGAAACCAGCTGCAATCTGGGCAGTAGGGCCTTCCCTTCCGGCACTGCCGCCTGAACCAATGGTGATGGCTGAAGCAACAGTTTTGATCAGTGGGATTCTCTTCCTTATCCTTCCCCCATCGTTGTGGAATGCACTGATCGCTGCGTCAGTTCCATGGCCTTTAGCCTCAGGCGCTGTCTTGTTCAGGATGATTGCGACTACCAACCCACCGATAATAAGGGAAATGGGGAAGTACAGGTAATGGGCACTTGTGGAATAATGATATGGAGAAAGGCCGGAAACCAATCCTGATCTTGGAGGTGCAAAACCTGAAATTCCGATCAATAAATAAGTTGTAAAAAATTCTATGGTGATATAAAGAGCAATAGCCCCCAACCCAGCAACTATGCCAATTAAGGTGCCAATTAGGGCCCACTTGCCAGTTGCGGTTGACATCATTTTCCTGTACAACCTCGATGCCACGGGAAAACGATCAGAAAACGGCATTACTCCAGCTCACACTCGCAACTTAGCCAAGGCAATTGAAATCCCGGCCCAAATTAATTTTGCTCTCTTCTGTTAAGATTTACCTTTTCCGGGAAGGTGAGCAGCAGAATGGCATCTCCAATAGATTTTATCCACCTGAATGGAATAGATATCGGGATGCCTTCGCCTACAACTTTCATGTTTGTATCTTTTATCAAAAGGCCGTAAACATTTCCCGTTTCGAAATCCAATATTACATCGTAAACATTGCCTACTAAAATCCCCTTTTCTGTATAAACTGGTTTTTCAAGCAATCCATCAGTTGAAATCATCTATTCACCGCTTACAATATTCTATAAAGGATTTGAACATTTCTATACCATATTGAGTGTTTTCAACCTCGGGATGGAACTGTACCCCAAACATGGCCTTTTTATCTGAATAAAAAGCTTGGACTTTGCAATTCCTGGAATTCGCGCAGATCTGGAAGTCTGAAGAAATTGAAAGCATCTCATCATTATGGTTTTCCCAGGCTATGATCTCGGATGGAACATTCTTGAATATGCCCCCCTGGTTGAAGAAAGTTACCTTTGTCTTTCCAAACTCAGGAACAGGTGAGGCCCTTACTTCACCTTTAAAATGCAGGGCCATGAACTGGGCACCTATGCAGATTCCAAACACAGGCACTGTTGTTCCATCCAGAATCTGTGAGATTTTCCCAAGTTTTGGTATTTCATTTGTTATGCTCGGAGCGCCGCCTGAGAGTACCCAGCCGTCTGCATCAACAACCTGGCTAAAATCTGCGTCATTATCGATAATTTCTGACTCAACTCCAAGGGACCTAAGCGCTTTCCACTCTTTATGGGTCCACTGCCCCCCATTGTCAACTACATAAATTTTCATAGCCTTAATTTCCGTATTCTGTTTTGCAATTTCTATATATCGGATCAACTACCCTTATATGTTAAGGATGCCTTAGGTTAAAATAGGGTTAAATTCCCAGAAATTGTCACAGAAATTAATGATATATTGAAATAGGTTGAAAAAATACTATTAAAAGTCTTACTAAAGGTTTATAAACTTGTTAACTATAACGTTAATATATGCAAATTTCTCTCCCTATCATTCATGACCTAGGAAATGAGTTTGTCGTGCGAGACGTTTCCCCGGAGTTGATCAATAGAGCTGTTTTTGACAATAAAGGCAACAAAGTAGGCAGGATTGTCAGAATTATTGGCCCTATTTCCGATCCGATGGGAGTAGTTGTCATTTCCAAGAAATTTGAATCTGAAGATAAGAGAGTGTTTGTCAGAAATTAGGTGATTAAAATGGAAAAAGAAAGAAAGAAAATAGAACAGATTGAAAAATGCCCAGAATGTGGCTCCACAGATTTATCCAGGGATTATGAAAGAGGTGAACTGGTATGCAATAAGTGTGGCATTGTTATTGATGAAAGCTATATTGATCAGGGACCTGAATGGCGGGCCTTTGACACTGAACAAAATGAATCCAGGGCCAGAGCCGGATCACCAATGACTTTTACACTTCATGATAAGGGTCTTTCAACAGATATCTCATGGAAAAATAAGGATTCATATGGCAAATCCATTCCTACAAGAAACAGGGCACAGTTGTACAGGTTGAGAAAGTGGCAGAAGAGGATAAAGGTTTCAAATGCTGCTGAAAGGAATTTGTCACAGGCTCTTCAGGAAATGGAGAGGATGGCATCAAACCTGAGCATTCCAAATGATGTCAGGGAGACTGCAGCAGTAATATACAGAAAGGCAGTCAAACAGAACATGATCAGGGGAAGGAGCATAGAAGGAGTTGTAGCCGGCTCACTATATGCAGCTTGCAGAATAACAAATGTTCCGAGAACACTTGATGAAATTGCATCCATAACAAGAGTAAAGAAAAAGGAAATTGGGCGTACTTATCGTATCATGAGCAGGTACCTTCAGTTAAACATTATGCCTTCAAAACCGGAAGACTATCTTAACAGGTTTTGCAGCAAGCTCAAATTATCGCTGGACACAAGAAAACAGGCTGCAGAAATTATAAAACTTGCACAGGACAATGACCTGACTTCAGGAAAGGGGCCAACAGGAGTAGCCGCAGCAGCAATCTACATTGCGTCAATTTTGATGAATGAGAGAAGAACCCAGAGATCAGTTGCTGAAGTTGCAGGTGTTACTGAGGTAACAATAAGGAACAGGTACAAGGAACTGACTGAAAAACTGAACCTTGAAGTTCAGGAGTAATCAGTTCCATATATTTTTTTTACAATTTCCACTATCTTCAGGAATTCATCTGTAATGCTGTAGATGGAAGAAAGTTTTACATTTCTGATTTCAATTGCCAGTTCGCCTGGCGATCTTCTTTCCAATAGTATATCTTTATTGTTCTCCGGAAGGGCAGATTTGGCGATCGCATCAAGAAGAGTTGATTCTTCAGTTAAAAGTATTTTTATATCCAATATGGCAGTATGCCTATTTCCTTAATTACCTTTCAAAGAACAGGCAATCCAATCTTTTTGGAAAAGGTAGAGCTATTAAAACGCATGCCAAAGTGTAGTGCGATGAACAGAATCATAAAAATTGATGATCAGTCACTATTAAAGAATTCAACTTTTGCTGGGACGCTCAGAATGACAGCATTCGATCATTTTTTGCCTCTGTTTCTTAAGGAGGCATTTGCATGTTCCGGAGAAGTGTATATTTCGGCGGCAGAGGCAGGTGGTATTGATGGAATATATATTTATGACCCGGTGGAACAGACTGGAACTTGTTTCACAGGCAGCAATGAGATTGCCAGGGATTTCTATTCAATGAACCTTGGCCTGGAATTCTTTTCCAAACAGAATTTTGGTAAGTATTTCGGCTATCAGGAAGATAAATTGAGAGTTCTGGCAAATGGAATTATTCCATGTGGTTGAAATTAGGATTGCTGAAATTTCGATTTTTTATCACATAAGACGGTATATGTGGACATAAATTCAACTCCTTTCCCAAGACTTTCATAGATGGCAAGTCACATAATTAGTTTAAATCTATCTCAATCCAGTAGATTTATGAAATATTGTAAACACCACGTTTAACAATTTATGGGATAATGTCGAGGGAAAGCTTATCGGGAAAAATATTTCAAAAAGCCTTAAATTGAGAAAAGACATAACTGCCGAAGAAACCAGGGCGGAGGTTGCCGAGCTAGGTCAAAGGCGGCAGACTCAAGATCTGCTTCCGTAGGGGTTCGCCGGTTCGAATCCGGCCCTCCGCATCTCAATTACGAAAGAGTGGTTGCTGTGTGCAGGTTATAAAGAAGTACTTACTATAGATTTTTGTTCTCCATATCTGGATCGTTTACAGGGAAAAAACTTATTGGCAGAAATTTGTTATGCATTTTGTCCAGAAAGTCCGCCAGTTGATAAATTGTCTTGTCCTTGAATTTCATCACTTCGATGAAAGAGACTGTCGAATATTAATCGAACTCATAGGCAATACTGGAATAAAGAATGGCCTAAAGATATCTGCTGATATTGACATGGGATTACATGAAACGGGTAAGGTTGTGGCCGATGAAGACCTGAAAAATGCAAACCTGATCATGGATGATTTCCACGGTAACTGGAATTATACAATTGGATCCAGAGATAATACAAATAGGGATATTATTAGTTAACACCTGCTTAGCATACAATTTTGATTTGGAAAAGATAAAATAAGACACTCACATAATTACATGTGAAGATACGAAGAATGTGACTGTTTCAGATGAACTCTATGAGAATCTGGCTTTAATGAAGCAGCTTGGGGAGAGCTTCTCAGATGTAATAGACAGATTAGTGCATAGAAGGAAAGTGAAGACATTTTACGGCAGCCTGAGAGGAAGCAAATTCCTTGATGAATTGGAAAGTGAAGTTAAGAGGGGCAGGAAAGAGTCAAAACAGAGAGAATTCAAATGATTGTTCTGGACACATCGTATTTAATTTCAATAGATAGAGGAGATCCTGGCTTAGGAAGCAAAATAAGGCTGCTGGATGAGGGGGGTCTTCCTCACCGATATCGCACACTTCGAAATTTTCAGATCAGGGGCGAAAATGGGTCAGAAAGAGCATTCATTCTTTTCTAACTTGTTCAGTGCCTACGAAATACTGCCGTTTAACACTGAATCCTCAAGGAGAGCGTCAATCATTCAAGAGAAACTGGACAAGGTGGGGTTGGAAGTAAACATTATGGATGTGTTGATCGCGGGGACACGCCTGGGTCATGGTATATCAAGAATTGCCACAAGAGACAAAGATTTCAAAGCAATTGCCAAAGTGGAACAATTGCTTGCAATGAACGGACTCTGAGCCTGAAGCCTATTCTCCGGCTGGCAGCCATAAAAAAAAACAGTTCCGTTCTTGGAATTCACTTTTCCTGCGGCAAATTGAAAAATGATAACAAAAAAATGGCCTCTGCATCCCATGCAATGGTACGAATCCTAATTTTTTCACATCTTTTGGGACCTATAATTGTACTGTCATCCTTCAAAGCAGATATCTTCTATTTTGCTGTAACTTCCCATTTCATCTATTTGTGAGATTCTAGCGAAAACTGTTTTGCAGATTCTTTTCTCCCCAAACTGTTTTCGAGCTTCGTCTTTTATCTTCATAAGCAATTCTTCAGATAGGTCGTGCTCGACAATTGCAAGAGAAATATGCGGGATATAATACTCAAGTCCGAAGTTTTCCCGGGCATCTTCTTCGGATATGCCAGTTATGTTTACAAGGCTTTGATGAAACTCAATTGTTTGTTGTTATTCTGCAGTGAGGAACAGCACTGAGTTCCCGAAACTGTCAGGTGTTCCAATTGTCATGTCGAAAGCACGCCACGATTTGCACTCGTTTCTTACTGCATTAAGCCATTTGAGATTACCGTCAAGACCATTGGGCGCCTTGACAGTCACATGTAATTCTACGGCTCTTGGGAGCCAGTTTTCCGGATGTTTGCATAGAAAAGAGACTGTTTCAGAAAAAATTGGATTATAGTATCCCACACCCGACCAGGCTTTTGGAAATTTCATAAGACAAAATTCACCACGCACCGAATAAAAGGATGAAAATCAGCCTGTAGAAACTGCTCCTTTCTTGTTTCCCAGCGCTATATATTTCCTTAGTGCCAGAATAGTCCATACAGCTTCTATAACGCCAAATGGCCATGTTCCAGAAAGAAATCCGTATGCCGAAGAGCCTATACAGGTCAGTCCAAACAGAAGGGTATAATTTCTGGATTTCGGTTCCATCGCATAGAAGATAAGCATTATAGCCAGATCGATTGCACCAAGAATATTGAGCACTGAAAGCGGCTCCATGGCTGAGAAGTCAAAACTAATATAAGAATACAGGCATTTATTAATGTTTTAAATTAATTCCAGCAGGATGGAAGGCAAAACTGGCAGGACAGCCATGTGGCAAATTTAGCCACTTTTTTGAAAAATAAAAATATATTCATGCTTAAAGACGTAGAATCCCCCCCTTAAGGCCCTATATCTCCATAGGTCCTTTTCTTCTCTCTTTGCACGGGTCCGATCAAAAT
This sequence comes from Thermoplasmata archaeon, assembly GCA_021817255.1. Lineage (GTDB taxonomy): Archaea > Thermoplasmatota > Thermoplasmata > Thermoplasmatales > Thermoplasmataceae > Cuniculiplasma. The sequence goes on from JAKAVO010000003.1 coordinate 43,836, forward strand.
TCTTTACAACAATTGATTTCAATCTAAAACCTAATGAAGTAATTCTGTCCATAGTGTGAAAGCCCAGAGGAATCCATGATCCAGCAGAATATTTATCACCGATAACAACAGCCAGATATCTATCCCTCTCCAAGTGACTGGACAAGTTCCTCACCACATTTTCCATCATTTTAAGAAATGATTCCTCGTCAGCAGCATTTGAGAGATCATTTTGGGCGGAGCTGAATTTGATGATATCCCAGTAAGGTGGATGGAGTATGATCAATTTTGCATCCTTTTTGCCATGATCGGATAAAATCCGTGATATGTCAACTGACTGGCTATCACCCACAACCACTTCCTGAAACAACTTTTTATCTTCATCTTCAGGCGAGTTCTTTTCTTTCGCAATATCTGCTGCTTTTTGGGAGAGTTCTATTCCAATGCAACTTCGCCCAAGCTTTTTGCACTCGATTAAGGTAGTTCCGCTCCCAAGGAAACCGTCAACCACAACATCCCCCTTTTTAGTATATCGCCTGATCAGCTGGTTTGGAATTTGTGGTATGAAATTACCCCAGTAATCTGCATTGTGATCTCCCGAACTGTCTCTTTTGCCAAATATCCAGAGGCTGTCTGTCAATATATCCTGGTATAATTTCCATTTATTGAGATCTATGTCATTTAACTTGGAGAATTGTTGAGATGTAATGCTTTTGACAAATCTGTTGATATAATAAACAGCTCTTTCCTTTGTTCTGGACTCAACAATTTGTTGAATGTCTTCCAGAATCAACCTCCTGATAAAATTGGAATCGTAGCCTTCTTCTGATATAATTAACTGCCTGATGGAAACTGGATCAAGAAATTCGACCATGGATCTGGCTTCTCCCATCTTTATGCGAATTTCTTCAATATTTTTGCATTCCCTGGCCTCATGCAATAATTGAACCAGTTCAACTATGTTTGTATCCAATTTCTAACCCTTCCTGTCTGTTAATGAAATTTGAGATACAATATTATAATTTTCTATAAATGATGGTATTATTTGAACACATGTGCAGATTTCCAATGCATAATCTTTCCTATGTTTGTAATGAATGCCCTCCCTTCTGATATAATCGCGGTGTGGAAGAAAATTTCAGAATAAACCGCACCGGGATATGGGTAAATGCCTTTAAGAAGCACTATTTCCTGAATTATGCACTAAATGCATTAAAAAAAGGCGGTTGAGGAATCTTGTCCTTTTCTTTATTGGGCAACCTCTAATTGAAATCGTAAAAAAAGAGAAAGTAATATTGCATTCCAAAAGATATGGACATATGTCATGGGTGCCAATCAATGCGGCTGAGCACACTATACTCAACTTTGTATCCAAAATGGGAGAAGGCAAAAGACTGACTGTGTTGAGTTTTAAAAAAGACAGGTTCGTTTCATTCTCCCTTGAATCCGGCAATATACTGATCAATGAAAGTGGATTCAAACACGAAACCATCACTGTATCAAAAGAAGATTTGAAAAAGAAGGTCAAAGATATACTGGCAACAGAATTCCCCCGAAGCCATAAGGTTCAGATTACAATGAAACAGGTTAAAAATTGACATGCATTGATGTTCAACAGGGCTATATTTATAAGTAACTGATAAATGGCATGGAGTTGAAGCAGGTAAGCTCAGGAAGAGATTCGTCAGTATCGACCATTATAGGCACTCTTTTGCTTATAGCAATAACAGTGATACTCATGACCACTTTGGGCATCTTTCTCTTTTCAAATGCCCCAAAGGGCAACCCAGTAACTCCGAGAATGAACATCCAGCTTACTGCGGATAAAGTGAATTATTCTAACGAATATTTAATGTTGGTCCAGTCCGTCACTGAGAAAATACCAGTTAGTTTTATAAAATTGGAGTTTGTTGTAAGCGGCCAGAACAGCCCTATTATTATACCTCTCAGAGACAGTTCCACTTACTGCAGTTATCCGATTATGATGCATATGTGTTATTCATTTAACCCGTCCGGAAATTATGCTGTTTCGCAGTTTAATAGCTCTGTTGTCATGCGAATTTATGTTGCGCCAAGGATGAATCTTTCCTATATGTCTGTTATTGATATGAGTTCTGACTCAATAATTGCCGGTTCTCCGGTGACTGGTTCAACTGTTTCAGCAAGTTCAAACCATTTTGAGCCATTCATTTCAAAACAAATGAGTTTTCAAAGTTTGACTTACAATCAACTGAATACCACAACGCCTGCCGGAATAACCTATTCAAATGAATCTCTATTCTTCCCGGAGAGCTCAAGCCAGGATATTTTTGAATTCAATTCTTCCAAGCTCAGCTTATCCCTCAATAAAAACAAAGAATTCTGGTCGCACAGCACTCCATTTCCATATATCCAGTTAAATTCTAAAACGGTTAAAAACTATGGGCTTTACGCTGCCAGCAATATTTATGTCTCAAAAAATAGCAATTTATCTTTTAATGCAACACTGTCAGAACCGGCTTTCATGAGGATATCACAAATTGGAAATTCCACCAATGCTTTCATTCCAGTCAATAAGACAGATTTTAATTACAATTATTCAGGCAAAGACGTTCTCAATGTGAGCAGGACTCTCAGGATGGTTGCAGGCTATTATGCCATCCAGATATTTTATCTCTATATCAACGACAATGGAATTATAGCATTCAAGATATGAATACATTTCTTTATCGCTAAATGGTCAAATAAGAAAATTTTTTAACTACAAAGAATATAACAGGTATGTGACCATCTCTCCCATTGAAGAACGTTATGGAAGGCCAGCAGTAAAATCAATTTTTGAACAGAGCCACAGGTTGAATTGTATGCTTCAGGTGGAAATAGCTGTGGCTGATGCACAGATAAAAAATGGAGTTATTCCTCAGGGAAATACAGGCCCTCTCAAAGATATTCTGAAAGATGGGGTAAATGAAGAGAGAATGAAGGAGATTGAAAAGGAAACGAAACACGATATCATGGCTTTCATAAGAACAGTAGAAGAGCAATCAAACAATGCCTTCAAGTTCCTTCACTTTGGCCTGACTTCCAATGATGTTATTGACACTGCTACCGCCCTCCAGATGAAAGACTATTTTGTGTACCTGATGAATGATCTCAATGAAATTCAGGTGGCACTATCCCACCTTGTAGAAAAATATAAGAAAACCCCAATGCTGGGAAGAACCCACGGTCAGCACGCCAGCCCAATTACATTCGGGCTGAAGATTGCTACATACCTCTCTGAATTTAACAGGCACACAGAAAGAATGAGAGAACTGAAGGGGAGAATCCTGACAGGAAAGGCGCTAGGGCCAGTTGGAACAGGCGCAGCCATGGGCAGGAATGCGTTGAAGGTAAACAGAGATGCAATGGCCTCCCTCGGATTGAATTACGAAATTGCCACAGGCCAGCTTGTCGATAGGGACAGGTATGTTGAATTTCTGCAGGCTCTTGGGAATATTGCGATGACATGTGAAAAGATAGGTACAGAGATCAGGAATCTCCAAAGGCCTGAAATATTTGAAGTTATGGAATATTTTGAATCTGAAACGCAGGTTGGCTCGTCATCCATGCCAAGCAAGAGAAATCCTATTGAATCGGAAAATGTGTGCAGCCTTGCCAGAATGATAAGGTCTTTTGCTGTTCCGGAAATGGAAGGCGCTATCACCTGGCATGAAAGGGACCTTACTAACAGTGCACTGGAAAGATTTACATTGCCCTATTCATGCATCCTCACAGATTTTATTTTAACAAAACTTACAAAAATTTTAAGAACATTATATGTTAATGTGGAGAAAATGATGGAAAATCTTCTTTCTTCTCCATTGTGTGTATCTGAGAACCTCACAGCACAGCTAACGCTAAAGGGAATTGGGCGGACAGAAGCACACGAACTTGTACGGCTTGTATCCATGAAATTCTATGAAGGCAATGAAAATCTCCACGATATCCTGATGCAGTCCCGGTTCGGGAATTTATTTGATGAAGAGGAACTGTCCAGAATGTCCAATCCACTTGGCTTTATCGGATCGTCCTCAGAAATTTGTGGTTTGATGTTAAAAAATACTAAAGAATTGCTGGGGGAACCCTCATGAATTTATCAGTACAGTCACAGATAATCCAGATACTTAAAAAAGACGAGAGATCAATTTCCGGAATCAAAAGCGACCTGGAAGGCGTAGGGTTAAAACTGCATAGGCTCACACTTTCAGGATATCTGAGTGCCATGGTTGAAGCAGAAATACTGAAGGTAAAGGAAATAAAGCCTGCGAAAGTGTATTCCCTAAACCAGAAAGGCACAGTATCGCTTTATCGAAAGATTGGGAAGGCAATTAAAGAAACTTTTTCGGAAAATCATGGAGACATCTGCCTCTCATTTTTGTATTATACTTTCCAGCGGCCCATTTTTATCAGGGAGTTTGAATTGTGTGACATAGATCTTCCGAAAAATTACAGAAAATCATTCTCAACAAAGAAAATAACATATATCAAGTCATTCCAGGAAACTGGCATCGAAATTCCTGAAAATGAAATGATAATAGAGCCGGAAAACATAAACAATACACAGGTGCTCAGAATAATGCGGAACCTGATTCTTTCCCAGAACAATCTGATGACAGAAACTTCGCTTGTGGACATGGAACAGAAAACCCTTGAAGACATATGAAGAGAAAGTTAACCTAGCAGCCTGTTGTGAATGTAACGTTTTAATACAGACTTAGCATAGAGTCCCAATGAAGAGCCTGCCAGGTAAGTCTGTATACAATGGCCATTTGCCTTTAGGATGCACAATGTGTGCAAAGGGGGCTAAAATGGTTTTGTTTGTGTCAGGCATTTGTGATGCAAAATGCTTTTACTGCCCTCTTTCCGAACAGAAGAAAATGAATGATGTAATGTTTGCAGATGAGATGCCACTTGCCAACATGAAAGATGCCATATTTGAAGCAAAAATGATTCAGGCAACTGGAACTGGCATAACCGGGGGTGACCCTCTTAAGTTTTATGAAAGAACCGCTGAATACATAAGGATACTGAAGGAAGAATTTGGAGATTCCCACCACATACATCTCTACACTATCAGCGGGTCAAAGAAGGCAATAGAAACTGTTGCAAAGGCCGGGCTTGATGAGATAAGATTCCACCCTCCGGAAGAGATCTGGCAGGTTATGGACAAGTCAGTCTTCAAGGACAGGATCAAGTGGTCCAGGGATATGGGAATGAGTGTTGGCATAGAAGTCCCAAGCCTGCCTGGCAGGATAGAGGATACAAGAGCCCTCGTTGACTTCAGCAGAAGGATGGATCTCGACTTCATCAACCTCAATGAACTGGAATTTTCCGAAACAAACTATGGCAATTTGCTTGGCAGAAATTATGAAATTAAAAATGACGTTGAATCCGGCGCAAAGAATTCCCAGAACCTGGCAATAGATATGGTAAGGGAAAACCCGGATTTTACAGTCCATTACTGCTCAGCTTCATTCAAGGATGGGGTACAGCTAAAGAATCGCCTGAAGAGAAGAGCTAAGAACGTCGCTAAACCCTACGATGTTGTGACGAAAGATGGCACCATAATCAGGGGAATAATTCAGGGTGGCCCGGTGGAAGAGATGGCCCAGGCACTCCTGAACATAGGCATTTCAAAATCCGAAATGCAACTGAACAAGGTAAAGGGAAGAATTGAAATTGCACCGTGGATCGCCGAAGATCTGAAGGGAAAACTTGATTACGAAATTTACCAGATTGAAGAATACCCAACATGGGACGCTATAGAAGTGGAAAGGGTTAAAATTTAAGTGAATTCTTTACTCTCTGCTCTTTCCAGCTGATTCAATTTTAATGATCTTTCTGTAGCTCATCGAACCATCTTCAATATCTTCATACTCCTTTATGATGAGCCTTCTCGAGTTGAAACCTATTACAAAAGATTCATATTCTCCGCCTTCTCCGGCAACATTAATACCAATCTTTTCCTTTATTTGTAAAAGTTCCTTGATAAAACTATGGCCAATCAACCTTCCCAGGTCCTTTTTTCCTAAACCCTCTGCCGATACACTCACTATCATTGGCAATATGCCTGACTGCAGAACATATCCCAGCTCTTTCTCCTGGTCCATTAACCAGAGTGGCGTAAAGGAGAGAAGGTTATTCTCTGTGCAGAACCTCTCGATTCTTGTTTTCTGGAAGTTAGAGGCTATTGCACCGCTGATGACTGCTTCCGCTTTTAGTGATTTTGCAATTTCCTTCAACCTGCCATAAAAATTATTCTCACCTACAAACTCAGTCTCAAGGCCAAGGAGGCGGGCGACCTCATTTGCAAATCCTGAATTTGGAACGTGGAACATTTCTGAGTATTGATCAGGCTTCACAGTCAGGCACTTTACAATCTCCATGCCCTGCTCCATTGCAATTAGCGTGGAAAAAAATGAGTCCTTTCCCCCGGACAAAAGTGCGATCGCTTTCATTTAAACTTAAATAGCATCCTTATATTTCATATTGGTGAAAAAATGGTATTGAAAGTAGGAGACGTAGCACCAAATTTCGAATTGCCTGACGCAAAAAACAAAGTGAGAAAGCTTTCTGAATTTCAGGGCAGCAACGTTGTTCTGGCGTTCTTCCCTGGAGCATTTACTGGCGTTTGCACAAAGGAAATGTGTTCATTCAGGGATTCCATGTCTGCATTCAATGAGATGAAAGCAAAGGTGTTGGGAATCAGTGTTGATACCCCATTTTCCCTTGCTAAATTTGCAGAAGTGAACAATCTCAACTTTGACCTGCTGAGTGACCACGGAAAGAATGTAATAACAGAATATGGAATAGTCCATAAGAACTTCATAGGGCTTCCAAAGCTGGATGTTTCAAAAAGATCCGTATTCATAGTTGACAAGAAAGGCAAAGTTGCTTATGCCTGGGTTTCAGAAGACCCCGGAAAGGAACCTGATTATCAGGCTGTAAAGGATAAGTTAAAGTCTCTGGACTAAACTTATTTTTGTATTAAAAAAAATTTCTAATTATTTTTTGGGCATGTCGGAGTTTTGCAGATTTAATTTTAAAAAAAATTTTAAGGTTCATCAGATAGTTTTGAGGGCCACCAGTTATATTTCCTGATAATGCGCATGATCGCCGGAATAAAGAGTGGCCAGCTTATGAATGTATCAATTAATACACCCAGCCCGACACCTATTCCAATTTCCTGAATGAGTGGAATAGCGCTGAAATAGAGTGCTGCGAAGGTGACAAACAGGAGCGTTCCCAGAAGCATGATCACGCTTCCATTCTCTGTTACGCTGGTTACAACTGCATCACGGAGCCCTGAACCCTTTATTACTTCTTCCCTGACCCTGGTTATCATGAAAATGTCATAGTCGAGCCCTACGGCCAGCAATGTGATGAAAACGAACACAGGCATAAAAATTACGACAGGAAAACCCTGAATATAGTGGAATATTACGTATGTAACTGAAAGCGATGCAAGCACAGCTGCCATGACCATTATTACCAGTCTCAGTGGCGTCAGCACAGAAGAAAGCTGGATCAGAAGGATAATAAAGATTGTAACCGCAAGGATTGGAAGCAATTGCGAGAATGAAAGTTGTGTTGTATGCAATGCATTTGACAGGCTCTCCGTTAATCCACCTACAGAAACTGCATATGTTGATTGTGTGTGGGGAATCGATTTTATATTTCCATAAAGTGTGTTGACAGTTGTTATGGCCTTGTTTCCCCATCCTATATTGTATGTCTGAAAAACTATTTCCACATAATTTGGATTGCTGCTGCTGATAAAGGTACTGGTCTGGTTAACGTATAGCGCTGCGGCAGCAGGCGTCACATTTGATGGCGTATAACCAGTATAATATCCATACGGCCTTCCTGGGCCAAGCACTTCTGAAATGCCTTTAGTGTTAATTGTGGCATTCTCAATTTGCAGCACTGTTGACATTTCCCCTTTATTCACAACTCCGTTGGAGACAAGGGGATGAGGGAGTTGGACAATCTCGAAGCTTCTGTCAAAGAAATCTCCATTGAAACTGTCATTAACTATCTGTATTGCTGTAGTTGCCTGGCTTTGCGGCAGAAGCTTCAATATGTCAATGCCTGAAGGTGTAACTGTGTAGACTGCAAGTCCTACTATTGATATGACAACAAATACAGCAATCATAGCCTTTGCGTGTCCAGTTGAGAACGTTCCAACTGAATGCAGGTGTTTATGGCTTCCCTCGTGGAACTCCCCGCTTTCTGTCTTCTTAAAGATTTTCCTGCCATACCTGTGGAGAATTGACAGCAAAAGCGTATTTGCCGCAATTAAGGCGACAGTAACCCCTATGGCATTTGCAAAGCCTGCATCACTGAAGAACGGAATGTCAGCGAGCCACAGCACAACTTCTGACAGAATTACAGTTAACCCGGAAGTGAAAACAGCGTGGCCTGCCCATCTGGCTGTAACCACAGTAGGCCTGTCAGTCTTTTTTCGGAGTTCAGACCTGTATCTTGCCATAAGATAAACTGTATAATCACTGCTCAGCCCAAGCACGAATATGAGAAGAAGCGTAGGAGTAATAAATGATGCTTCCGAATGTAAAACATATGTATACAAATACCCGATTATGCCAAGGGACACAATAGCGGAAATTATAAACATAAGGATCGGGAGGAATGCCGCTTTTACCGATCTGAAAAACAGCCCAACCACAAGTATTGAAAGGAGTATGCCCACCCCAAGCGCCTTGATGATCCCTGATGATATTTCTCCGGAAAGCTGGCTTGCAAGTTCGTTTGAACCGGCAACAAGGAACTTGCTTCCCTTAAAATCCGAAGTTGCATTGTTTGCAATGGATTGAACTTTAACACTCACCTGGTTCGAATAGTTTCCATTGAAAGAATAAATGAATATGGAAGTGCTTTTATCAAAACCGACAAAATTGTGGTAAAGATAGGGTGTGGGGACAATGGGCATATCCTGCAACGGGTAATTTGCCATGAATTTATTGACAACTGAGTTCACAGACGTTGAATTCAGCACCATCCAGAGATATCTTGGAAGATAATTTTTATTAGCATGGAAAAGAGGATTGCCACTGAAATCTTTTAATGTTGAGCTTTTTGTTAGCATTACTGAGGTGGAATTTAACTGCAGCCCGGTTGCCGGCAGGCTAAGGTTATACTCCAAGAATGCCAGGTGTACCAGTGATACATTGTCAGTGGATGTTATGAGGCTGGAGAGGCTATTTGCAGACTGGGCACCCGCGTAGTTCAGGAATTGCAGTGAAAGATTCACGGTTTCATTCATGGTGCCCGCCATATACGATTTTAAACTCTGGTTCAATATTACAAATTGCCCAATCGGGTATAATCCAGTTAAAGACTGATTAAAACTCTTGTTTTCCAAACTGAATTTGGCCCCTGTCTGTAATGAGCTTATCAGTCCAGCAGGACTTTTTAAAGTGGCATTCACATAACTGGAAAAAAGGTTTGTATACTGTTCCTGAAGCCCAAACTCAGGGGAGAAGGAGATTGCCTTTAATACAGAGTTGTACGCATATGATTCAGCCTGGGTTACATTCTTCGATGTATTGTAATAGCCCATAAATGATTTATAATAGATCTCTTCCGGAATAAGGAATATCGAAGTGCTGCCGTTAACCCCGTATTCTATTTTATTAATGCTGGCTGCTGCCTGGTAATTTGCAGAGATGAGTTTTTCTATCCCTGCAGTATAATTTTGAAGCGTGGATCTTTCAATAACTACTATGCTTTCAGTTCCTGTATAATTTTTAGTGGTCTTAAGATATGAGTCCATTCTATTCTGAAAACTAATGAGGGCATTCATGCCGGATGAGGTTGTGGTTGGAATATTCTGGACTACTATTATCAACTGGGAGGAACTATTGGATTTTCCAGCATCCGATGGATCAAAATACCTTGACACTTCTGATGTGGCATTGGCAGACATGGATTTTCCGGTTCCGAAACCGTTCGTTATATTGAAACTCGTATGTGAGAAAACAAGGAGAGCTCCATAACCCATCAAAACAATAAGTACTATCCAGATAACAATTATTTTGCCACTATTTTTTGAAACTCCTCTTCCTATTTTCTCGAAGACGGATTCGAACATGTCCCCTTTATTTTATTAATGTATTAATGACTTACTTCCTGGCAAAAGAAGATAAAGAATATAATACATTAAATTTCACTAAACTCAAACCTTGAATGTTGCAGAAATTTATCATTTTTTCCAAACCAAAAAGCCCTTTGCAAAAGGTTAACTTGGCACTTCGTCCGTTTGATCAGCAAACCTGAACTGCCAGTTTTTTCAACAGTATCCACTTATCCTCAAAACATGAATTTCATTTTCTGTGAAGAAGTCATTGTTTCAAAATAGTGTTAGATTGTTTGCCTTGCATTCATTATCAAAGGAGACAAATCCTAAAATACATTAATCAGCATTCAATTACTGACATACCTCAGAAGGTTTTGCGGAGGTTGTCGAGCTAGGTCAAAGGCGATGGATTCAGGGTTCATTCCCGTAGGGGTTCGCCGGTTCGAATCCGGCCCTCCGCATCTCAATTACGAAAGAGTGGTTGTTGTGTGCAGGTTATAAAGAAGCACCTTCTATAGTTTTTTAAACTCGAAATCCGGATCGTTTACCCGCAAAAAACTTATTGCCATGAATTTGTTATGCATTTTGTCAAGAAAGTCTGCCAGTTGATAAATTGTCTCGTCCTTGAATTTCATCACTTCGATGAAAGAGAATGCCGAATTGGCTGTCTCAGCGAGCCTGCTGTATGCCAATTTCAGATTAGCATAGCCGTTCTCCAGGTATCCTTTTTGTTTAAGTTCTTTCACGTGTTTAAAGGCAGTTTTCCTGCTCATTCTTTTTGGCATACCCTCATTTTCTCCATCAACAAGCTTTACTATTTCTGATTCCAGGAACATATTGCTTAACAAGCCAAAGTTTTCACGGCTTTTATGTTGTTCTAGCAATGCTTCTATTATTGCATTGCAATACCAACAGTCTTTGGCATATTTTAATTCGGCATTCATAATATACATTATACTTACAGTGCATAAATATTCTTCTTTATAATATAGTATTTGCTTCTGCACTGAAAGTGGACTTGCCAGAAGAATAGAAACCGAGTGGTGAAGCACCTTTTTGGCACGAATTCCACAGCGGAGATTTAACCCAAATTCTCTGAATCAAATGAATAATGAACGTGATTCTATCCCAAATAGTTTGCAGAAACATAAATATTTGAAGTGCGAGTAGATAGCATGATATGAAGGTACTTGTATTGGGTGGAACAGGCTTCATCGGAAGAAGACTGGTGAATAACCTGATTTCTTCAGGGAAAGACGTCACGCTTGCCACTTCAGGCAAATCACCGAATCCCTTTGGGGACAGAGTTTCTATACTCGTTGCAGACAGGTTTAGCAGGGAAAGCATGAACAATGCATTTTCCGGAGACAGTTATTTTGACGTGGTGTTTGACACTGTTGGATACAGATCGCTGGATCTCCGCAATTCCCTTGAAGCGCTTAACCGGAAGTGCGGAAAGTATGTGTATATCTCTAGTGCAGCCGTTTACAGGGGAAAAAAAGGAATACTCAGTGAGAAGGATTTCGATGCGGGTAAGCAGGATTATGCCGGGCCTGGCCTTGAAAAATCCTATGAACAGGGAAAGAGATCCTCAGAAGCATATTTGCTGAATAATGCCAGCATCCCAGTGGCAATAGCAAGGTTTCCAAATGTAATGGGTTATGATGACAGTACGTTGAGGTTTCAGGATCACGTTGCAAGATTGGTTGATGAAAAAGAATTCAAGTTCCCAGAACGCGAGGGCAGGAGAAATAGCGTATGGGTTGAGGATGCCGGCAGGTTTCTCGCCTGGCTCGGCTCCAGCAATATAACGGGAGTATACAATGGTGCTTCAGCTGATTCAATGAAAGCGAGCGAATTCATATCAAAAATGGCATTTTTCCTTGGAACAAGTGCACGGATCGTTGCACAGCCAGAACTATCAAACTCACGCTATTACACTAAGGAAGATTTCATACTTGATGTATCCAAAGCGGAAGAAAGTGGATTCAGATTCACTCCAACAACAGAGTGGCTTGAGAAGGAAACGAAAAGTGCAGCAGAACATGGCAACTCATCTCCAAATTCGGAAGACTATGCCAATCAACTCTTCCCTTAAATTCGCCAGTTTATGCCCTATAGCAACGAATAGCGGGCTTAGGCCTATTTTTTTCTGGAAAAAATAGGAAAAAGGTAAAGAACAACTAAGCCGCGGTATCATTTCCTGGATTTAGAACCATCCCCAGATGCTGCATCAAATGAAGTCCTGCAATATCTACGTCCGCTATTTTTTCCATGTTCTTTTTTTTACAGGATAATCCATCCCACAAATGAGAGTTGCTGAGGCGCACGGTTCATCTTGTATCAGAATTAAATGGAGGGCGATTCACAGCAAAAAAATGAAATAAATCACTACGATTCTCAGGATTCGGCCAGGTCAATATACATTTTGATTTCACTATAATATCTGCCATTTCTCTTTATTGCTTTGTCAAGTTTTCCGTTCTCCCTGAATCCAATCTTCCTGTAAAGTTCATATGCCTTTGCGTTTGAGGAAAATACATCAAGCGTGACTACTTCAAACTTCCCTCTGCATGCTTTAATCATTGCTTCAAGCAAAGACCTGCCTATGCCTCTGTTCCTGTATTCTTTTGCCACTGCAATCCCAAGAGTGGCAACGTGGCCCACTTCTGATCCTGGGCGGTTTGAGTGGACATCGCATAAACCAACCACATGTCCATCTTCCTCTGCAACAAAGCATAAGGCGTCTCCCTTCAACACTTCCCTGTAAAGGTTGCTGAACCACGATACCTCACTTGGATAATCTGGCTTTACTCGGTAAAAAATAAGGCCAAGGTCTCTGTTCTCATTTTCCATTTCATCGTAAAACGAGTAATAGTTCCTGATGATGTCATCCATGTCTTTCCATTTGAGTTCCCTGATCATGCCGGCAGAATATAGATAACTTGTAGGTATTTAAGGCGTTGCCCCTGATCGCCTTTGGCCCCTCGTTAGATAAGCTTTCATCCAGTGCCTCATTCCCCCTAATAAATATCAAATGTCCAGTCCTATCACATTATAAGGAAAATGGGATACTCCTGAATTCATTGAGTATGAACACGCGTGAGGGAGAATAATTAAATATAGTTTAATGGGTTATAATGGGTAGTGATAGGAAGTTGGACTGGAAATTAGAAAGGCTGTATGGCCGTCTCTTTAGGTGCGAATATCCTTTAAATCAGCCTAACAAAAATAAATCTAAAAATGAAACTCAACATTAAAGGGCTCATAATCATGCTACTTCAATTTGCAAACAAGGCACGGGGACCATAGCTTAAGTAGAGAAGGCTTAGCAGATCACACAAGCTCGCATAAATTCGTTAAGTGGAAATCCAAGGGGAGATATAGAAATAAAACAATGCGATCGAATAAAGCTGCGTATTCAATGGCCAGGAATTTGAGGAGTGAAAATGATTGAACAGGATGGGACCGAAAACTTACCAGCGGAATTTAAGATTTTTGTCACTCTAAAATCAATTATAGCTCTTGGTGGTGGTTTTTTTACTGTATTGTTGCCGTGGATGATTATTTCCCTTACAAGATCTGCACTTCTTACTGGAATTGGCGAGGGAATAGTGGCAGTGCCCCTGTTAACAAGTTTCATAATTGGAAACACGGTAGATAAGTTAAAAAACAAAGCTAACGCCTTTGCTCTAAGTTTATTAGCGATAACATTTTTTTCTTCCCTTCTCCTATTTTCCCTCTATTCAAGAATGACCGTTCTCATTGCAATTGCCATATTCATGCCTGCGTTGATAATCTCTTATTTTGGAGATGTCCAGACCACTATCAGTTCATTTTTTGACAAGATACTCTTATCTGGATCAAATTTGAAGAAGGGTGTTTCTCTTAGTCGAGGAACAAGTTCTCTTGCAAAAATTACTGGAATTGCTATATTCGCTCCTCTCATCTCCTTCGGATTGGGGGTTTCTGTTTATTTTCTGGCAATAATCTATCTATTGTCGTTTCTCATTTTTCTCTTTATCAGAAAGGCATTGTCAACAAACAATTCAGGAGATAATCCAACTGAAGCGGGGGATATTTTTTCCGGCATTAGGAAATTTCTATCTTTCCCTGTCTTGAAAGAACTGGCTTTAATTGCTATTGTGGTTAATTTCTTTTTTGGCATGATTGTTGTTGGCTTTACACTAATGATAAATATTTATTTCAACCTTGGAGGAGCCTATCTCAGTTATATCCTTGGGATATGGGCTATAGGTGATGCTGTAGGCAGCTTAATGGCTGCAAGGATCAAGAACGCCAGCGGTTCATTTGTTTCAATTTCTGTTGTGGTCTGGGGAATCCTTTTTGCCGCTATTTATTTATTATCCTCGAATTACCTGTATTACCCGTTGCTTCCTGTGGTTTTCTTAATAGGCCTGGTCTCAGGGATTATGAATGCCTTAATCTATGGATTTATGCTCAAAAATACAGGGGAAGAAGCCATTGGATCCACATTCGGCTCCTTCAATTCACTTTTTGGGGGCATCACTTTTCTTTCAGGCATGATTTCTGGAGTGATACTGGTATATCTTCCCGCTCCCAGTCTTTTCCTGCTAATGGGAATCTCAACAATGATAACAGGAATTGTTTCCAGGCTAATTTTTAAAAATCTGAATAAAGTCTCACTTTGATCAATATGGGCGTGATAAAACCAAATTAGATTCTCCTTTATTTATTAGTTTTGAAGATGCTATATCTCAATTGCCCTCTATCGAAATGTGTGGAGTTAACTGTGTTTAATTTACATAATAATAGGGGAAATTATCTGATACAGTTGTATTATATATGAACCGGTGGCATGCTTATGGAAATACTTATTTAATAGGTAGTGTTATCTAATATAATCACGTGGAAATAACAGTTAAGTTATTCTGGGATGATGAAGATGAGAGAACTGCCACTTTATAAAATCAGAGACCTCGCATTTGAATCGGGTAGATCAGTCTACAATATTCAGCAACTGGCCAATTTGGTTGGTAGATCAAAAGAAATAACAACAGTCTATTTCAACCGGTTAGTTGAAAGGAAAATGGCCGCAAGGCTCCTCAGGGGTAAAATTTCCTTTTCAGATAATGATTTCATAATCGCCACACAGCTTGTTGAGCCCTCATATATATCACTTGATTCTGCTCTCCTGTTTCATGAAATCACAAATCAGGTTCCAGCACAAATACAGTGTGCAACTCCAGTAAATTCAATTCAATTCTTAGAACATGGGATAGTGTACCATAAAATTCACCCAAAATTATTTTTTGGATATCAAAGGTACAGGATTGAAAAGAGCTACATTTTTGTTGCTGACCCCGAAAAGGCTCTAATAGATGGTTATTATTTCAACATGTACACCATTGACGATCTGCTTTCAATGTCAGAAAACATGGACTTCACAGAAGTTCGAAAACAGATTGCAAACTATGATGGGAGAGGAGGCAAGAAACTTAAGGAGGCATTAGCATTATTGGCAAAGAAGAACTATTGAAAATATCCAAAGTGAGGGGATTGCGTCCCTGGCAAATGGAGAAACACTACCTGCAAGCTATCATCCTGAGTTTACTCTCCGATTACAGCCTTGTATTCAAGGGTGGCACATATCTCTGGTTTTTTTACGGGTTACAGAGATTCTCAGAAGATCTTGATTTTACTTCAACAGGTAAGATTCCATCGAATATCGCCCGGAAAGTTTCAGATGGCGTCAGGATTTACGGAATGGAAAATGAACTCAGGGTAATTACAGATAATTCAACCACTTTCTCTTTTAGAATAATTGCGAATGGCCCATTAAATACAGGAATTAAAGACCGATGCGCCGCGTACGTGGAAATCAGCAAGCATGAGAACGTTCTGGAAGAGAGAATTCCATTGAAAATAGATTTCCCTGAATATTCGATTCCCGTCAGGCGTATTTCAGGAATGAATCTTGATGAAGTTAGTTATGAAAAAGTCAGAGCAATACTTACAAGAAAGAAGAACAGGGATATTTTCGATCTATATTATCTTGCAAACAGCAAGAAGGTATTATTCAGGCAAGATCTGATAAATAAGAAACTGGAGTTTTATAAAATGAATTTTTCTGCAGATTCATTTGCCCATGAACTTAATTCAAGAGCACAAAGGTTTGGGAAAGACTTGAAAAACCTTGTTTTTGGTGAACTCCCTGACTATGATGAAGTTGTAAAGGCCTTAGATAAATGGATTCATTCATAGATTATATCCCTAATCCGTGTAAAGATCGAAGAGATTGCTTAGATTGAAACTAAGTAGGCATATGATTGATATGCCCGTCAAAGAGATAAAATGTTTTCACAATTCACCAAATGAGTCCTTTATTCTTTTCCTTCTCCTCCTTCCTCTGAAGTATGAAACCATTGCATATATGTAAAGGATTATTCCTGTATAGATTAAAATGTTCAAGAAGAGATAGACGGGAGAACTGTATGATATTGTTCTGATGTTGGAATTAACCGTAGAACCGCCCTGAAGCACTGCAACCACCCTAAATTCGTATTTAGTTCCCGGGTAAATTCCATTTACGAATGCAATATCATTGGAATTGGGTGCAATCTTAATTTCATTCCACGTTGCCTGCCCCGAGCTCTTATAATCTATCAAATAGTAAGAAACAGATGTGGAAGAAAATGAAATGGACCAGGATATGAACGATGTGAAGAAGAATAGTGGCATCAACCTGTCAATGGTAATTGCCAGCGGAGCTTCCAGCAGGGTGACAAGATCTGGTTGAAGCAGGATTATCTGGCTGGTTTCATTCTGGCTCATCGTGTAGTTTTTGCTAACAGGATAGAAATTCGTGGCCTGAGCCTGCACAAGGCTTAATCCGGATGGCAACCATATGGAGAAATACCCAAATTTATCGCTGTATGCATTCCCGCTGCTGTATGATAATTTAGTTGACCCAATTGGAATTGCCAGCCCATACTTTGCAGCGTAATATCCGTTTTCGACCGTTCCATTCAGGTAATAACCTTTCCCTGTGCCAGCAAGTGAATAGGGCAAATAAGTGGCATTCTCTCCCGGTTGAATTCCAAGAAAGCCTGACGCGTTTAAATAACTTCCCCTGAAGTCACTAATTGAATACTTTATGTATTGTGGAGTAACAGAATATACAATGATCCCGTTATGGTTATAGATTTCAGTTCCGTTGGACAATGTTAAATTTGCGCCTATAGGGGAAATGTCAAATGAAAGATTCACCGGCATCTCCTTTTCATAAACTTTAGGATTAGTATTTGCAAACCCATAACTTCCAGCGTAAAATCCCGTTGAACGTGTGCTCAGATTGCTATATGCCCCAATGGATGAATAATTAGTCTGGTTATTTAATTCAACCACAGAAGTGTAATCTATGCGTGAAGTGAAATTCGCAGTGAAGTTTGATGAATCAGGATATTGAAATTGCAGCTTTAATGGCTTGACAGTTGGAAGTTTCAGATCAAACCTGTAGATCAGCGTAAGATAATGGTAAAATTTGATCTTCAATGATTGCCCTGAGATGGCCTTGAAGCTGTTTGTTGATGATATGCTTCCATTGACACTGAATTTCTCACCGTTCACACTCTTTATATACATGTCCATTGGGCTGGACTGGTTCAGTTCCATGAAAGTGTGGAAGCCAGAAGCAGATTGAAAATTCCCTGATGGGCTTGATAAGTTGTACTCAAATTTTATTCCTGAAGTTTCATTTAATATTCTGATTGCTGAGCATGCCGTCCGGTTAAAAGGATAAATTTGCAAACCGGAAGTTGCCTTATTCACAGATGAAAAGCTATTGTTAAATTTTGCAGACGATATGAAGGAAGTTCCACCGCTGGTTGGAAGCCCCTTTCCATTGCTGATATTGAAGACAATGCTCGCATTGGTTCCATAAAGTTGCTGCGGGAATATCTGCAGGTGCTCAGTGGTATTTCCAACAGTGATAGAAAGGGAATCCACATTAAAGGATACAATGGCATCCTTCGTAACCACTTTTCCAGTGCCGATATACCTTTCTTTGAAATAGCTGCCCGCCCTGAACACTTCATAGAAAGATGATCCTGACTGGCAAATCCCTGCCTCAATCATTGAAGGCTGGCCACCGGCTGCAATGCCGCTGAATGACCTGTAGCCATTGCCGGAGTTTAGAGCAGGAGACTGGGTTATGTTTGCCCGGATATTGAAGGAAGATGTGTTGATTATTCCGTAATTCAGCCTGTATCCATATGAAGAATATATTCTGGATATATCTCTGGCAATAAGCCCTCCGTTAATGTATCCAAGCCCGGTAACCGGATTCCAGCCATATGTTGCATTGTAATATCCATTATTCCCGCCGGTAACGGGCACAATTGCCTTCCCATATTGGTTTGTCCTGGAAATATTGTAAAGAAGCGGGTTTATTTTCCCGAGTTTTCCATGAAGATATTGATCTATAAGAATAAAGGAAGCCGCAGTAATTGGAGTTGCAAGGCTAGTTCCTCCAAGTGTAAACACATTCCCCCTTGAAAAGACAGCCACGCCTCCGCTGTTAGGATTGGCGACTGCAGATATATCAGGAACGCCTAATGAATCTCCGTGAAACCCGGTTGCATTCTGGTAGGACGGTGCTGAAAAGTATGTGCTGTATCCCCCACCACTTTTATCCCAACCTGTTTGTGTATACTGCCCGCTTGAATAACTTATGGAAGTCCCTCCGACAGAAGTCACGTACGGATCACCGGCCGGAAAATTAACAGTTAATCCTTTTGTCCCATCATAGGCTCCCTGGTCACCCGATGCCGCGAATACATGAATATTCTTCCTGTCTGCATTTTGAAAAGCCTGGTTATATACGCCCATCAAACCATTGGGCAATGATGATTCTGCTATTCCCCAACTCATGCTCAGCCCCTGGATTTGGCTAAGGTTGTTAATTGTATAATTAACCCCGCCCTGAAGATAGCCAACTTCAGCATTTGGAACAGTCACCAGATCTATATGTGCTTTTGGTGCTATAGAATGAAACCATTCAACATCAGTTGCAGTCTCCAGCGACCAGGTTGAACTGACATTAGCCGGTGAGCCATAAGGGTAGTAATAAGATATATTTGCACGTGGCAGATTATACGTAGAGTCAAAAGTCTGGAGGTCGTAACTTAATGAAGGATCACCATATGCATCAACAATAGCTATGGTAAACCCCTGCCCACATATGTTGCTGCCATAAAATCCGGACAGATTATAGGCTTCTCTAATCTGGCTTACATTATAGGGATGCCCCTGCCCGCTCACTTCCGGCATAAGGTTCTTAAGCACAAATTGAGGAGATTCCGTCAGATTCCATGCCAACCCCTTCCTTTCATTAGTTTGATTCGTGATCATGTTTTTGCCCACTTTACCAACTCCTGCATTGGCAGAGTTGCCACTGGGCGTTAGAAACGTTAAACCTGAAGTAATCATCAGGAATGTGACCAAAAAAATTATTGATTTTTTCAACATGATTTCCCGGTATTGGAAATTTTATTAATATATGTATCATTTTCGGTATATTGGATGAGAAAAAATTTCTGGTAAGCAAATTCAGGGAATATTACATGAATAATAAACTGGTTTATACTGAACGGCTGAGCCAGAGGGAAATAGGATTTATTCCATTTGACGGAAAGATGATCAGGCATATGAATGCTGAGAACCAGCAACAACTGCAAATGCTTATTTCGGATTTTAATCCAAGGCATCTTTACCATTCTGTAGCATATTACAAATATCCAGATAAAAGATCAATGCAGGAAAAACAGTGGACTGGTGCGGAATATGTCTTTGATCTGGATGCCGATCACATCCCCGGAGCAGATAAAATGCCATATGAACAGATACTTCAGGATGTTAAAATCCACACAATGAGGCTCATAAACAAGTTTTTGCTCGGGTATCTGGAAATAGACCCCGGCAGCCTTTCCCTATATTTCTCAGGTGCGAGGGGATACCATGTCCATATCAGGAATGACGCGTTTTACCAGATGAATTCAGACCAGAGAAGAGAAATTTCAAATTTAGTAAGAGGAGAAGGAATATCAGCTAAATCCTTTATTTCAATAATTTCAAAAAATCCTGTTTCCGGCAAGGGGTGGATAAGGGACATTGACGAAAAGGTTAAAGATGCCATCAGGAAAATAGATGCGGGCGAACGCACAGAGTATTTGGATATTCCAGCTGAAATAAAGGTCAAGGCCCTGTTGGATAAACGGGTCTCGGCCAAAGATCGTAGGCCGTATGTTCAACTTTTCAATGACAACAACACTGAAATATATAATCATGCGAATGCACCAGTGATAGGGGAGGTTCTTGAAAAAATTATAGCTGCGTACCTGAAAATCAATGCTGTTGAGATAGACGAACCTGTCTCAACAGATATTCACAGGCTTATCAGGTTTCCATACAGCCTGCATGGAAAAACCGGGCTGATGGTAAAAAAGATTGAATTGGATGAACTTAAGGATTTTGAGCCTTTGAATGATGCAATTCCAAGTTCTTTTGGCACCGATCAGGTTCATGCCAGGATGAAGCAACCGTTTCAGATTACATTCAAGGGAGAGAGATATGGCCTTGATGGAGAAGTAATGGTTCCAACCGATCTTGGAATCTTTCTTTCATTATCAGGTAGAGCTAATATATACTAATTATTATTTGATACTAATTAAAGAAAGGTATATATACGGAACTCCAATTCAGAAAAAGGTGAAAAAATGGAACTGAAAAACACAAAAACGCTTGAAAATTTAAAAGCAGGTTTTGCAGGTGAAAGCCAGGCAAACAGAAGATATTTGTATTTCGCACTGAAGGCAGATGAGGAAGGACAACAGGAAATTGCACAGGTTTTCAGGTCTACAGCCGATGGTGAGACTGCACATGCATTTGGCCATTTAAAATTTCTCCAGGCAGTTGGCGATCCTGTTACAAACGAACCCATAGGAACAACCGAACAGAATTTGAAATCAGCAATTGCAGGGGAAACGTATGAATACAGCCAGATGTACCCAGGATTTGCAAAGGATGCCAGGGACGAGCATTTTGATGACGTAGCCCATTGGTTTGAAATTCTGTCCAAGGCGGAAAAGTCCCACGCAACTAAATACGAAAAGACGCTTGCTGAGATGAAAAAGAACCAGTGATAGAAATGAAAAAGATTACTGATGGGGAACTATTTTCCCCGGAAGAATTTTCAGGCATATTGGAAGTAGAGAGAAGAAAAATTATTAAAGCCAAAAAGGAAAGAAGAATAACGAGCAGGACCTTTAGTTATCTCTTTGAAAACAGGGAGACCGTCTTGAACCAGATGAACGAAATGATATTGATAGAGAATATTCACGACGATAAAGAGAAAAGGCACATACTTGACACCTATAATGAGCTTATTCCAGATGATTTGGAATTCAGCGTGTCTATGTTCATTGAAATCAGTGATGAGAAAAAACTTCTGCAGGAAATGCCAAGGTTATCAGGCATAGAAAATAACGTTTACCTTGTTTTTGGGGATCATGAAGTGAAAGGGGCGCCGGAAGAAGGCCGATCAACTGACACCCTGGAATCCACTTTACAGTACCTGAGGTTTAAGTTTGATGGCAAAACTGCTGAGCAATTTAAAAAGGCGAAGAATGCATTTATTGTTACCAGGCACCCGATATACAAAGAAAGTGCAGAGATCACAGAAACACTTCTTCCCCAATTAAAAAGTGAACTCTGAGGGTAATTTTCTGAAATTCCCCAAATAAATTTTAACAGCATCCGTATAAGTTTTATAGATTTTTAATCAATGCCCTCATTTCAAGGCAATTCAATTAATAAATGCATCAGATAAAGAAATCAGAAATCAACAAATATTAAATAGAAATAGAAATTATCAGGAATAATGATTGATTTGAGCGAGGTGTTTTATTCATACAAGAAAAATACTCTTACATTGAAAAATATTACAAAGTCTTTCAACCAGGGAAAAATATATGGAATTGTCGGGCCAAATGGTGCAGGCAAAACCACCCTGCTCAATCTCATGAGCGGAGTCCATACGCCAAGAACCGGCAAAATACTGGTGGACAGTTATGATATAGTGAAGAACAGGGAAGAATCCATCAAGAGGGTTGGCATAATGCCAGACGGTTCTTACCTTGATCCTGACGAAAAAATAATAACCCAGATGGTTCATTTTGCATTCTATTACGGCATTGGCCCAAATGAAGCAAGGGCAAGGAGTTTAAGCCTGTTGGCAAAAATGGGGCTGCCTGAAGAATATTCCAGGAAAACCATGAGAGGCCTTTCCCTGGGGCAAAGGAGGAGGGTGAGCCTTGCAGTTGCCCTGTTGCACGATCCTGAAAATATTCTCATGGATGAGCCTTACAATGGCTTTGATCCATTTGGGATAAAGATGGTTACAGACATAATGCTGGAGGCAAAAAATGCAGGCAAAACTGTTATTGTGTCCTCTCATATACTGAAAGAACTTCAGACAATTTCTGATGAATTTAATTATATTGAAGACGGGCAGCTGCTTAAGTCGGTTGATATAGAAACGATGTCAAGAAACGTCGGAAAAATTTGGGTCAAGGTACTCAATCCGGACGATGAACTCATGAAATTGCTTCAAACTTTTGGGGTTGTCAGAAGAATCAACCAGGCTTTTGAAATTACCACTCCTACAGACGCAAGGGTCGAAACTTCAGATATTAACTCAGCCCTCGTGAAGGAAAACTATAGGGTTGATTCAATTTATTATGAGAAAAGAACTGTAGAAGATGAATTTTTTACCAAATAGGAATGCACGAGCAGGTCCACCGGGAATTGAACCCGGATCATGGGCTCCGGAGGCCCATATGATATCCTTTACACCACGGACCTATCTTTTATAACCTATGGTTCTCAGTAAACTTCTCCTCTTGGTTTTGTCTGCTTCCGTTTCAACGCCAAGGGGATAAAAACCATCCACCACTCCAAGAACCGAACCTCCGTTCTTGCCTCTGAAGACAACGGCTGATATTGGGTTTGCTGTTGCAGCAAATACAGAGCCAACTTCCTGGCAGCCTTTAATAGCATTAAGGACAGTGATTGGAAAAGCTTCTCTGATCAGTATTAGGAAGGTGTGGCCACACTTAAGCTTGAGCAGATTTTCAATTCCAGCCTTCCCAAGTTCCCTGTCGTTGGACTCAAACCTGATGAGCCTGTCGCCGGAAGCCTCTGAAAATGCAATAGAATATGGCGCTTTTGGGGTGTATGTTTTCAGGATCTCTTCCAGGTCCTCAACGGTTTTTATAAAATGGGAATAGCCGAGTATAAGGTTGCATCCTGCAGGCATATCCAGTTCTACTTCTTCCAAGTTTTCCATGCTTTACTATCTCTTTCAACATTTAATATTTTTGCAATTTCCTGCTGTTTAGTTCAGGAGCTTTAAGACAATGCCCCCATATATTACCAATATGAATACAACAAGTATTTCAAGTTCGTAACTTGGCACTATATAAATAAGCATTAGCAGTCCTATAAAAAGGGCTGATGTCGGTTCCTTTTCATAATACCCGGTCAAGGTGGAGATGATGCCGGTCATATTGCTTACCAATCCTTTTCTGTTCAGATTGAGGAGTATTATAGAAACATAGGCAACTATTGTAAAGAGCGCGCTTATGTAGCCCCCTACAAATGGAATATAAGTGAAAACCATTGCTATAAAGGATATAAAGATGGCAATAAGAAATATCTCCCCTTTTGAAGCAAGTGAGTCCGAAAGTTCTGTCTTAATGGAAAATGTCCCCTTTTCAATAAGATCTGAAGCCGAGAATGTTTGCCAGAATATTGCAAGGACCAGGAAGAAATTGATTATAATATTGCCTACGAAATTTACAAGAAAGATGTCAATTTGAAGCAATGGCTGCCCGGCTTTCAAATAAACGGATATAATGTCTACTTCACTGGCATCTACAAGCACTCCAAACACTGCCAGAATGATGTAGCCAAAGATAAATGGTAAAACGACCGATGGTTCCTTTTCAATGAATTCCATAGCCTTCTTCAGCGAGTAAGATTCATCAGGCATATCTTACTGCATTTAGACCTTTGATATATATTTTTATACAATTTTTTCCTTTTTCTCAATCAAATTCTTAAAAATTTAAACCAATAGATAATAAAATTGGATAATTTTTTAAACTATTGAGCATAGCACAAAGGTGGACAAAGATTTTGATTACGAAAACCTTGTAATTGGTGCTGGCACAGGAGGGCTTTCAGCAGGTTGCATTTTTAAAAATCAGAAGCGTGAATATGTTATAATTGATAAGAAGGAAGAAATTGGCCTGCCTGTAAGATCCACGGGCGCAGTTTCTTTAGAATGGGTAAACAGGATTGGAATGCCAACATCTGATGAAATAGTGGCATCAAAGATATATAATATGTCGTTCAGGACAGATAAGGGAAAAAGAATAGATCTGAACTATGATCGTCCGGTAGGAATGGTATATGACTTCACAAAATATGAGAAATACCTTTCAGCCAAATTTGCAGGATCGCTGGACATAAAGATGAAAACGGCAGTTAATGAAGTAAAGGGAAATCAAATTTCCACAAATGAGGGCATAATTACGGCCAAAAATATTATAATGGCTGCCGGCCCCCAGTCCAATCTTGGTTCTAAGCTATCAAAATCCCAGGCACTTGTTGCATATGAAGAAACAAGATCACTGGATGAAAGGAATGATTTCCAGATGATACTCTGGTTCAGCGATCTTGCCCCGGGCGGCTACTTTTGGGATTTTGCTGATTCCAGGAATACGAGGAAAGTTGGCGTTTGCTACTACCCGCATTCAGGTGAAGCGCCGAAGAGCGTCTTGAAAAAGTTTACAGACAAATATCCAGAGTTAAGTGGCGAAGTTGTCCACACCATGGCACATCAGATTCCTCTGACCGGCCCTTCGGATCAGGTTGTCAAAGGCAACCAGTTATGGGTCGGCGATATGGTCAACGCAGTTCTGAATACCACTGCAGGCGGTTTGCAGGGAGCTTTCTGGTCCGGGAAAGAAGCGGCACTTGCATGTTCTGCAGATAATCCCGGGCAATACCAGAAAGTTTGGGATGCCCAGATAAAGCCATGGTTATTGAAGCACAATGCGCTGCATAGAAAAATACACTCCAAAGGAGCCAGGAGCGTGGGAAAATATATATCAATCGCCAAAATCATGCCAAAGTCCGTTAAACTTAGGGTTTTTGGAGGCTTATAAGAACTATTGAAAAATAATCTGCAGGATCTATTCAGTGTTGCTTTTAGCCTAATTCCTATATAAAGCGATTTACATCTGCAATTTTGAAAAAATGTTTATAATCATTTTTCACATTACAATACCATGAAAGCGCAAGGTTATGCAGCTAGGGAAGCTGGCGGAAAATTGTCGGCATTTGAATTTGAAAGGCGCCAACTGGGAGATAAAGACGTTTCCATTGACATAAAATATTGCGGGATATGCCACTCAGACATACACCAGGTAAATAATGACTGGGGAGGTGCCTCTTTCCCGATGGTGCCTGGCCATGAAATAGTGGGAGTTGTAAATGCAGTAGGCAAGAATGTTGCCAGATTTAAGCCGGGGGACAGAGTGGGGGTTGGATGCATGGTCGATTCCTGCGGAAAGTGCGGCCCCTGCAAAATGGGATTGCAGCAATACTGTGAGAATGGGGCAACATTCACTTACTCTTCCAAGGATAAGGTGAGCGGCGGAATGACCTATGGCGGATATTCTGATAAGATTGTTGTAGTTGAAGATTTTGTCCTTAAGGTATCAGAGAAGCTCGATTTCGCAGCAACAGCACCATTGCTTTGTGCAGGAATTACAACTTATTCTCCATTAAAACACTGGAATTTAAAGCCAGGGCAGACGGTTGGAGTTGCGGGCCTTGGCGGATTGGGCCATATGGCAGTAAAGCTGGCAAAGTCTATGGGTGCCCACGTTGTTGTAATGACTACTTCAGAGAAAAAGCGGGATGAGGCAAAAAGGCTCGGCGCTGAAAAAGTCATTATTTCAAAGGATACAGAAGACATGAAAAAGAATAGGATGACAATGGACCTTATTATAGATACAATACCAGCGCCACACGACATGAACCTATACCTTTCCTTGCTCAAAATAAACGGAACCATAGTTCTGGTAGGGCTGCCGGAAAAAGAATCACAGCACGTGATTTCTGCTGGTTCTCTTATAGGCGGAAGAAGATCTGTGGGTGGGTCCAACATTGGAGGCATTGAAGAGACACAGGAAATGCTGGACTATTGCGCAGATCATGGCATAGTCTCAGATATTGAGCTTATTCCAGTGTCGAAGGTAAATGAAGCATATGTTAGAACAGTCAACTCAGACGTAAAATACAGATTTGTAATTGACATGAGTTCGCTTTAAAATATCATATATTATTTATTAATTTGTTTCTTATTGGAAATGTGGCAACTCCTAAAGAAAATTAAATATGTGTTATTCTATTACGGAACTTTATGGATAGGTGGCAGAGAGGTTATGCGTAAGACTGCAGATCTTATTTATTAGGGTTCGAATCCCTACCTATCCTTTGGCAAATCAGAAAATAAATCTATTTTAACTCATCATTCCGAATAGTAACTTCCTTCCCTCTCCAACGGAATGTCTTGCTAACCGAATCATTCCAATGCTATTTCATATACAAACTCTGCACGCAACCCGTTAGAAAGACAATCCCCTTCGTCTATCTCATCGACACGCTTCATCCCTATTTTTCTTGCTAAAGCAATAGATGCGAAGTTGCCCACACTCATTGTAGCACGAATCTTGCTTAAAGAAAAGGAAGACGACAGATACTTCAACATTAACGAAACGGAGCGATAGCCGTAACCCATCTTCCAATATTTAGGAAAAACTACGTAGGCAATTTCAGCTACCCTTTCTGTGACTGTCGCCTGCAACCATGCCACATGTTTATTCTTTGGTTTGTCAAGAACCAACCAGTTCAACCAGATTTGGCGTCCGTCAGGCGACTTTCCCTCTTCAAATTTCTTGAAACGTTCTTCTAAAGCTTCGAGAGTTGAAGGCGGGGGATATGGGATGAACTCATAAATCCTTGAATCTGAAAATTCTTTGAATACCAACTGAGCATAAACAGCTTTTATCGGCTTCAGACGTAAATCCTTCCATGTGTTACTCAGATCAGTCCCCCCAGTCATATTATGCAATCTCACTAAACTAAAAAATCTTTACTGCACGCAGAAATGTGAAAGAGAATCAGAGAGTAATATCCATTTAATTATATAAATGACTCCCTACCTATCCTTTTTCACTTAATTCAGCCGGTTCCACCACAAAATTCCTTACCAAGGCAATTAATATATACAATCTACATATAGAGAATGATGGATGCAGAACTTCTGCTGAGAAAGCCAGTAGAAGCAGACATTGATAGTATGTACATTATGCTGGAAAACTCGCTGAGTCCCTATCTGGTGGTTAACAACTCTTCCTCCGAGAATAACCAGTTGATCATTAATAGAAATATTGTTGAGAATTATGTGAAAAGAGATGTTTATCTGTGCCTGGTCGCCGATATCAATTCGGAAATAGCGGGATGGCTGGCTGGAAGCAGCAAGACTGAAATTCTCTCTGAGCATGGATGTTCATTGGGGAATTTTTATATCGAAGAGATTGTAGTCGATTCTCACTACAGAAGAAAAGGTATCGGTAGCTTTCTGTTAAGAGGAATCCCAAAAGATCAGTTGAAAGCTTTGGTCATAGATACACCGCTGATTAATAAACAGGCTATTACGTTTTACGAGAAAAGCAGATTCGTAAAAGTTCCCGGACTATCGGAAGAATTCTACAAGACATGGACCCGGATGTCAAAACCATTCTGAACCCAATTAAATGGGATTTAGAAATCATCATAAACGTTCTTTCTGTTTCCCAACTCAATTACAAGGATCCCTAATAGTTTCCTATAGGTAACTTTATAATAGTTCCGTGTATTTCTATTTATGGCAGACAACAAAGAGAGTGCCGTTATAAAAATTCGAAAGAGCACCTTAAAGGAAATAGAGAATGCCAGAATTAAGGCCATCGAGCTCGCAAGAAAGTCAGGCAACAAGGAACTTGAACAGGCACTGAATTCAATGGGAACGGGTGCTTTTGCTTCCTATCTTCTATTCAAAGGAATTGAAAGACTAGAGGAACTGAACAATCTTGCCAACTGATGATTTTGAAACTATATACGCTAGTCCAGGGACAAGGAAACTCTTGGATGACTTGAAGAAGAAGGAACAAGCCAATGCAATAAATGAAGGAAACATAGAATTGGCCATTGCACTGGAATGCATGGATGTGGATAACTATGCTGAGTACCTCATTAAAATTCAACTTCGAAATGGGAACTTTTTACCATAACTTTTCAGTCCAGTTCCGAAGGTATTTCGAACTTGAAAAGTGGTATCCACTTAATTAATTAAACGACTACCTACCTATCCTTTTTTACTCAATTCAGCGGGTTCCACCACAAAATTCCTTATCAAGGCTACTGATTTATAAGAAGAATCCTATAAGACATGGAGCCGGATGTCAAAACCATTCTGAACGCATTTAATTGGGATTTACAAATCATCGTAAACGTTCTTTCTGTTTCCCACATCAACCACAAGGATCACAAGATTCTCTCTTTCTATACTCATGATTACCCTGTACTTTCCAGTTCTTAAGCTGTAAAGTGGGACACCCTTGAGACGCTTAATGTAATGAAACGGATTCTTGCTGACAAGCTCCATCTTTTCCAGGATTCTTTCGGCGTCAACACTTTCCATTTTCTCCAAGAACCGGGCAGTTGTTTCTGTCCATTTTACCTCGTAATCAGGCAATCTTTAGCCTCTTCTTCACTTCATCGGTTGTATATACCCTACCCTCTTTAATGTCCTTCAGGGACATTTCTATCATCTCAATTGTATCTCTAGAAAGAGGTTCCTCGTCCTCTGCCAGTTCGGAAAGTCTTCTTATGACTGAATCGTAAGATTCGTTTGGGTATAGTCTCAAAGCATTGAGCCTTTCTTTAAGATCCTTTTTAATTTGGATAGTTGTCTCCATATTGATGTAATTATACATAGATAGTTAAAGCTTACTATGGGTATTTATAACAAGATGTAGCACCTTAGGGTGATATTCATTTAATTAATTAATCGAATCCCTACCTATCATTTGAATCGCTCTATTTTCAGCTCTCTGATTTCTAACCTCTTTGTAGATTTTATTTTCCATTTCTACACTTTCATGGATCATAACCAATTCACAACAACTTATACGCGCGATATATGTCACAAGTCTTTATCTTTTTTCGGGAAAAGTGTATAATTTAGCCAAAGGCATGAATGGAATCATGTGCTGAAACTTCAAAGCATCGAACAGGCTTCAATAGACAGGTACAATACATCCTCTCTGGCGATGTTTCTTTTCTTTGAAGATTCAACGTCCCACATATCACCACTTACATCATCACTGGCATAGAGCAACTCCGCGAGAGAAACTCCCCTGAACTCTGCTACAGCGAACAATGCCGATGCTTCCATTTCCACAGTTAAGCATCCTTCTGATTGCCTCAATTTTACCTTCTCCTTTGTTTCGCGATAAAAAGCATCCGTGGTCCAAGTTTTCGTGAAAAGATACTTGATGTTGTGAAGTGCCAGAGTCTCCGTCAGGGTTCTAAGCGCAGAAGGGGTTGCTCCAATTTCCCTACCAGGTGGCAAGTAATGATAGGATGTTCCCTCATCCCGCACAGTAGAAGTTGGTATCATCAAGTAGCCTAAGGAAATTTCCCTATCCAAGACTCCTTCACTACCACATGCTATGAATTTTCTGGCTCCAAGTGATATAATCTCCTCAAGAAATGCAGCAGCAAGAGGTGCCCCTACACCGGGGTGGAGAAGAGCAACTTTCTTTCCGTTCAACTCGATCTCATATATGGGGAAAAGACCTATGTCGCTTCTGACATTTCCCATTATTCTTGTTAATCCCTTCTCATAAAGCCGCTGAAGTACATCATTGAAAAAACAAAGCACGCAATTTTCCGGCACCCTGAACGAATCGCTTTGTGCTTCAGGGGTATTGATAGATTTTTTGTCCGGGTCAAATTCTAATATTGGATATTCTTCGCTTTTAATCGTCACATTCGGCATATCTGTTTACAAACCTCTTTAAGATGCTTTCCCTATTTTTCCTTGATCTTAGATGAGACGAAAAAAAAACTGGATTTCTCCCTCTATCTATTTATAGAACTGGGAAATCTTCTTATGACTGCTTATTTCACTCTTACAACCGCTTTTGGATTATACACTTGTGCCAAAAGGCCTGTTTTTATTTATGACTTTAACTCTGTTTCTCTTTTCATAAATCGAAAGTGCTTAAATAGTTATTCGTAATTATGAAATATAATGAAAGAAAAAATGTTACCCTTTGCCTTTTCTAAAGGTGAAATTTCCACAATAAGGGTGATCGCTGAGCATCAGGACTCGTCTATTCGTGATCTTTCAGCATTAACACGGAAGTCAGAAAGTTCTATCTCTCAAATGGTCAAAGGCTTGGAAAAGAAGGGAATCGTTGCAACAAAGAAGCATGGTATGAAGAAATTGGTATGCATATCAGACAGGAATTTCGCTCTAACCCTGCGGGAAGTCCTCAGAGCTGAACCGTATGTCCCATGGGAGACGTTGATTTCAAACTCCAATATTGCAGTGCTGCTCAAGAATGTGACAGGCGAAGAGAGCTTTGGGTATGGGATATCCTCTGTTTCCTCGTGGAGAGCAATTCGCAATCTATCAATGCATGGATTGAACATCACCTCCTCTGAGAAGCAACCGGCCGGGAACAGAAACCTTTTACGCTTCGTCAGAGAGTTTTCAGATCATGTAAGCATGGAGTACCTGACAGAGAAATTGCCAAGAGATGCAATCATACTTTGGAGGAGTGGTTATCGTTGTCTCTTCAAGATAAGGAAAAATTCCGGAAAGAAAGAAGAGAGATTACCGATTGAACCGTTTCCCACTGCACTTAGTGTTTCACCAGATTATGGAATACGATTCCTGACACAGGATTCATATTATTACCACGATCCAAACTTGAATAAGTTAACCATAGAAGATGTAATTCTTCACACCTTGCTTATAGATCCGGAAAGCCCGACATATTCCACATATGCCCTACTACTGGCTTTCAAAAATAAAAGGAATATGGACATTGATTCACTTGTTGACAAATCAATCAAATACAATCTTGTGGAAAAAACCAGAAATTTCATTAGTTATATTAGAAGCAATGGCGGAGCCAGAGAGTGGCCATTGCCCAAACCAAAGGAACTCCAGGAACAGGCTGATTTGTACGGAGTGGTGATAGGTTGATCGGTTCAGATCGGCGAAATTTTGATCTGGAATATGTCACAAAGGAACTGAGGAGGCTGGACGAAATTCTTCGTGAGAAGTTAAACATCTACCTGCTTGGTGGAGCAGTGATGGCAGTAGACGGGTTGAAACCTGGAACAAAGGACATCGATGTGATAGTTGAAAGAGAGCGGGATCATAAAATTTTGACTAATTCCCTTGAAGGATGCGGTTATCATACTTTACAGCCTCAAGACCTAACTAAACCATACAATGAACTCTCTGCGACCATTATGCAGAACCTTGAAGAATTCAGATGGGACATATTCATAGAGTATGTTGCGAAAAAACTATTCTTGACCAAGACTATTAAGCAGCGTGCCAACAAAATATACTTTGGTAAGAAACTCATTGTTTTTCTATTGTCAAAGGAAGATATGTTTCTTATGAAGGGCATGACCGAGGGAGACAGGGATTTAGAAGATATGGCGTTGATTGCAAGATCTGATATAAATTATGATCTGGTTCTTAACGAATGTACAAGTCAATCCGAAAGAGACAAAAGGGGCCATATTTGGGAATCTTCTCTTTATGAGAAGTGCGAGGAATTGAAAGAGAAATATGGAATCGACGTTCCAATACGTAATAAATTGAGAAAAATCTCTGAGGATAGAATGATCAAAGCCAAAGGGAAACGTGCCTTATGAGAAATTTACGGACTCGGGAATGAACCGTAACCCCACTGACTGCAGAACTTAAGGATGAGACTTGCACAGTTGTAGGGGGCCCCTGGATGGTTGCGCTCAGAAGCAATGCTTGAAAAACTTCGGAGTTGCCGAATCAAATTGGAGAGATGCGGCAGCACAGGCTCCACACTTCTGCATTTCTGAATTACCAACATATGTAGCACGAGGAATCGCAAAACTTGCAGGTGGTGATCCAGATAGGAAAAAGTACGAAGGAATGATTTTGGCGAGTAAAGAACTCTCTAAGATTCTGTGGTACGACAGACGTCGATGGTACCCACCCAGACCGCTGGCAATACCTTGTAGAGGTTCTGGAGAGAGGGCTTCCCGCTAGTGACACTGGATTTAGACAATTACCTACTTGTATTTCCGTTCGCTTCTCTGCAGTTTACAGACGTGAACGCCGGTTGAAAAGAGGCTGGAATTCCAGGACATGGTTTTGTAACACATCGAATCGCCGAGTACTGGTATCTCCATCATTGCATACCGTGTTTAACAATTGCTTACAGTTGTTCTGAAAAACAATGCCGTAGAAATTACTGAAGTGATCGCACAGCATATATGTGTTTTATGACATACAATATTGTATGGCACGGCTCGTAAGTATACGTGTGGATGAACGGACGCTGGCAGAAGCAAAGAGATTGGGGATAAATTACTCAGAAGTTATGAGGGAATTATTGAAGAATGAAATCGAGAGAAGGAACGATAAAGACTTCTTGGAAAGTCTTTACAAGATTCACAGAATGCTAAAGGACGTTGATCGTGACCAGCTTCTCAGTGATTTAAGAAAGGACAGGGGCCAAAGGCGATAGAGTGGCTTCGAGTTATGTTTTGGATTCAAGTTCACTCTTCACCTTATTCTTCCTAGATTCGGAAGAAGGTGTGCAAGAAATTCTAAAAGAATCATTTGTGCTGGATCTGGCTGGTTATGAGATTGGAAGCATTCTGACAAAGGGAAATGATGGCCGCATAAAAAGGGCTTGAAAAAAATCTCATACTGGATTTGACAAAATAAATTGAGAAAGTGGTTGCAAGGATCAGAGTAATCAGACTTGAGCCGTTGGATATCGCAGAGATAATGAAGCTTTCAGTCTCAACTGGACTGACATTTTATGATGCAACGTACGTTTTCTACTGTAAATTTCATCAAATGGCTTTACTGACTGACGACAAAGAACCGTATAGAGGGGTTTTGAAAACTGGATTGGAGGTTAAGAACGTTGAAGAGGTTTTCAATTGAGGCGTGTTCAGTTCCAGATTCAAAAGAAACCAACCATGGAAAGGCAGCGCCTTGCCTGTTTTCAGTTTCCCCAATTTAATTAATTGATTGCCTACATGTCCTTTACTAACAATGGTAGGAAAATTATTACCCTAATTCTACATAAATGAAAATTAATCTTACAAGAAGACATAAGAAATTAATGGAAAATAAGAATGTTGAACACCGGTATTCGAACACAAAGGCACTATCTCAGTACCCATTCATTGATCAATCGGTTCTTCACACCTTCTTGACTGATTACCCTAGTATTTAAGCAAATGGTGAACATTCGGAGTCAAAAAGAAATGCTTTAATGTAATGAATACATTACATTCTGGTAAGGAAGAATGATCGAACTGGGAAAAATTACCTCAAAAGGTCAGATCACAATCCCGAAAGAAATCAGGGATACATTAGGGGTATCAAGCGGGGACAAAATCCTCTTCGAAAAAAGAAATGGTGATATCGTAATTAAGAAGGCTCAAAAAAATGATGTTGTCTCGGTTCTAGAGCAGACTCAACCCCTAGGAAAGAAGGCGAAAAAAATACTCAAGGGCATCAGAGGTGAGTGGGATTAAAGCCTGCCTCGATACCAATGTGTTCTTGAATGTTCTTAATAAGGAGGCAATATATTATTCCCATTCTAGAGAGGTCTTGCAAGCTGTAGAGAGAGGATCTTTAGAGGCATTCGTCCCTACGCTGGTAATTGCAGAAATGCTAACAGGTTTTTACATTGAAGAAAGAAAAACGGACGCACAAAAATTCCTGTCAGCACTCATTTCGGACGAACATATGAAGATAGTACCTCTATCAGTAGATATAGCTGCCTCTTCGGCCAAAGTCAGGGCTGAGACAGGGCTCAAACTTCCAGATGCTATGATTCTCGCTACTGCAATTAAGACCCAAGCCGACTTCGTGGTTTCGAACGATGATCGCTTCCCTCCAACCTGCGAAGGTGTTAGAACAGTCAAATCCGCGGAAATGGTGGTGTTATTGAAAAGAGCAAAAAAAAAGTGAATTGCTTCTCACATTTGGCTGTCAGTGATCAGAATTATAGAAAAGATGACCGTATCCATTTAATTAATCAAACAGAGTTAAAACAATTTGTTGATCCCTTCTCTGGCCAAAGAAATGGATGGGAATATTATTCTTACAGCCTCAAATGCGTAAAATTAGGCGACGAATGTTTGGATACAACCAATGGAAGATTTTATGGCAGAAAAATTACAAAATGCCGTGCACTGAAAAACTGCGTGCAGAAATATGTGATCGACAATATGTGGAAACATAAACCTGCCTGACGCCTGCAGGTTAGTGTGTTCTGTCGCAGGCAGCGAAATAGAGATAATTGCAATATTAAGATTCCTGTTACTTTGCGATGTCCGCAATTGGCAAAAATCGAATTTCATTTCGCCAAAAACCGGAGAAAAAGATATATTTAAATATTTCAAATTAGACTAATTCAAAACTTATAAATATTAGTTATTAAATTGTATTATAAGATGAAACATATTTATGTTTACGCCAGTTTAATGATAGTTGTGTCCCTGATGGTTCCCGGAGCATATGCGTCTCCC
>JAKAVO010000046.1 GCA_021817255.1 Thermoplasmata archaeon
ATTTATCAGTGGGTTCATATGTTCTATATACCCTGTAGTTTAAGGAGGATAGCACTTTCTCAATTGAACTGGCTAAAGTGCTCTTCCCGGAACCATCGATCCCTTCAATAGCTATAAACATGATTAATTGGAAAGATAGAACTCAGTAAAATAATATTCTATGGGGTCCATGTCAGAGTGGAAAGGTCAATTATACCTCCACCGCCATTAGAAGAGAAAAATCCAATTTTTTTCAATGCTGTTGAGGTATTAAGAAAAGATGTGTAAAAGTTATGAAATGCAGAAAAAATAGTGTTACTGGGTACAATTTGTAACTTAAAAAAAATAAAAATAATGGTATTCTTAGTTAGCTTTCGTTCCTGTCCTAAGTGCTTCCCCCTTGAGAAGTTCGTTTTCTCCAGATATTTCGTCCAGATCCAGTCTCTTTGGTTCAGGGAGTAGTACCACGGTGAATATCAGTCCAATTACTGAAAGGAATGCCAGAATCAGGAATAGCCCTGATTCCCCTAAGGATGCGCTTATTATTACATTAAGGAATGTCCCCAGAAAGGCACCGGTTTTACCTCCAGCAGCTGATGCACCTGAACCTAACCCTCTGACTTTAGTGGGAAAAACTTCAGGTGGATATATGAAGGTAGTTACATTTGGTCCAAACTCAATGAAGAAGTAGCTCATACCGTAAATAACCAGAAACTCAGCCACGAAGGACGCAGAGAGAAGCTGGTGGAATATTCCAAGAATCCCAAAGCTGACGGCCATGGCGGCGAATCCAATCGTCTGAATTGGTTTTCTTCCAATCCTGTCGATGGTAAACGTTGCTAACCAGTAACCTGGAAGTGCCGCAACACCAAATATCAACGCTGAATATTCCGTAGTTGTTATCAGTCGGCTAAGTCCTGTTACAGCGGAAGGCACCAGAGCGGATAACATTGAGTTTGACATGATTGAATTACCATACAAAGCCCAGTCCATCAGGAACCATGATCCAGCTGTTCCAAGGAGAGTAAGAAGGAATCTTTTCTGTTTTATGATGCTTATCCAGGATTCTCTGACTGTTTCTGTACTCGCGTCTGCAGTTGTGGATATGCCGGTATATTTCTGCCAGTTGCTTGATGCACCTTTTGCATCGCCCTTAACTCTGAGACTGTATCTTGGTGTCTCAGGCATCTTTCTTCTGTAATATACCACAATTATGGCTGGAATTGCGCCGAATGCCAAAAGTAACTTCCAGACAAGACCCAGATCAATACCTGAGAAGATCAATCCAAGGGATATTAGAGGACCCGCGAGCAATCCAAATGACTGCATTGAAAAAACCATACCAACAAGTTTTCCTCTGCTGCGGGAGTTTGAGTATTCTGCCATAATTGTTGAACTTGTGGCATAATCTCCTCCAATTCCTATTCCAAGAATGAATCTCCATGCTATCAAAATATACACTCCGTTCACAGGTGTCAGGAATGCACTCCCCAATGCCCCTACGACTAGAATTATAAGTTCAAGTCCATAGATTGCTTTTCTTCCTAATTTATCAAGCAGCCTTCCAAAAATAAGGGCCCCAATTACTGCTGACAGTAGAGCTGTTGAATCCAGCAGGGATGTTTCCAAAGTGCTGAATTTACCCCAGCCAGCCAAAACCAGTAAGCTTGTCACTACTCCTATTATGAACAGGTCGTATGCATCTGTAAAGAAGCCGAGACCCGAAATCAACCAGGTTTTGTAGTGAAAACCGCTTGTTTCCGTTTCGTTTATGGACTTTATCAAGTCCTCTTTTGTATCTGTACTCATACATTCCTTTCAATTATAGTCGTGTAATAAGGTTTACCGATATAGTATATAGTATCGTATATTGATATATATACGCTACTTATTCTATATAAAATTGACTGTGATTGTCCAAATGGATTTTTGCATACTTCTGAAATCAAGTTCCACTTCTGATCTTCTTCACAACCATGGATAAATTTTGACCGATTGAGTGATTTTGCAAAAAGTTAAAGCAATTTAATTAATCATTTATATACAATCAGATTTTCTGTTGATGCCTTGGTCCTTTTTTGGAGAGCCCTAATCTCCAGTTAAGGAATATTGCCCTATCCATTTCGTTTATTGCCTGAGATACCTTTGGTCTGAATTCCATCATATCCATGATGTCTTTTTCAATATCGACTCCTGGTGCAATTTCAACAAGGGTAATATTTCCCGAGATAATCTTGAATACTGCTCTTTCTGTTATATATGTAATCTCTTTCTTTCTTCCATCCATTTGATTTGTTGAGAATAAAATCTTGTATGGGTTCTTTACAAATTTCTTTCCGCCTTCACTGATTATTTTCAATCCGTCCATGGTTACTTTAATATCAGGTTTACCGGAAGTGAAAGCACCCGCAAAAATGATCCTAGGGGAGCCTGACACTATGACCGGAAAACCTCCCGGCCCTGTTATTTTATCGGGAAGAGATGATGGATTCACATTCCCATATGGATCGACCTCCATGAAGCCAAGTACTGCCAGATCGATCATACCACCCTCATACAGGGTAAACTGGTCTGGTAGAGGGATTATGGCAAATGGCCCCATTGAAAGACCAAAATCTGAACCCTTCAGAGGGACACCTCCCCATGGTCCCGCTTCAACTGTTGAATAGACGTAGTCCTTTAACCCCTCATCATTTAGGACAGCTGGAACTTCCGCAGGCATGCCTACTCCAAAATTTACTATTATTGGCCCCTTTTTTTCCGCTATGACACTGGCAACTTCCTGTGCAGTTCTCCGTACAATTACATCCCGGAATGTCAGTTCACCTGATGGTTCTCTTTTTGGCGGATCCGGTGGGATTATGGTTCCCGAGATACCTGGATTGAATTCAAGATTCCCTCCCTGCCACGAATACATTTCCGGAGAAATTACAATATAATCTATTAAGGGCCCTGGAACGTGAACAGACTTGGGATTCATTGTCCCAAACTTTGCTATTCTTTCCACCTGAGAAAATACCAGTCCCTTATTGGGAAGAGCTTTAGCAGCCTGTGCCATTGGAAATATGCTTCCATAAATTCCCTCCTTTTCCATGCTCATGTTCCCTATTT
>JAKAVO010000004.1 GCA_021817255.1 Thermoplasmata archaeon
AATCTAGGAATAAAGAAATTAGGGAGGGGCACTCCCGAAGTTACGCCTGTGGAGATCAGGGCACTACCCGCAAGGGCAACTCAGATCGCAGAAGCAGGAAGCCCCGTCCGATAGGGCGGGGAGGATGCCACTTAATGCTCTTCACTTCTGAACTGGGATAAAGTTTTATTCCTGCAATTGCATAATGTTGGGATGGCTTCGGATCAAGCAGTTCAGAATACGGTGGATGAAATCAGGAACATAATGATTTCTGAGCGAAGGAGCCCGAGGACGGTGAAGCAGTACTCATTTTTGGTTGGAGTCTTTTTGAAGTTTACAAAGAAGCCTCTGGAACAATGCAATTCCAGTGATATAGAAAAATACAAATTCTACCTTGCCACAGAGCGGAATTATTCAAAAAACAGCCAGTATCTGGCTGTCCAGGCATTGAAGTATGCAATGAAAGCTAAGGAACTGAAGATACCAAAAAATCTGACACCACCAAAGAGATCCAGAAAAATCCCGGTATATCTGAGCCAGAGGGAATCGGCAAAACTTCTTAAAGAAAGCGAAGTGAATCTTAGAGATTATGCAATGGTTAGCATCTTTCTAAATTCAGGGCTGCGGGTAAGTGAATTGTGCAATCTAAAGATTGAAGATATTGAATTTGAATCCGGAAAAATAACCGTTCATGGGGGAAAGGGCGATAAGGAAAGGATAACACTGGTGCCAGATCAGACAATGGGCATATTGAAATCTTATTTCATGTCAAGGTTGGCGAAGAATAAGGCATCCCCATTCTTTTTTATAAGCAACAAGGGCGGAATGTTTCATCCCTCTACAATTGAGAAAATTATAAGAAACCTGGCAATTGGGGCTGGAATAAGGAGAAGGGTTACGCCACACACCCTGAGGCACACTTTCGCAACAAATATCCTGAGAAATGGCGGAGACATAAGGTTCATACAGGCTCTCCTGGGGCATTCAAGCATAAGCACCACAGAAATATACACTCATATTGACAGTGAAACAATGAGGGAAATGTACAGAAAATATGGGCCAAAGTATGACAGCGAATAATTAATTTTTATTCAAAGGCAGATGCATCGGCCATGGACTCATGGATCGCGTTATAGATAAAGGCAATTATCCTGGGCATACAAGAAATTTAGATATGCAATTGGCTGAAATCTCCAATCATCGGCAACCCTTAGATCTGCTTAGTGAAATGATAGCTCAACTAAAGGCGGCATTGCAAAATATGGGTTATTGTTTTGAGTAGAAGGATTCTACCTTTGTTCTTTTTCCCTCATGATCATACAGATAAACTCCGTCTTTTTCATCAAGAGTTTTCTTGTGTGTTCCATCGCAGTATGGTTTATTGGCTGACAACCCACAGGCGCACAGATGCAATTCCTGATCTCCAACTTTCACCAAATACGGCCGGTCTCTTTCATGCAAAACTATTCTGGACATTGATATCCTTAATTAATCGCCTCCAGTTACAAAAATATTGCTGTTGTTAAAAAATGGTTTATATCATTAGTGATTAAACAAACAGGATCTTCATCCAAATCTAATATTTTCTTGATACCAGGTAATCTGCAAACCATTTCAGGAACTGCTTCTGTTCCATGTTTCCATCAATACGGTCAACATACCTTTTCCCGGATTCAATGAATTTTTCAATCAGCCACCTGGAATAATCATACGAACCAGTATCCCTGACTATATTCTTCAGCTTCTCAAAATCCTCATCGTTTATATCACCTGAATTCAGGCATTTTTCAATGAATTTTCTGTCCTTCTCGCCAGATTTTTCTATTGCCTTGATCATTAGAAGTGTTTGTTTTCCTTCGTTAACATCGCTTTTTGGGGGTTTTCCAATTTCTTCCTGCGTTCCAAACAGCCCAATAACGTCATCATGAAGCTGGAATGCAAGGCCTACCAGGTTTCCATAACTTCTCAGTGCATGCAGGTTTTCATTTCTTCCAGCAAGATATGAGCCCAGTACCAGCGGCCCTTCAAGAGTGTATTTTGCAGTTTTTCTAAGATGCAGCCTTATGAGATCGTTCATCCTGAGTTTAACGCCTGCGCTAGAAAACATGTCAAGGCCTTCACCGTACCCGGTGGTTCTTATTATCTCTATAAGTTCTCCCATTGCCATGTATTTGATATCCAAAGGGAATTTGCTCCTGTTCAGTGCATCAAATGAATAATCCACGGCAAGATCACCTGCAACAATGGCAAGTGCCTCTGCCATGTGTTCTTTATCCTTTATATCTCCAAGCATTTCTTCAACCTTCCTGTGGAAACTCTTGAACCCCCTCCTCAGATCGCTTCTATCCATGATATCATCGTGGATCAGAAAAAAGGACTGGGAGAGTTCTATGCTGATTGCAGCCCTGTATATTTCGTCACCTGCTCCGCCAAACATTCTGTAGGCAATCGCAATAAGTATTGGCCTGACCCTCTTTCCGCCATTCATAGTATAGTTTCTGAGCTCTGTAACTATCTTCTTCATGTGGGCATCCTTAACTTCATCTGAAACGTACTGAAAATACTCTTCAAGATTGAAATTTATCTTATTTTTTTCCATCTCAAGATATTTTTTGAACTTGCCAGTCTCTTCGGGTTCAACCATAGCATGTGATTTCCTTTAACCATAAAAAAATAGAGTTTCCTATTTATTAGTGTTGGGCCTATTAGGGGATACTTATGTCTGATATTTGCTGCGGGGTTGACGAAGCAGGAAGGGGGCCTGTAATTGGGCCTATGGTGATGGCAATAGTTTGTGCTGAAGATGAGTTAATGTCATCCATAGGTGCAAAGGATTCAAAGTTGCTTTCCCCTTCTGCCAGGGAGAGGATATATAATAAAATCATAGAATTCTCGGAAAGTGTCCACTTCAGTATCATTACGTCAATAAAAATAAATGAAATGATGGGTATTATGACACTGAACGAAATTGAAGAAAAAGTTGCGGTGGATCTGATAGGGAAGTATGGAAAAAACAGAGTTTTTGTAGACGCGTTCGACGTAAATGAAGAACGCCTGTCACTGAAACTGTCAAAAGCAACTGGCAAAGCTGTAATATCACGGCATAAAGGAGACGCCTTATTTCCAGTTGTTTCTGCTGCTTCCATAATCGCAAAGGTTGTTCGAGACAGAGAAATTGAAGAAATAAGGAAAAAATATGGTGATTTCGGATCGGGATATCCATCAGACCCTAAAACAATAAGTTTCATAAGAAAATCATTGAAGGAAGGAGTGGATCTGACCCCAATTGCCAGAATAAGGTGGAGCACATATACACGAATAGTTAATGAAAATAAACAGAGCCGATTCTAAAGATCAAATTTCAAGTGAAAAATAAAACATTAGGTTAAAGTATTATTCTGAATTCTTGAACTGTGCCAGAAGAGATCAAAAACCAGGGTGAATTGAGGAATAGAGATGAAATTGCAGACGATTACAACGAGAGAGGAATATCATTCTTCAACCTGAAGAAGTACCCCGATGCAATTAAGGAGTTCACAAAAGCCATAAAGATATTACAGAATGATCCGGATTACTATTTCAACAGAGGCCTTGCCTATTATTCCATGAGGATGTATGAACAGGCAGTAAAAGATTACCGCAGTGCCATTGGCATAATCTCGGAAAACGCAGATTACCATAATGCACTGGGTGCAGCGCTGGAAGATTCTGGAAATGCCAAAGAGGCAGTTGAGGAGTTCAGCAGGGCAATAAAACTTGAGTCAGATATACCGGATTTCTTTTACAACAGGGGAAATGCACTGTTCAAGATAGGAAAGAAGGAAGAGGCGCTTAATGATTATTCTGAAGCTATAAGGCTGAACAGCATGGATCAGATATTTGTTTACAAGAGATACGAAACACTTATGGAGATGGGAAGGTTTGAGCAGGCATTGAAAGATATAGAAAAGGCAATTGATATGTCACCGGAAAACGGAACCTACTACCTTCTCAAATCTGATACCCTTGTAGAGCTTGGAAGAAAGGGCGAAGCATTGAATGTACTGGAAGAAGCATCAAAATTCAGCGTTTCACCTGAAGAAATTGAAGAAAGGAAGCGAAAGCTTGAGTGAAGGAATCAAAAAGAGAGAGTTATGCAGATGAAGGTTATGGCTCAATTAGCCTGAAGCCATACCAGATAGATGCTATAGACTTTGCAGTAAGTTCCCTGTTGAAAAATGTAACCCCAATAATAGAGTCTCCCACTGGTTCCGGAAAAACAATTATATCTATAATTTCATCAATTATTTACGCTAAAAAAGCTGGAAAGAAGGTTCTCTACCTCACAAGAACAAATTCCCAGCAGGATCAGATTCTGAAAGAGCTTAGAATATTATCCAGTGCAATGGATTTCAAAGCTCTTGCTTTCCAAGGCAGGGTGAATCTCTGCCCTCTTTATATGGAACTGGAAAATGAGCCGGAGTTTTCAACAGAATCTCTTTCAAAAATGTGCTCATCAAGGAAGAAAAGGACAAAGGAGAAGAAAGAGGGAGGATGCTACTATTACAACAGTGGCATTTCTTCGGACGATACAAGGGAATTTCTGCTTGAAAGCATTCATTCTTCAGCAGACATATTCGAAACACTCAGGGCAAGAAAGATCTGCCCTTATGAATCACTGAAATTTGCAATGCGTGACGCGGATCTTGTTGTTATGCCCTATGCCTATTTTGTAAATTCAAATATGGCAATTACAACCATTTATAACTGGAGAACATCAAGGGAGAATCTCGTAATTATAATAGATGAAGCACATAATCTCCCGGATATTGCAAGGGAATCCAATTCAATAGAGATTACCATGAACATGATCAATATATCCGAGAAAGAGGCCGTGGATTTTGGCGATCCTGAACTGCAGCCATCTGCCCATGTCTCTGATTTTATGGAAACAATAAGGGTATCCCTGATAGAGATGGCAAGAAATCTGGATGAAAGCCAGAATGAGAAGAGGATAATGTTCAGGGACATATTTGACGAAATGTGCATATATATGAAGAAAAAGCCGGAGGAAATTGAGTACATGATCGATGCGCTCACAGCATTTGGCTTGCAGATAGAAGGGCAGAAGGAGAATCTGGGAAAGGTTCCAATGTCACATCTCAGGATTCTTGGAGAAAAACTTAAGTTTTTAAGATATGCAGAGTTCGATCGTTTTATATGCATAGTTTCAAAGGAAAAGGAAGAAAAGCTTGAGGCTTACTGCCTCGATCCATCAATTGTGCTTGAGCACCTTTTCAAATCCGCAACCATTCACGTCTCAGCAACACTTGATCCCGTATGGCTGTATACCAACATGACCGGGATTGAAAACTACGATTTCAAATCAATAAAAGGTGTTTTTCCCGACTCAAACCTTCTCACACTGTCCCAGGAAGGCCTGACAACAAAGTATTCAGAATTTGGAAATGAAATGGCAGAAGATTATGGAAAGGCTATAACAGAAATTCTTTCAGGGCTGGAGAAAAAGGCAATAGTTTTCTTTCCATCATTCAACACAATGCAGTACATAGAATCAAGAACCAAATTGCCTCATCTTTCTGAAACACGTTCAATGAACCAGAGAGATTTTGACAGGCTGATTGCTATTTACAGGGAAGAAAAACTCCCGCTGTTTGGAGTTATGGGCGGGCGGCTTTCTGAGGGAATCAACCTTCCAGGCAGCCTTCTGGAAGTTGAAATCATTGCAGGCATACCATTTCCAAAGCCCACGATAAAACAACGGGCA
This sequence comes from Thermoplasmata archaeon, assembly GCA_021817255.1. Classification (GTDB taxonomy): domain Archaea; phylum Thermoplasmatota; class Thermoplasmata; order Thermoplasmatales; family Thermoplasmataceae; genus Cuniculiplasma. The sequence continues at coordinate 5,747 of JAKAVO010000004.1, forward strand.
CTCTCATCCTATTATGATATGCTTTTTGGCTCAGGCTGGCAGTATGCTTTCCTGTTCCCTGCAATAATCAAGATAAAACAGGCAATGGGGAGAGTCATTAGGTCAGTGGATGATATTGGGGTTGTTGTGGTACTGGATGGAAGGATAAAAATGCTTGAGCCATACGTAAAAACGAGTGCAAGTTCAGACGTTCGTTCTGATATTGATTCATTTTTCAAAAACGCTATTAAATAATACCTACAAGTTTAATTAACGGTGTTACATTTTATCATTATGGAAGTGGCAAACTCTTTCACCCTTATACCGGGAACAATGGCTAACTGCTATGACGTCTCATTTAATGGAAAAAGATTCCTCATTGATGCTGGAACAAAAGGTTCCGGCAAAAAAATCATTGAATTCTACAACACATTGAGGTCAAAGCCTGACCTAGTCCTAATAACGCATTACCACCCTGATCATATAGGGGGGTTATCCCTTGTCAAAGAGGAATACAATCCTGCCATATATGTGCCGGATGGCGAAATCGATGTTGTTATGGGCAAAAAGAAGATGGTTCCGGCAAAAAGTTTCCTGTCAAAATTTGTCGCAGTTGCAATGAAATCCGCACCAGTAAAGGACGTCCACCCGGTATCAGAATTCAAATATGAAGGAGTAGTTGTGATAAAGTCAAATGGCCACACTCCCGATAGCACGTCATACCTGTTCACAAACCTTAGGGCACTTTTTGTTGGAGATGCAGTTATGAAGGATGGCGAAGAGATTACAGTGAACAAAACTTTCACGCTGAATTATGATGAAGCCCTCAACTCAATTAAAACATTGAGCCAGGAAAAGGAAGCAACGGTTTTCCCGGGCCATGGAAAACCATTCAGGTTTGACAGAGGAAAGCATGAGGATATTCGGGAGGAGTAACCCTAAAAAAGAGTTAATAGACAACAACGAATATAGAAACATAGATATGCAGAAGGAGGAGTTGCAGGATCATGTGGTCAGGAGAATTGAACCACATGAGATAAAGAAAGCTATGGAAATATCACAGAGATCACTTTCTGAAAGATATTCAAAGGAGCTTTTGATTGAAATATACCAATCATGGCCAGATGGCTTTCTCGTTTATTCATCAGGGGACAGAATATATGGTTTTATAGCTGGACGGAGGGTTACCCAAAGCGAAGCCAGGATACTCATGCTTGCAACGGAAGAAGAATTCAGAAGCCTTGGGATAGGAGGCGAGATTATTGAAAATTTTATCCAGGCATGCCAGACTTACGGTTTCATGACCATAAGGCTTGAAGTGCGGACTGATAATAAACGCGGAATAGAGTTTTATCAGAAACATGGCTTTCTTGTTACTTCCATACTGAGAAATTACTACAGTGATGGCTCAGAAGCTTACGTAATGTGGAAACAGTTAATTTGAAAATACCTCAAGCCTTGTGGTCTGTTGAGGCTTTACAGTTACCGGCTTATCAATTTTCAGCACTGTCCCCTGGGTATACACTTCCTTTACACTGCTATTGACGATCCCGCTGCCGCTGAGAAATCTTATTAAGTTTCCCTCATCCGGAGTAATCTGTGCGGTATAGTCTTCTTTTACAAGATATTCCCTGATCTTGAATTTTTCGTTTTCAAAGACCTCTCTTTTGTATCCAAAACCTGTATCTTCCCTTCCCCTGTATTCCATTCTTGCCTGTTCAAGCTCCTTCTCACTGTCCACACCAATCCAGAGCGAATCTTCTTTGTACGCTCCAAGCAGCCTTTTTTTTGCAATCTCAGGGAAGACAGTTATTTCAACATCCTTTGCATTGAATTCGCTGAAGAAAATTTCCTTTATCGAGTTTTTGATATAATAGAGGCCGGAGTTTATGTAGTGTTCAAGGACTGGTTTTTCTCTGAAAGAGGTTACCTGATCGCCATTCATTTCCACTATTCCATATGGGCTCCTCATTTTTGTAACAAGCATTGTCATGCCATAAGCTGATTCCTGGGCAAATTTTCTGAAATGTTCAAAATTTATATCTGTAATTGTATCTCCATTCCTGAGCATTATATCCTCTTCTCCAACAGAATCCAATAAATTTCTTATGGAATATAATGTGCCCATGGGCTTTTCTTCCCTCAAATAATGAAATCTCATTCCGTCGTACACTTTTCCGTATCTGCTTTCAATCTTCTCCCCCAGATGGCCGGATAGGACATATATATCCTCAATGCCTAAATATTTGAAATCAAGTATCTGCCTGTCCATTATTGTGTAATTAGGCTTAATTTCAACGAGAACTTTCGGAATCTCATCAGTAATCGGCTTTAATCTCTTGCCATATCCCCCGGACAAAATTGCTCCTATCATCAATTCACACTTATATCAAGTAGTATAACAAGATATTTTATTATTTGTCAATAGGCTTGGTGAGGTAAATATAAATTCTTTAAACGTTGCCCATGCTTTTTAATGAATTTTCAACGCCTTAGCTCCTTTCTCGAAGGCTTCGAGCGTTTTCTTCAGATCTTCTTTGGAGTGGATTGCTGAAGGCATAACCCTTATTCTGGCCAGCCCTTTTGCAACAGTCGGAAAGACGATTGGAGATGCGAAAACACCTTCATTTCTGTAAAGATAGCTGCTGAGTTCAAGAGTTTTCTTTTCGTCACCTATGACAACCGGAGTTATGGGTGTTTTTGTTGAAGTGAGTTTGAATCCCAGATCCCTGAAGCCTTTCTGGAGATAGTTTGCATTATCCCAGAGTTTCTTCACAAGGGAATCATCTCTTTCCATTATCTCAATAGACTTCAGCACTCCTGCGGCGTCGCCGGGGTTTAACGCACTGCTGAAAAGGAAAGGCCTTGCCCTCTGCTTGAGAAGATCTATTAATTTTTCACTTCCAGCGACAAATCCACCCATGGAACCGAGCGCCTTTGAAAAGGTTCCCATTTCTACCTCAACCTTGCCCTGAAGGCCAAAATGATCTACAATGCCTCTTCCATTTTTGCCAAGAACACCTTCACCGTGGGCATCATCAACATAAAACATGGTATCGTACCTGTCTTTCACTTCCTGAATCTCCTTGACTGGTGCAATATCACCATCCATGCTGAAAACACCATCCGTAACAACAAGTGATCTCTTTCCCTCCTTTCTGTGTTCCTTCATCTTTCTCTCCAGATCTTCCACTGACATGTGATTATACACATATTTTTTTGCAGAACTCAACCTCATGCCGTCTATTATGCTGGCGTGATTCAGTTCTTCACTGAAAATCACATCCTCTTTGCCAACGAGCACCGGAATAGTCCCAAGGTTAGCCAGCAAACCACCCTGGTAAACGAGGGACGATTCCATATGTTTAAATGAAGCAACTTTTTCTTCGAGCTTGTTGTGTATTTCCATTGTTCCTGCTATGGATCTGACGGCCCCTGCCCCCATTCCATATTGGCCAATTGCATCAATTACTGCCTTCTTCACTTCAGGATTGTTTGCAAGGCCAAGGTAGTTATTTGAGCACATATTCAGAACTTCCTTTCCCTCGATTTTAACGTGAGAACCCTGCGGCGATTCAAGTATTCTTATTGGTATATACCTGCCATCATTTTTCAGGGTTTCAATTTCTTCATTGACCCAGCTTAAATCTGTCATAACTTAGAATGGTTTACACAAAGAAAAAATTAACTGAATATTATTAAGGTGAAAGTGTGAAATAAAGCCTCTTATTCTTTTTCCCCTTGTTTTCGATTTTCTGGAGGTTGATTTGCCCCAGTTCACTGGTATTTGCAACATGCGTTCCACCATCTGCCTGTTCATCAATGCCATCTATTTCTATGATCCTGACAATCTGGAGATCTTTTATGAGTTCCCTGCCTGGGGCAGTTCTGGAAATATTTGGTATTTTCAAAGCATCTTCCCCGCTCATGTACCTGATCTTTATATCATGATTTTCTTTTATTGCCCTGTTCACAGTGTCTATAATATTCTGTGCCATCTCCTGGGAGAAACTTTCCAGTGAAAAATCTACCCTTGCCCTGTCCTCATATATCTGGCTGCCTGTGATGAGCCCTTCGTAATCTGGCATTTTATTTACAATTCCATCTATCAGGTGTATGGATGTGTGAAATTTCATGAACATATATCTCTTCTCCCAGTCAATGGTACAGTGGCAGTAGTCCCCCTCCTTTATTTCATCCAGTTGATTCTCAATAATATGAAGCACTTCGTCGCCATCCTTGACGGTGTTGATGACTTTAAAATTATTATTGTTCACAGTTATTGTGCCAGAGTCGCCTGGTTGCCCTCCCCCTGATGGATAAAAAACTGTCCTGTCCAGTATTACCCCTTTATCAGTGACTCTGTTCACCCTTGCGTCGCACTCTTTAACGTAAGAGTCATTGAAATACAATTTTTCGGTCATTAACTTTCAATTCTTACATTGTATATATGTCTATGCTACCGAACTTAGGTGGAATTTTCTGCGAATAAGCAATTTTCAAAAATGTTAAAAGGATTAATGGTATGGGCAATAACGACTAAATTCTGGAACAGATCTTTTGAGTACATAATGGGTATACTGGCATTTTTAGCTCCACTGATGTCCACATATATAATATTAAGACTGCTTAGCAGGAGAAGTTACGCATGGCTATTTTCAATTTTCAACATATTCATAGTTTCATTAATGCCAATTGTCCTGAGCCTCTATCTATCTCCGTCTTCGTTTACAGATGTCATGATCTTGATGATAATTTATTCCCTGATCTTTGTTCCTGCAACAACTTATATCATGAGATCAAGAAGGAAGCTCCTTAACTACCAGGGGAAATGGACCATACTGCATGCATACAGGATGCACTGGGCGATTTATACTGCTTCCTTTGCTTTTTATTTCTATTCTATCTTTTTCATCTGGACATTTGCATTCAATATCTCATCTGCCGGCAGCAATTTGCTATTTTATATCTTCACCGGCTTCCTCACATTCTATTACCTGATACTCGGTTTTGGGATTGCAAAAGTTGGCATGGAAGAAAAGAAGCGGAGGAAGAGAGAAATGGAAAAGAATAACAATCTGTTGTAAGGATACCTTATCTGTCATATTTTCTGCAAATATTCTTAAACTGAATTTTAATATCTATGCATGAACAGTGCAGGCCTAAAAATTAGATTGGCAACAATACTTGCAGGGATTGGAATAGCGGTCGTGGCTGGTATTGTAATTTCAGTTGTGGCCAACTATTTCTTCAACTTCTCATATTCGTTCTTGTTTCTCGGGTTTATATTGATAATGGTGTTAATTATGGATATCGTCCAGTACCTGATTTCACCATACATAATAGGAAGAATGTACCATCTCAGAAAGGTGGATCCACGGGACCCGCAGACTGCATGGCTATATGCTTCCCTTCAACAGGTATGTTCCTACAACAATCAAAAAGTTCCGGATCTTTTCATCGCTGAAACATCAATGGCCAATGCCTTCGCTTATGGCTCTGTGCTTTCAGGAAGAAGAATGGCTGTTACAAGGGGACTTCTGAATATACTTGATAAAGATGAGATTGAGGCAGTGATGGGGCACGAGATTGGGCACTTAAAACACCACGATGTTGCTCTGCTTCTCGCAATTGGCCTTATACCAACCATAATATTCTATTTTGGGTATTCCCTCATATTCGGAAGTGGAAGAAAGGGCGGAAGCGGATATATCCTTATAGCTGCGCTGGCCATGATTGGCATAAGCTTCATTTTCAATATAATGGTGCTCGGCGTCAATAGAATGAGGGAGTCATACGCAGACGTGAATTCAGCTGAAACGATACCTGGCGGAGCAGGAAATCTTCAAACTGCACTAGCCAAAATAGTGGCTTCAACACCACAGAAGAGGCATCTGAGAAAGAGCGCAAGAAACAATGCGAGCAGCATGCTCATGATTTCCGGGCTGGATCAGGGGCAAATGGGAGACCACAGAAGATTGCTGGAGGAGTGGAAACATGCAAAAATAACTCTCAAACAATCCATATTCAGTGACCATCCACACCCTGCCAAGAGAATACAGATGCTGGAAAAATTGAAGGGAAATCTGTAGTTTTTGCCCAAAATCAAAGGATTTTATTCATTGTTTTTATTCATTTTTGGCGGAATTCCCCTGACTATGAAAGCACTTATAAGTATCAAAATAGTCAGTGCCAGCCCACCATAAAAGCCACCGATATATTTTGTATTCAAGAAAATAAAAACTAGAATTGCAGTCACAATCATAAAGTTTGAAACTATGCCATTTCTAATGGAAAACGGGCTTGGCGCTTTTGCAATGCTCTTTTCAAAATATCCAGTAAGAGCGATGTAGACCATAGCCAGCAGAGTATATTTCCTGTCTGTGATTTCCGCTATCAATAATTTTCCTTCTCTTTTCAGCACTAGCACATCGGAATTTCCATCTCCGACAGATGTCTGCGAGTCCTTTTTTGAGACTATTGAGCCAAGTTCCCCAAGTTTCACAAAATATTCCTGGTTCCCAATTGCAACATTGAGGTTTTTTCTGATCAGGCCAGCCCTCCCGCTTGGATCATTTATAATCAGACCCCTAAAGCTTCTCTTAATCTGCGCATTGAAGTTTCCGGAAATGTTAATGGATAAATTCCCTGCAAAACCTGATTTCGTGACAGATGCAAACTCTCCGCCTTCAGAATCAACCGTGCCATCTTTATAGGTAAATCTCATCGATTGCAATGGGGATATACGATTATTACTTTTTCTTATTGCTGGAATTTCATAAAATTCAGCAAGAATGATTGCCAGATCCAGGTAAGAGGCGCCTAGCCACCCACCATTTTAAATGGTTTATGGCCAGCTTGCCTAAACTGGAGGAAGGGAAAGCACGTGGCCGGAATTAACGCCTGTGGAAAGTGCTGCAGCGGCGGAACTCTCAAAAGGGGGCATACGAGTTGCCACTCTATAAATCAGAAACCTCACATGCTTTAGGTGTGGGAAGATGCCAGTGAAAATTTTCGCAGTATTTGTTATAGCAATGTTTTTATACAAAACAATAATCGGTCTTTTTAGGGTCTAATGATACAGAGAAACATAATTAAAAAAATTGAAAATTCTGTTGTTTTCTCTGGATATATTCGCTTTTTGAAAAGAGGAGGGTGCCTGAAGTGAGAAGATTCCTTCTTCTTGAGGATGGCTCATCCTTTGGGGGGAAGGCATTTGGTTCATTTGGCGACTCAAATGGTGAACTTGTTTTTAACACATCATTCACCGGATACTATGAGATTATGACCGATCCTTCATACGGAGGACAGGTTATAGTATTCAACTTCCCCTCAATGTTCTATTATGATTTTACAAGGGATATAGCCCAGAGTGACAGTGTAAGTGCTAGTGGAATAGTCGTCAGGGACGGAATGCTTCCTGGTGGTGGAAGTTTTAGAATACTGGACGATCTCTTAAAATCTAATCAAATACCGGGAATTTACGGAATTGACACAAGGAAGCTAACTAAAAAAATAAGGGATGCGGGAAACCTTAGGGGATTCATCAGCTCAAATGATAAAATGCCGGACTATTTTCCAGAGATGAATACGGGGGAACTGATTAAAAGGTTCTCTACAAAGCAAAGCTACAGAATAAACGGGAATGGCTCAAGAAACATTCTTTATGTGGATATGGGGACAAAGAAGTCATTGCTGGATGAAATGTCAAAACTGGGAAACCTGGATGTTGTAAACATCTTCAACCTGCCTGAAAACTATGAAGCATACGATGCAGTATTCCTTTCGAATGGGCCAGGGGATCCTGGGAGCAGGGTTTTTGATGGACTGAAAAGTGATCTGAAAGAAATTATAGGTTCAATTCCCATATTCGGAGTATGCCTGGGCCATCAGATAATAGGCGAGGCCATTGGCGGAAAAATAGAAAAAATGAAATTTGGCCATCATGGTTCCAATCACTCCGTCGGAAACGGCACCAGTTCATTTATAACTTCCCATAACCACAATTTCCGTATAGCTGAAGATTCCATATCAGGAAAAGGAATTGAAATCCTGTACAGGGATTTGAATGATGGTACGCCGGAAATGATTGGAATGGAGGAGCAAATGGTGCTCAGCTCACAGTTTCATCCGGAGGGGTCGCCAGGGCCAAGAGACAGCACTGGGTTCTTTGAAAGTTTAAGGAGCGTGATGGATGGCATCAAAAATTGATAAAGAATCAATGAGGGTTCTTGTTATTGGTTCCGGACCCGTTGTTATCGGCCAATCAGCAGAATTCGATTATGCCGGAACGCAGGCATGCAGGATATTGAAGGAGAGAGGCATCTACACAATCCTGTTGAATTCAAACCCTGCAACAATACAGACAGACAACTATAACGCTGACATTGTCCATATAGAACCAATCAACGTAGAGAATGCAAAAAGGATCATTGAAGAAGAAAGAGTTACACATATAGTGGGTTCAATGGGAGGGCAAACAGCATTGAATCTTGTCATGGACCTTCATAAAACAGGATACCTGGAGGAAAAGGGGGTAAGTATTCTTGGAACACAGCCCGAATCCATAAGGATCGCAGAGGACAGGGAATTATTCCACACTGTAATGGAGGCAAATGGCATAGCTATTCCATGGTCTGTGTCCCTGAAGCGCGGCAATTTTAAGGAAATTGCCAGGACAATAGACTATTTTCCTGTAATACTGAGGACATCTTTTTCACTCGGTGGCCTATCCGGAAAAATCATTGAGGACGGGAAGGAACTTATCTCAGTCCTGGAAGAGATCTTCTCCGACAAAAACCAGGAGTCGGTAGAAATTGAGAAATCTCTTCTTGGCCTGATTGAAATGGAATATGAGATTATAAGGGACCATGAGGGAAACAGCATCATGGTATGCAACATGGAAAATATAGATCCAATGGGGGTTCACACGGGAGAGAGCATTGTTGTAACGCCATCTCTTACAATTCCGGACAATTTGCACCAGAAAATGCGAAAAACCGCACTGCAAATTGCAGAAATAACCGGCATAATCGGAGCATGCAATGTCCAGTTCGCTTTAGACCTGGATAGTGAAATCTTTTATGTTGTTGAAATAAACCCAAGAACATCAAGGTCTTCTGCCCTTGCTTCAAAAGCAAGCGGATACCCAATTGCCAAGGTAGCAACAATGATTATGCTGGGTGATTCACTGGGAGAGATATCCAATCCAATCACGAAGAACACATCTGCATCCTTTGAGCCGTCAATGGATTACGTAATAGTGAAAATCCCAATATGGCCAGTAGGTAAATTCCCGGATTCAGGATCAATTGGCGTTTCCATGAAATCCACAGGGGAAACAATGGGAATTGGCCGCTCATTTGAAGAGGCTTTTATGAAAGCGGTCGTTTCAACAGAGCTGGATTTCGGTCCATATTTCAAGAACAATAATGACAGCGAAATTATGAATATGCTGCGGGTGCCCAACTGGAAAAGGCTGGGATTTGTAATGTCTGCATTAAACAGGGAAATGGATCCGGCTAAATTAAGCAGGATAACAGGATGGCAGGTAAACATTCTTGAAAGGCTAGGCAGCCTGTTTGCCCATCTAAACAATTGTAAAGATGGCTTAGAGCCCAACATTAAGGAGCTCAAGAAATATGGTTTTCCTGACAGGTTCATTTCATGGCACACGGGCATAAGTGAATATGAAATATTTCTGATGAGGCAAAGATCAAATTTGTTCCCTTGTTTCAGGATGATAGATTCCTCCTCCTCTGAATTCAGTTCCCAAACAAAGTACCTGTATTCCACATATGATGAGGAGGATGAAAGCGGTTCGCTGAAAGAAGGCTCAATCTTAATACTTGGCTCTGGCTCAAACAGGATAGGACAGGGGCTGGAATTTGACTACAGTTCTGTGAAGGCAATACACGCCCTTAAAAAATTTGGCTACAATACCCTGATAATAAACTCAAACCCTGAAACAGTATCTACAGACTTCAACACTTCAGATGAACTGTATTTCGAGCCCCTGACACTTGAATATGTAAGCGGGATAATTGAGAAAAGAAAACCATATGGCCTGATTATACAGTTTTCCGGGCAGACAGGGCAGAATATGGCTCATGACATAGGGGAAATATATGGTGAAGATATAATTCTTGGGACAAAGCCATCATCCATAGAAAGAATTGAAAATAGAACACTGTTTTCAAGAGAACTTGACCGCCTTGGAATCAAACAGGCAAAATGGGAACAGGTTCAAAGCGTTGAAGAAATAAGTGAAAAATCAAGGAAATTCCAGGACAGGGTTATAATAAGGGGAAGTTTCATTATAGGCGGATCTTCAATGTTTGTCAGCAGGAACGAGGAGGATATAGACTTCTTCATAAGCAGCCTGAAACTCAATAATGTTAAATTTCCCCTGCTGCTCTCAGAATTTCTTGAAGATGCAACTGAATACGATCTGGACTTCATAAGCAATGAAAAACAACTTTCCATCGCTGGCATATTAAAGCAAATAGAACCAGCAGGGATTCATTCAGGGGATTCAATTGCAATATGTGGCCCTGGAATCCCGGATCAGGAACTTAAAAATAAAATGATGGGCATTGCGGAAAAATTTCTGGAAACCTATAAAATTGTTGGATTTACAAACATTCAGTTCATGGAAAAAAATGGCCAATTATACGTTATAGAATTAAATGCACGTGCCAGCAGAACAATTCCGTTTATCAGCAAAACATCAGGAATTAACTGGGTTGAAAGGGGAATAGGAATGATGCTTGGCCACAATGGACATTTAAACGAAGCCTATACCGAAGAATATGCCGCTAAAATCCCTGTATTTCCTTTCAACCGTTTCCACGAAAGCGACTATGTGCTTTCAGCCGAGATGAGATCTACAGGGGAGGGAATGGTCAGGGCAAAGACTTTGGAAGATCTGAAAGAAAAGATAAAATCATTCTACTCAATCCGTTCGCCACAATATATCTTCTTCGATTCCGATCGCATACTTGACATCGAAGGGGAGAAAATAGTTCAAATCACGGAACGCGAGGCAATAGATATAATAAACTCATCTCAAGACACATGTGTAATATGCAGCACGGAGAGCAAATCCAGAAAGATGGCTTCACATCTCGCTGACATGAAAAAGATTCCCCTGATAAATAATCAGTACATCTGGAATTTTATAAATTCGAAATAAAATTATAATGTGTACTCACAGAGGAGAGGTCGGGAATTTCTTCTTCGTGTTCTCTATTTCGCCAACCACTTTTTCCTTGAATGAATCAAATTTCTTTGGTGATTCCGGATAGTTTTCATAAATCCTGTTCATTTCGTTCATCTTTTTCACGGTATAAACAAGGTTTGAGAATGCGTTTATATTTTTCATCCCCTTTATGATCATTTTTGCCTTTCCTGCAAGCGACAGTTCAGGGATCATTCCAACAGTAAGATCGCTGGCTTCTTTTTTCGTTAGGAAAGTTTTCATGCCGTAGTTCAGGATTTCATTGTTAACTGACTGCAGGTATATTCTGAAAATTTCCATTCCACCCATTTTCTTTCCATATTTCTTGTTGAAGTCAACGTTGTATTTCCACAAGCCGGAAACTGAAACATCCCCTTTGGATATGGATTCAGCAGCATTCTTCCCGGCAATGACGCCGGCAATTAAGGCAGGCCCAATTCCTCCAGCACTTATTGGATTTGGCATGGTCATGCTGTCTCCTGCACCCATATACCCATTATAAACAAGGCTCTCCATCTGCCTTCTGACCGGGACAGACCATATGCCTTTGCCGTTGTTGTCAGAATCATCAACCTTGAGGTTTTTAAAATTGGGAAGCCATTTTACGTAATTGTCAATGAGAGTCTGCAGGTTGTCGCTTCTTCCCATCGCATTGTTTCTGATATCAAGTGCCCTTTTCTGCACTCCAAGGCCTATGTTCACTTTGTGGTTTGCCTTTGGGAAGACCCATCCATAACCACCTGGGGCAAGTTCGTTATTCAAATGGATTAGTGCATATTTTTCATCGTAAAAGTTTGAATCTTCATGTTCCAGTTCAAAGCTATAGATGTATCTTCCTGTGCTCTCAATATCATTAATATCAACCATTCTGTCTATGAAATTGTTCTCAGGCAGCTTTCTCCTCAAGACAGTTGAAACTCCCAGAGAATCTATAACCACTTTTGACCTGTATTCAACGTTTTTTCCATCTCGATCTCTGCCAGTTATCCCCTTTACAAATCCATCCTCAATTACAGGCCCGGTAACTTCAAATTTAGACTGATAGTCAATTTTCTCTTTTCTTGCTATGGAAAGCAGTTTTCTTTCAAAAACCGGCCTGTTAAGGGAGAACCCTTTTCCATCAAATGGAAACCTTGAATTTAGATCGGGAGAAAGGGCCATAACTCCGTCAACGGGCATATCCAGTTCAGGGCTGGAAAATTTTATGCCTACACTTTCTTCTATAAAATCTATGTGCGAAGCTGCGACCGCGTCTCCGCAGGTCCAGCCCCAGTTTGTTTTTTTTCCAACATTCATCTCTTCGTTTCTGTCCACTAGAAGAACTGAAGCACCGCCTCGCGCAGCCATAGTAGCTGCCAGAGTTCCTGCAAGTCCAGCTCCAGCCACAATTAAGTCATAATCGTTTTGAACCGACATATTAATTCCTTTTAAACTGTATATTTGATAACTTTTAAATATTTTTTAATTTACGAAGTTACATAAATTTTATACCCCACCCTAAGTTGTTTGATTAAAAAACACGTTTGCCGTTCCTCTTGTAACGGGCATAAGGGGGTTAAATTCCTTTTATTTCAAGATTTATCATACAACGAATCAGCATTAAGGGAATATTTTTGCAGGTTTTTAACGCTTACAACAAACATTAGAACCAAATCATGTTTGGGTTTTACCATAAAAATCACAGATCATTTTTGTGAAAACTTTTCCCAAAAGTTCAGTAAAAATAAGTGAAAATTTTACTCTTTCCAGTTTTGAAATTTTAGTTTTGCCTTGCATAGTTCCGGGATATCTTCAAAATGGTTTTTTGCCTATCTGGTTCATTCCCTCAAAGAATATCTTTCCGCCCTTCATAGAGAACCTTGGGAAAGCCATTTTCACATTTGCATCAACGGCATCAAAAAAAGCAGAAGAGAATATGGGATCTGTAAGTTCATTTGGATAAAAAAAGGCGGTGTTCTTCCGAAAGAGGAGGAAAATGAGGTTTGTATCCAGTCCAGACTTTTTCATAGCTGTAAGATTTCTAATGTGCTTTGTGCCTCTAACTGTTGGCGCGTCTGGAAAAATGACATAATTTCCGTATTGCATGGTGCAGCCCTTAACTTCCACATACCCATTGTTTATGGAAAAGTCATATCTGGAATCGCCGTGGGCAACTTCTCTTTGAAAGCCACCTTCAATAAAAGACTCAGCAATCTTATTATGAAATCTTGTATCAAGCAATATTTCCTCCCCATCGAGTATGCAGGAAGTTATGGAAAATGATGTTCTCAATCCCCCAGCCTTCCTTATTTTTACCATAGATCCCGGGAAAATAAGCTCTTTCAGCCTCCCAGGATCATGAATGTGCACATCTAAAATCTCATCCCCACATCTTGCCTTCACAAGAAATCGGTTTGGCCGGCTCAGGACAACCGCTTGCATGAGATCGGAATCTATCTCCAAAACCTTTGTCCCTTTCTTTAAATCATTCAGGAGCATTGCATGAAACAATCGCACCCTTCAATAGAAGTTTTTTGTTTATTCCAGAACCACAACGATTTCCCAAAGTCCCCTCTAAACTTTCAGCCAGGCTTCTGCTGCGTTGGAGGAATTCAAACAATTCTAAAGAAAACTTACTGGGAAAAGGCGCAATCCACAAAATCTGGAACAACGAATAATCAGGTTAGTTTAAAAATCTTAACACCATTCAATTCCAGTTGACTTTTAATAGGGTTTTTAAGTAACCTAATATTAAGTGGGATATGGAAAGTGTTCAAACCATAATGACACCCGATCCTATTTTGTTCACGCTCCCATCTACAGTAGCACAGGCAGTATCAGTGCTTATGAGAAATAATATTACAGGGATGCCTGTTGTCAATTCCAATGGCAAGTATGTCGGAATAATCTCGAGGAGAGATGTTTTCGCCAACCCTGAGGAAACCCAGGCAACCAGAATCACAAGAAATGAACCTTCGATCAGGGAAGATACAGAAATTAGGGAAGCAGCCCTTCTTATGGTAAGAGAAAAGAGAAGGCATGCAGCAATTGTGAACAGCAACGATGAAGTAATTGGCATTCTTACTCCGCAGGATTTTCTTAAAACAATAGAAAAATCTTATGGAAATATCATCGTAAAAGAGGTCATGAAAAGTTTAGCTTTTCCCATCTGGGAAAAAACACCCCTTCCAGTTGTATATAGATCAATGAGGCTGACAGGGATATTTACCTACCCAGTAACTGATTCTCATGGAAACTTCAAGGGATTGATTACTGACAGGGACCTTTTTGATAAGATAGATGTCAGCACTGTAAGGGTGGATGATGCTGAAATAATCTCAGATGATGATCCATGGTCATGGGATTCTATTAGAAATGTAGTCCCCTATTTTATAGAAAGGAACCATTTAAAAATTCCGGAGGACCCGGCTGAATCTATAGCAATCAGAAAGCCTGTAATAGCAAATCTTAATGAAAGGTTGGCACTGGTGGCAAGAAAGATGAGGGATGGCAATTTTAACCAGTTGCCAGTCACTTCAAGTGTTAACGGGCTGGAAGGAATTCTTACAGATCTGGACATACTGTCAGTATTCCTGAAAGAAAAATAATAATCAAATAGGAGCTGGGAATTGGGAAGCGTGAACAGAGTGGATGAACTTGAACCGATGATTGAATTATCAAAAAGAAGAGGTTTCTTCTGGCCATCATTTTCCATTTATGGTGGTTTTTCAGGGCTTAATGATTATGGCCCGCTTGGCACTATCCTGAAATCAAGGATATACCTGGAGTGGAAGAATTCTTTTGCCAGAATAGGGGCAATAGAAATAGACTCTACTGACCTAACGCCTGAAGCAGTTCTAAAAGCATCTGGCCACGCAGACAAATTCATAGATATGGCTATTACATGTTCAAAATGCAAATCACGGTACAAGCTGGAGAACATAATTGAAAGCAATGGCGGATCAAAGATCCCGGAATCAATCGAGGAAGCAAGGGCTACAGTGAGCAACGGCAATTTCAAATGCCCGAAATGTGGAAATTTGCTTGCAGATCCATATGAATTCCATCTGATGTTCGAGATAAGGTCAGGGAATGAAACAATGTATCTAAGGCCAGAAACAGCCCAGGGAATATTCGTAAACTTCAAACTGCTGTTGAATTACAACAGGGGAAAACTGCCAATGATTGTTATTCAGCAGGGAAAGGGTTATCGAAACGAAATCTCTCCAAGGCAGGGTGTGATCAGGCAGAAGGAATTCAACATGGGTGAAGCTGAAGTTTTCCTTGACGGGCAGGATGGCAATTCTTTCATTCCCGGGGGGGATGATATTATACTGTTGCACGATATGAATTCCCAGGATCACAGAATGGATCTTTCAAGCGCTGTTCAATCCAGGATCGTGGGTTCCAATGATCATGCATTCTTTATGGAAATTGTTTATAGGCTGGCCCTTAAAGTTGGAGTTGATCCTGAGAGGCTGAGATTCAGGCAGCACAGAAAGGACGAGCTCGCCCACTATTCCAGGGAGTGCTGGGACCTTGAGGTAAAGATAAATGATACATGGCTTGAGGTTGCAGGCATAGCAGACCGAGGCACATATGATCTGTCGAGGCACATAAAGGAATCAGGGGAAAACCTTTATTACGAGGGCCAAAAAATAGCAAATGTGATAGAACCCTCTATAGGAATGGACAGGATGATTGCAGCATCTATTATTTCGAATATGAAAAAGAGGGAGAATGGATATTCTTACCTCACTTTTCCAGCAGATATTGCCCCATACAGAGTTGCGGTGCTACCTCTCCAAAAGAAGGATGGATTGCTGGAGAAAGCAAGGGATATTTTTTCAAAAATTCAGGAAATCGAGCCATATTCCGTATTTGATGAGTCAGGAGCTATAGGAAGAAGATATGCAAGGCAGGACGAAATAGGGACACCTTACTGCATAACTATTGACTACGAAACACTGGAAAGGGATGTTGTAACAATCAGGGAGAGAAATTCAACGCTGCAGATCAGAGATGTAAAGGTTGAAACACTTCTTGAATTCCCGCTATTTCTGAAAAATCCTGCCTTAAAAAAATTTGGATCGGAACAGCCTGGGCAGTGATTTACAGTGAGCACCAGAAGGTGAAAGATCCATTCAATTCATTTTTGGAACACGTTGGACCATAATGCAGGACCATAACATCAAAACAATATTCTTTTGCTTTTTGCCATTATGCAATTCAAAAGTAAAATGCAGGATATAAAACGGTACCAACAACAAATGTATTAATAATAAATTAATTATGCACCTTTAAGTGACTGGCAATTATAAAATATCTATAGTGATACCAACAATGAATGAAGGTGAGACTATAGGCAAAGTCATAGATGATCTTCAGTACCTGAACCCAAAAGAAATTATTGTGGTTGACACAAACTCCACAGACAAAACAAAAGAAATTGCTGAGAAGAAAGGAGGCAAGGTCCTGGATGAACCACAGCGTGGCTATGGAAGGGCATACAAAACAGGCATTGGCGAAGCCTGTGGGGATGTCATAGTATGCATGGATGGGGATGGCACATATCCGGCCAAAGCAATAGGGCCGCTTATCGATTTGCTCTTCATCAACAAAGTGGATTTTATTTCATGTGATAGAATGACACTGAGAACAACACATACATATACAACACTCCATCTCATCGGAAACAAGATTTTGAACAAAACGCTTTCATTGCTGTATGGATTCAGGTTATACGATTCCCAGAGTGGAATGTGGATATTCAGGAAGGAGATCTATGGAAAAATGAAAAATTTAAGCGACGGGATGTCATATTCCCAGGACATTAAAATAGAAGCCCTGAGAAACGGGAAGCTGATCGAAATTCCAATTGTTTATGGTGTGAGAATTACCAAGCCTAAATTAAATACATGGGAAGACGGGTTTCATAACCTCTTTGAATTGTTTGTGAAATACGTGAATAAATAATTGCACGGATGCAGGCTTATGCATCTAATATTGCTCAAAGGATGGCAGTTGAAATGAAAAAAAATGCCAAGTGCAAAAGTTGCCCATCTGATCCGCCAATAATTTAAGTTTTTGTGCTAAAATATTGTTATGAGAACGCCGTGAGTTTTTTCCAAACTTTAAAATATAAAGTATGTCTATATCTTTTCATGGAAATTAACCAGAGCAAGGCGGGAGTCATATGCAACAGGGACGTTGCTTTTAACAACCCCATTGTTATTGGGGGATTTATAGGGCAGACCACATTGGGCGTAACCACAACGAGCTATATTATTGAACAGTTTGGCCTGCACGAAGTGGCAAAAGTCAAATCACACCAGATTGCTCCGGTTACTGTGTTTGTAGGGGGGAAGATGAGAAGCCCTTTCAGGATATATTCCAACGAGAAAGGAACTTTAATGGTTATTCAATGCGAGGTGCCTGTGGATATAGAAGGGCTATATGAAATCACAGAGACCCTTATGGAATGGATCAAGCAATTCAAGCCGAAAGAGTATGTTATAATAGATGGAGTTCCAGTTCAGGATCTTCCGGAAGAAAGAGAAGCCTACCTTGTTGCCGGCATTGAGAGAATAAGGAGCCTGACAGGTACAAAAATAGCAACTGCAGAAGCTGCCTTAATTGGCGGAATGGGCGGTGCAATATTGAATGAAAGCATACTTACGGGTGAAAATGCAATAGCACTTCTCACAAACGTGTCTATTGCAGTGCCGGACCACGATGCTGTACTTGCAATAATTAAAGCCCTGAATTCCATTTACCGGCTTGACATAAAAACTGCCATACTTGAAGAGAGTGTGAAAAAGATTCACGAGGAGATATTAAAGGTTGCAAGTGAGTATAGAACAGCCACTTCTAGCCAGGATTCACTTTCAGGGCCGGATTCAATCTACAGGTGAATGGATAAAAATGATAAAAGTTGCTATTAATGGATATGGGACTATTGGCAGGAGAGTAGCAGACGCAGTTCGTGCCCAAAAGGACATGTCAGTGGCTGGAATTGTTAAGAGGAAGCCTGACTATGTTGCAACTGAGGCATCAAGAAACTACAGGATTTTCGCCAGCGACAAAGAATCCCTTAAGTCATTTGCAAATTCCAATCTGGAGGCAGAAGGCACAATGGAAGAACTTATGGACGACGTTGACATAATTGTGGATGCAACACCAGAGGGGCAGGGAGAAAAAAACATCAATATATACAGGGCAAAGAAGAAAAAAGCCATATTTCAGGGAGGTGAACCCGCCACCCTTGCAGAAGCCAGTTTCAACGCATACGGAAATTTTGTTGATTCATGGGGAAAGGACTATGTAAGGGTTGTTTCCTGCAACACTACCGCCATGGCAAGGACAGTTTCAGTTTGCATTGAAAAATTTGGCGTGAGGAAAGTGGAGGCAACCATAATAAGAAGGGCAACGGATCCTAATGACAGCAAAAAGGGGCCTATTAACGCCATAGAACCTTCTCTGGGCTTTCCATCACACCACGGGCCGGATCTGAAGACTGTGCTGGCTATAGGAGAAGCAAACACTGTTGCTGTAAAAGTTCCAACAACACTGATGCACGTCCATGTGGTTAATTTAACGCTTGAAAAGCCTATCGCCCAGGAAGACACTTTAGATCTGTTCAGGGACTATGGCAGAATTATTTCAGTGTCGGGAAAGGATGGATTAACATCCACTGCCCAGCTTATGGATCTGGGAAAAGAGATGGGGCGAAAGAGAGGGGACATGTTCGAAATACCTGTGTGGAAAGAGTCGATATATGCATATAATGACAATTTAAGATATATACAGGCTGTCCATCAGGAAAGTGATGTCGTTCCGGAGAACATTGATGCCATACGGTCAATGCTCCAGGAAAAGGACAGGGAAACATCTATCGGGGAAACCGACAGGGCATTGGAAATCAGGGGGAAGAGTTAAATGGAGAAAAATGAAAAGATAAAAAAAGAAGAGGAATCAAAGGAAGAAGGAAAGAAACTGACAATTGAAGATATCCCCGGAGTAGGGGAGGCAACGGCTGAAAAGCTTAGGGAAAATGGGCTGGATGATATAATGGCCATTGCAACTGCCTCGCCAAAGGACGTATCTGAACTCACGGGAATAGGCGAAGGCTCAGTGGCAAAGATTGTTTCTGCAGCAAGAAAGCTTGCAGATATCGGGAACTTTGAAACCGGGGAAGAAATATTCAACAAAAGGAAGGATGTTCTGAGGTTGAAAACCGGGAGCAACAACCTTGACACCTTGCTGGGAGGAGGGCTGGAAACGCAATCAATAACCGAATTTTTTGGAGAATTTGGTTCAGGAAAGACACAGATCATGCACCAGCTGGCAGTGAACTGCACAATGCCGGAAGACAAGGGCGGTTTCAACTCTGACGTACTCATTATAGACACAGAGAATACATTCAGGCCTGAAAGAATAATACAGATGGCAAAGTACAGGGAACTCGATTCTGATGAAGTGCTGAGAAGAATCCATGTGGCAAGGGCATACAATTCGCACCACCAGATCCTGCTTGGCGAAAAAGCATCAGAAATGGCCAAAGAATACAAAGCAAGACTGCTGATAGTTGATTCACTCACTTCCCATTTCCGTTCAGAATACATGGGGAGAGGGTCCCTGTCAGAAAGGCAACAGCTGTTAAACAGGCATATGCACGATCTGTTAAGATTTGGCACTCTTCAAAACGCAGTCATAGCTGTAACGAACCAGGTTGCTGCCAGGCCAGACGTATTCTTTGGCGATCCGACGGCTCCGATTGGCGGAAACATCGTGGGGCACACTGCAACGTTCAGGATATATCTCAGGAAGGGGAAGGCAGGAAAGAGAATTGCCAGATTGATAGATTCTCCCTACTTACCGGAGGGAGAAGCGGTAATACAGGTATCAGAAGACGGAATAATAGATGGAACATAAGGAGGAAAGCAAAATGTGGGATTTGATATACAATGCCTTTGGCAAGTATCCTTCACAGATGAAGATAATAAAATATCTTGTGAATTACGGATTTTCAGTCAATGAAAAATTTGACGGTGAATTCTCGCTATACAGCGGAAAGGTAGAGGTAAGGCCAAGTTCCCTTGCAGAGGCTATAGTTGTAGATAAGAGAGTTGTCATTCAGGTGATCAAAAAAATAGTGGATGATCCAAAACTTTTTGAATTCTTCAAGAAGTTGAAGCCAATAGCTGATATGAGCAGTGCAAGCTCTAAGCTTCTGGATCTTGGAATCATAGAAATAAAGGCTGAAGATCCTTCAAAACCTGGAATTATAAGCTCTGTAATCAATGTGATTTCAAATAGGGGAATAGGAATAAGGCAGGTGATGGTAAGCGATCCAATAATAAGCGATGAGCCAGTAGCCAGGGTCGTAACAGAAACCCCTATCAGCACGGAAATAATGGGCGAAATAAAAAAAATAAGCGGAATAGACTCTGTTGTGATGCTCTGAAGGAGGTAAAAAAATGGCACTAATTGGAAAAAAGGGTCAGAAGGAAACTGACAATGATGATACCATAGAATACTTGGATCTCCAGGATTACAGATTCGATACTGCACAGGAAAACGGGAGCCTAAAATCAATAAAGGTTGTTGATGTGGAGAGGGCCGATCATGTATCAAGAGCTGCAAAACTTGCTTATCAGAAGAATATAGTCATAATAGACATAAGCAATGCGAACAAAGATCCAAACAACACCAACCAGATTGATGTGACAATCCGAAAACTTGTGAAAGATATCAACGGAGATTTTGGAAAGCTTGGAGAATTCTATTACATAGTAACTCCTTCCGACGTATTTCTTGATAAGAAAAAGATAAGGGAAGACTATATTTAGGGATCCATTTACAGAATTCAATCTGTTATCTTAAGAATAGAGGGTATGATCTAATCTCCATTGTGCTGCAAAATGGAAAGAGATTAACAAAAATATATCACAAGCATTTAGCATTCTTTTAAAAAAACAATTTGTTATCTTTAAAAATCAGTGCTGGTTCTCAAGTCCAATAAAAACTGCAAATCTCCTCAACAGGAATATGATAATCTGCATTATTAGGGCCACAACTGAAAATACAAAAGCAACGTATGACATGGCCCCTTCCCACTGTATTGTTGATCCAAAGGCAGTCAGGTCGATAGGCGTCAAGGAAGCTAAAATGTAAAGGTATAGTAGATAAAACACCACAATGGCCACAACATTTATAAGCAACCCTGCGTAAATCTTGTTAATTTTAAATCTAGCCATCTATTCGACTAAATAGAAGTGTATCTCTTATATTTTTCGATCGGATCCATGGCGCAAATTAAACGTTAACTTTAATGAATATTCAGTGGCACATCTTAAGTTCAATATGAAATACGGGCACATTTCATCCTGATGCCCAAAATTTATTGCAACACAAAATTCTGCAGGATTGCCGGAAAAAAGGATAAAGAATTACACCTGGTGAGGCAGGTAAAGCTGTAGAATTCAAATAAAGTATGGTTTTTTGGTAGATCGCAGCAGTAAACAAATATCCCTGGCTAAAGTTCCATTCCGGTTGACATAAAACGTTTCTTTTTTGTGCTAATAAGTATAAAGATGTCAAGATATTAAGGTTCCAATTATCATATATTGAAATTTGAAAAATTATTTCCAGGCACCATTTCATGGCTTATTAACTCAAAAAAGAGTAATAAGAGATAAGAAGGGAAGAAAAGCAAAATGTATATGTGAAACAATAGAAGGTAACGTTAAGTGGATCTAACATATATAAACGTTCACGTTTTATTGAAATTGTTTATATACTATGATAAGAA
This sequence comes from Thermoplasmata archaeon, assembly GCA_021817255.1. Taxonomy (GTDB): domain Archaea; phylum Thermoplasmatota; class Thermoplasmata; order Thermoplasmatales; family Thermoplasmataceae; genus Cuniculiplasma. The sequence goes on from JAKAVO010000004.1 coordinate 27,757, forward strand.
TACGCACGATAATGAATAAGAAGAAGTTTGTCATAGCGATGGTCTTCTCGTTGCTCATGCTGGGTTCGGCTTTTGCCGTCTCCACTTTAGCTTCGAATGGACCACAGTCTGTTTTGTCCTCACCACAAAGTGGGCAAGTTTACAATAGTGTGCCAAGCGCATCTTCAAGCAATACACCTTGGAGCATGCCAACGACAACTATGCAGGAACCCAGCTACACTAACGGTACTTTCAAGATGGGTATAGATTGTAACGTAGGTAATTTGAATCCTTTCCAGGAGAGAACCTATTGTGACGCTTACGTCGTGGAAGAGCTTTACGACAGTTTGTTTAGCACTTTACCAAATGGAACAGTAGTTCCATGGCTTGCATCTGGTTATTCAGTGAGCCATGTTACATCGCATAACTCAACGTTTAACATCGAAACAAACTCAACACAGAACTATTCCTATGTGTACACAATAAACCTCAGGCCCTACGTTCAGTGGACCGACTGGACAGCCCAGAATGCATCCCAGACATACCAGTTCTCAAACACTGTTAACTTTAATTATAACGGAAATGGAACATCTCACACATACAGTTCTTACAACACCACAACGATGAAAAAATATTATTTCCAGTCAGCAGACGTAGTTCAATCATGGAGAATGCAAGCATCATGTGGAGACTGGCCGAATGTTGTCAACATTATTCCAAACGGAAATCTCAGCGTGAAGGTGTTTGTTACTAAACAGACATTACTGCTATTTACCTCCGATTTTGCGAATAACATGCTTCCATACCACATATGGATCAAGCACGATTTCACATCTATACCTGGTTTATACAACTACACTCCTGGAATATCCTCTGGGAATGGATGGTATGACTGGAACATGGGTTGGAACACAGTAACTGGAAGATCCCCCGGATCTGTTGGAACAGGGCCATTTATGGTTCAGAACAGTTATGGGCTTCCACAGGGAGCAATCATACCAAGCCACTTGGAAAAGATGTATGTTAACCCACATTACTTCGCTCAATACACAAGCAAATCGAGCGGATTGAGGCAGTACACTCCTAAATTCTACGAGATTTATGAGCCATTCTACAGTTCTGAATCCTCAATGGTAGCTGCATATCAAAAAGGCCAGATAGACACAACATCACTTGCACCAAGCCCAAGTTTCCTCCCACAGGTACAGTCCACACCTGGATCATACATATATCATAAAACATCAAGCGCTTACGGCTATTACGGCATTAACACAAGAGCTGCACCACTGAATGTAACTGCATTCAGGCAGGCACTTAACTATGCAACTCCAACAGCTTACATACTGAGTACAATACAGGACGGCTACGGCAAATTATCCTCTGACCCTGTCAATCCTTCAAATTTGCTATACTACAACTCATCTGCCCCATTATATTCACTTAACATGGCTAAAGCGACTGCTTTAATAAAGTCCATTCCAGGTATGAAAAACACTTCAAGTGGGCTCACGTATTACGGAAAACCTGTTGTGATAACAATACAGACAACAGTGGGTGCGGTTGCTCCAACTAACATAGAAGCAATAACTGCAACTGAGAAATACTGGAACGAGCTTGGAATTAAAGTAAACCTAAAGGAAGAAGCATTCACCACGCTGATAAATAATCTTGTAGGAAGCATCGTGCAGAACAGTACTTTATACCAGATGATCTCTCTCGGAGTCAGTACGCCAATAGGTGATCCAGCTCTTGATTGCCGTGATACTCTCAATCCAGCCTATGGAGTGCCAATTGGTACATATGGTGGACCATTTTCAAGCATGTCAGTGAATGGAAAGATGATAACCGGCAACCAGGTACAGAGCCTCTTCGATAACCTGACAGCAAAACTTGTCAATACAGCCAATCTGACAGAAGCAGAAAAACTAGCAAAGAGGATTCAGTCATTGATGATAGAGCAGGCAACAATAGTCAACCTTGGATACGGAATTGATCTGATACCACAGCAGACTAACACATTCACAAACTACTCGCACACAAATCCCGAAGCTCAATACTTATACTGGTACTGGCAGTTCTTTTCACTTCAGGCCGTATCCAACGCGAAGGCAGTACACTACAAGTACAATCTGAAAGTTGAACAGAAATTCACCGGATCTCTTGCTGAAACTGCTGGAGATACAGGCAGCATAGTCTATACAGTCTTTAACGAAACAACAGGAATGCCAGTCCAGGGAGCGACTGTCAGCGTTGCAACATCATCTATAGCAGGAGGGCTGTTAAACACAACCCCCAACAAACTGACGACCAATGCTCAGGGGCAGGCAACCTGGAGCTATAAAGTGTTCTCAGGATTGAACAACTTGCTTGTTTCGTGTAATGCTGCGGGCATACCTCAAAATATTCCAGACGAAATAGTGAACGTAAGTGCATTCGTATCACCCCCCTCATCACAACCACAGACAGAACTCAATTCCACATATCAGAACATAGTATTAACACACACCAACCAAACGAGCACCTTGGAACTGACATCCAAATACAATGGGAATTCGCATCTATACGCGGGCAACAGCGCTTCCATATCATACACAGTAAAAAACAGTACTGGAAGTGCAGTAGGTGATGCAAACATAACCGTTGTTGTTTCAGGAGTGCCAGGAAGCATTACAAGCAAAGCATTCTCGTTCAACACATCCACAAGCAACACTGGAACGTTCTACTTCAACGTATCAAAACTCCTCTCTGAACTGATGCAAACATACAGCTCGGGTAACCCAATGTACCTGTACGATCAGGAAGTGAATATAACAGCAGTTGTATCCCTTGGAGGCCATAACCAGACAGGAGCAGGAACGGCAAGTAACAGTGTGTTCCTTATCAATCCAGCACTTGTCATGTCATATGCCATGGGAAGCTCGTCCTACAAATCCGGACAATCAGGAAACATAACCTTTACTGTTACAGAAAACGGTACAGCAGTTTCAGGCGCACACGTTCAGCTTACATCCCTGAATCTGAAAGGATTAACGTACAGCAACAGTTCACTCAACATGACAACAAACTCAAAGGGAGTTGCAGTGTTCTCATTCTATGTGGGAAATGCAACATCCGGATCAGGCAGTTACGTTACTGTAAATGAATCTCTTGTTGCAAAGGCAAGCACTTCAAACAGTTCAGTCATTCCAGCTAAGGACAATGTTCAATACAGTGTATCTGAAAAGGTTGTTAAACCGCCAACAAGCAACACCTTCCTGTACGTAATCATAGGAGTGATTGCAGCAGTAGTTGTTATAGGAGCAGCAGCCTTTGTTGTAATGAGAAAACCAAAAGTAAAATCTTAATTTTTCCCATAAAATTTTTAAACACTTTTTTTTAACACTTTCTATAAGAGGGAAACGAATGAATATTTATCTGTTAACTAGAAAAATTATACAGGCATTTGCCTTAGTAGTGATTATGACACTTATTATATTTGTTGTATTCAGGTTAATGCCAGGAAATCCTGGCCTTTTGCTTCTAAAATCTGCCAATAAAAGTGGAACCCCATTGACTGCAAAGCAGAAGGAAGCTATACTCAGTACCATGGGACTGCAGAATGGAAAATTTTCCTTGATAGATTTTCAGACATATATATATCAGATGTTTACGTTCCACTGGGGCAAGGATTTCAATTCACCAGGGCAGTACGTTTACAATGAAATTGCGAACGCACTTCCATATACGCTTGTTCTCATAGTATCCTCAGCATTAATATCGTTTGCCATTGGAATCCCGCTTGGAATATGGGTATCTAAAAAACGTGGAAAGAAAAGCGAAGGAATTATTCTTACAACAAGCTTAATACTAAACTCAATACCTTACTTCATTCTCGGAGTTATTATGTTCCTGTACCTCGCAGTCTATTCAAGCGTCCTGCCAATAAAAGCCTGTGTTCCGCTCAATTACATAACTAACCCCACTTTGAGCACTTTTCCCATTTTATTGTATCACATAGCTCTACCCTTCAGCACTTTGCTTATTATAGAATCAATGGGCCATATGATCACAATGAGGGCTGCGATGGTCTCTACGCTAGGAGAGGATCATATAAACACAGCAAGAGCGAAAGGAGTGCCAGAGAAATCAATACTCAGAAAGCATGCTGCGAGAATCGCAGTAATACCTGTTACCACGAGGCTTGCCTTGCAATTGTCATTCCTTATAAGCGGTTCACTGATAGTGGCTATTATCTTTAACTGGCCAGGAATGGGGCCTTTGCTTTACCATGCTGTTCTTAATGAGGACTATCCATTAAGTGAAGCATCCACTTTCATCATCTCACTGCTTACAATTTTGGCATATTCCATGATAGATTACATACACGCGTGGTTAGACCCAAGAATTAAAGTATAATAATAATGTTCAGGTGAATTAATATGGAAAAGGAGAAAAGAAAAGGGGGCAATTATCAGCCCTCAGTTTATTGGAGAAGGCTTTACAGGCAATTCAAAGTTTTTTATAAAAGTTCGTATGGCAAGGTTGGTTTTTACATCCTGCTAGCTTTCGCTGTAATTACTCTCGTAACACCCTTTGTTGTGGAACATCCAAATTACGCATATGTGGCACCAGAAGTTGATACGCACATTGCTTCTGAACTGAAGCAAACCCATCTGTCAAAAATAGTTAATGGATCATCTAACGCTGTAATATATGCACCAATGTCAACGACAGTTCAAAACCAGGGGACATCTGCTATATATCTAGGATCCTCCAATGGGAACCTTTATTGTTATGGACTTGGCACTTCAAAGGAGACTAGATTAGGGAATTATTCGGAAATCTACAATGCACACCTTCAAGGAAAGGAAAAAATGCTTGCCCCTACCATGTTCTCACTGATTAATTGCAACCTGCTGTCCATTGGACTATCCGGTACCAATCTATTCGAAAGGTTTGTAGCCCTTCCAATTTCTAATGGCACATCAGGCAGAGTTCAGATAGGAACCACATCATTCGTTACAGCAGGCTTATCCAAACCCGTTTATAAGAACTTCACATCCTTCACATACAATGGAACCCTCGTTGGGAATATCACTTCAAATTCAAAGTCATTCTCTGGAACAGTTTCCACGAGCATTCCATCCTTCTACTATAAGAATGCTGGTTCTAGCCCAAGTGGGCAGATATACCTAATTTCCAACAATTCAACTGGCAACTACCTCTATAGATATCAGATCTCACCAAATTCCATGCTTGGAATAAATAAATTAGGAATTAAAAATCCAAAGGGAATGGAATATTATGGGACTGAGTTTTCCCCGAAAATGGTTGATGCAAATGCCCGCATATTAATATGGAACAATACAAGCATAAATGCATACTCTCCTGTTAATGGCAGCCTTGTTTGGAGCCTTAACACCGGGAATTCTTTTGACAAGAATGTTGCTCCCGTGATTCCAAGTTTCTACCAGGTTCAATATCTAAGCAACAATTCTGCATATTACCTGGCTGGTTCAGCAGTAGACAAAGTCAATCTGAATACAGGAGTCAATGAAACTGTTGGCAAACTAGGAGCGAGCCTGGTTGGGTTATCAGTAACTCCAGGTCATTCCGGATTGCCAAGTGCCATAATCGCCACATCTCCACTCAATTCTTACATGTTAACTTATAACTTAAGCGGTGCAATAAAATCAAGGATCACTCCATTGCCAATAAACTCGGGCCTCTTTACAAAAAGTGCTACCTATGATCAGGTGGCAGACTCCCTAATACTTGTATCAAACAAAGGATCAATAATTTCATTCGGACTTAACTCCGGATCAAGCTATCCGTACACGTGGAGTGCAGGGCTCAGCCCAGTTCCAACAAACACTTCCAATGTGCTATATTTCACCGATGCGGCTACAGGCATAGGTGCTATCGCAATCACAGCCAATAATAACTACCTGTACATTTATAATTCAACAGCAAAGGGATGCACTCCGGTTCCGCCTATGGCAAAACTCCCGTCAGGCTCAAACCTCCTACTGGGCAGTACCCAATATGGAAGCGATGTCTGGGCGAGGTTTATGGAAAGCTTCGGCAACGACTGGATTTTCGGCATAACAATTGGGTTTTTTACCATATTGATCTCACTTGCAGTTGCGATGTACGTCGGGTATAAAGGGGGTTTTGGTGGAGAAGCAGTTGAAACACTTTCACTTGCATTGTTTCTTGTTCCCGCTTTAGCACTTTTGATAGCCTTGTCTTCGGTTATAAATAGTGCTAACTTTATCACACTGATACTTATCGTAAGCCTTACAGGCTGGCCCTTTGCCGCTTTTACTTTAATCGGTGTTGTAAGAGGGGTATCAGCCAGATCTTTTGTTGAAGCGTCAAGGCTGTTTGGATCGAAGGGTGGGTCTATAATGAGGCGCCATATAATGCCAAATATAGGTCCATTATTGCTCTATCTTCTCGCACTCTCCGTAGGCGGGGGAATAGGAGCAGTTTCAGGGCTTGAATTTCTTGGTCTGGCACCTTTGTCAACTGCAACCTGGGGAGGAATGCTGAATGCAGCATACACCGACTATTTTGTAGTTATAACACAGCCACAGTGGATCCTTCCACCAGCCATTGCCCTGACAATGTTCATTTTCTCATTGATTTTTGTATCAAGGGGAATGGATGAAGTTGTCAATCCAAGATTGAGGAGGAGATAAATTGATAAATGAAGAAATAATGAATTCAAAAACATTAATCAAAATAGACAACCTTTCTATTCACTTCAGGACATACGAAGGAAAGGTTCAGGCTCTTGACAGCATAAATCTTGACCTTAATGAGGGAGAAATTCTTGGAATTATAGGGGAAAGCGGCTCCGGAAAATCAACCACTGCCCTATCACTTCTTGGCTTGCTCCCTGATAATGCTGAAGTGACAGGTTCAGTAGCTTATCTGGATAAAAGCATAATTAATTCCAAAGACACAGTGAATGACAGAAAGCTAAGGGCAAAAGCCAGGCTGCTCATGGATCAGAGGCTGGCTGAGATCAGATGGAGAGAGATATCAATGATCTTCCAGGGGGCAATGAATGCATTCAATCCGGTGCACACAATCAGAGATCAGATCAAGGAAGTATTCGAAATTCACAACACATTTGCAGACATATCAAATTATTCAGAGAAGGATTTTATTGACGAGGGAAACCTCAGGGCAAGGGCAAACGAGCTTGCACTGGAGGATATAAAGGACAAGGAAAGCGCACAATTTAAAATTATTGAGCAGAAGATCTATGAAGAATTGGTAGAAAAGCTGAAAAGCGACCTGCAAAGAATGTCTCCGAAGCACAAGAGGAAATTGCTTGAAAACAACAGAATGGAAAGTAGCTGCAGGAAGTCTGGCTTCAATCCAAAGTTCCTGGATGCCTACCCCCATGAATTGAGTGGCGGAATGAAGCAAAGGGGCATTATTGCGATGGCGCTTGCCCTCAACCCAAAGGTCGTCATTGCGGACGAACCAACCACCGGGCTGGATGTAATCACACAGGCAAAAATTATAAAGGAGCTTAAAGGGCTCAAAGACAGCAAAACAATTCGTTCAATGATAGTAATTTCCCACGATGTTGGTGTTGTTTCACAACTTGCAAATTATGTCGCTGTGATGTATGCTGGCAGAGTTATGGAATATGGTGAACCTAAAGATATTTTCGTAAATCCCAGAAACCCGTATACGTATGCACTTATGCACAGCTATCCATCTATTGATGCAACAAAACAGAGGATACACGGAATACCCGGATCAGTTCCGGATCTTATTGATCCGCCAAAAGGCTGTTATTTCGCGGGAAGATGCTTCATGGCACAGGATATATGCCATAACGAGAAACCGTCACTCAGAAACCTTAGCCAGGATCACAAATCCCTATGCCATTTCGACGACATAGACGAGGAAAAATATCTCCAAAAGCAAAGGTATAATGACGAATTATTGCAAGATCAGTCTGCTGTCAGCCGGCCAGTGTTGCTGGAAGCAAGGGAAATGAGCAAATATTTCTCTGTGCACTCCAATCTAACCACCAATTTGTTTGGCGGAGCCAACAAACCGGTTGTCCATGCTGTTGACAAGGTCAATCTGCTCATAAGGAAAAAAGTAATAATTGGGGTTGTTGGAGAAAGCGGTTCAGGAAAGACAACACTGGGAAAACTTCTTGTAAATGCAATTGAGTCAACAAATGGAAAGCTTATATTCAGGTTCGATCAGGTATCTGGAGAATCTATAATCGAATTTGCTGAACCCGATTCCAAAGAAGGGGAACTATCGGAAGAAGAGATTAGGGAAAGAAAAGACTTTCTTGACGATATAGCAAGAATGAGCAAATTAAACCCAAAATACAAAATCTACAGAAAGGAGAGCCAGTTAATATTTCAGGACCCATATGATTCCATAAACCCAAAAATGTCCATTTTTGACATTGTTGCAGAACCTCTCATAATCCAGAGAAAGGAACTGATAAAGAGAAGGAAACATGGAAGCAGTGACGCGTCAGCGAAAGGGAATGGAGAAGCAACACAAGAACCAGATTCCAATCAACCAGACTCCAGCGTGAACCTGAATTCTGATATAGACAGCGAAGAGTTTGATCTCGAAAAAGAAGTTTATAGTGCGCTGAATATTGCCAATCTCAGGCCTCCTGAACATTACGTTGAAAGATACCCTCACGAACTATCAGGGGGAGAAAGGCAAAGAGTATCCATCGCCAGATCAATCACTCTGAATCCATCATTTCTTGTTGCAGACGAACCAATATCAATGCTTGACGTTTCAATCAGGGCAAACATTATGAACCTTCTTTTAGAACTCAAGGAGAAAAGAGACATTTCTGTACTGTACATATCGCACGATATTGCATCAGCAAGATACGTCTCCGACTTTCTGGTTGTTATGTATCTGGGGCAGATCGTGGAATTAGGGAAATCTGAGGAAATAATCAGGGAACCTCTCCACCCATACACCAAAGCGTTAATCTCAGCAGTGCCAAGCCTTGATCCAACTTGGGTCAATAAGGGATTGGATATAGTGGGAGAAATAGGGAGTGCAATAAATCCTCCTAAAGGATGCAGGTTTTACGGCAGATGCGTGTACCATAAGGACATATGCAAGGAAGAAGACCCGCCACTTCAGGAAATAGGCAATAGAAGCTACAGTTGCCATTTCGCCCAGGATGAACTGACTTTGGAAGAAACAATGGAAGAAATAGAAGGAGGAGAAGAAGGAAGCCACATGTCGGAGTGATAAATGGAACTTTCTGATCCATCTGAAGAAATCCGCAGGAAAGAGAAACGGCTTACAAGATTTAAACTGGCCATTCCTCCCCTGGTCCTTCTATTTGGGATCTTCATTTCAGCCATAGTGCTTCTATTTGCAAATGCAATTTTCATAGTCAACGTTGTCCCCCTAATCCTTGTTATGCTTGGATTTGTGATAATTTTCTTTGGTGCGTTTTATGATTTTGGGGCAAACAGGTATGTAAATGCCATGTTCCAGTCCAAAGCATCCCTAAGGGAAAAGGATGTTGTCCAGATTAACAGGGAACAGTTAATAATGACTTTAATTTTTTCTGGCATAGGAGGGTTATATATTTTAGCAGGCGTAATCCTCTTCTATTTAATACCACTGTTCTAGCCAGGGCAGAAATAGTCCTGAAATCCTTATTACCTAACCAATTTTCATATCTTTTCATGATGATGAACGCATTTCAAATTGATTGGAAACACAAAATAAAAATAAGGATAACATATTTCTGTAATTATGAAGAAAAAAATCCTGGTTCTTCTTATTGTGTTCTCATTCATAGTTGTCGGCTCTATGTCTTTTGTATCAAGTTCCTTCAATATCCTTAATCCAAAAACAGGTGTTTTCAAGAGTGCAGATGGTGCTAATTTCACTTCAGGGAATTTCGCCGTACCAGGGCTTGACCACAATGTCAACCTGACAATTGACAGTTCAGGCATGGCCCATATAACTGCAAAAAATAATCATGATCTGTTCTATGCGCAGGGATATTATTCCGCATGCCAGAGGCTGTTTCAGATGGAGTTGCAGGCTACTGTTGCAGCAGGGAATTTAAGCAACTTTGTTGGAAATTCGGGATTGCAATCTGATTATACGTTGAGGCTGGTTGGCTTATCAAGAGATGCCTACAAGCTGGAAAATGATCTCAAATTTAACCATTCCAAAGAGTTCCAGTATATAGTATGGTATACCAAGGGGGTAGATGCATATATAAACAATACGGGTTCAGCATCAGCCCATTTTGGATTCAAATTGCTTGGTGTGAATCCATTTAAATGGACAGTATTTGACAGCCTTGTCTGGCAGGAATATATGTCCTGGTCACTGGCGACAGGCTCGACAAATGTGCTGCAGTCGGATCTTTTTGTAAATTCACTTGGTTTTGCAAATTACAGCCAAATCTGGCCATATTATCCTTACTATACTGAAAACGTAACCATGATCCCTGGAAGCGGAACTGTCAACAATTTCAACCTCACAGATCAGGGCATAAGCCCATCATATCTGTGGAACCAGAATTTCTTCCAGTCCTGGGCAACAGGAATATCGGGAAAACTTCTGAAGAATTTAACCTCGTTGATAAAGTATTCATGCAATAATATTTCTGATCCTTACAACCTGCCAGGGTCACACCTGACAGGTTCGCCAGTTGGGAGCAACAGCTGGGTAGTGGCATCAAACAATTCATCGGATGGCTCGCCAATGATGGCAAATGATCCGCATCTGCCCCTTCTGGCACCTTCCCTCTGGATAGAATTCCAGCTCAAAGACCCTTCATTTAACGTAACCGGATGGGGGCTTGCCGGCCTTCCGGGTGTTTTGATAGGGCATACCAGAAACACATCATTTGGGCTAACAACACCTGAAGGGAACTCTGCCAATGACTATGTGGAATTCCTCCATGGCAACTCATATCTTTACAATAATTCATACATTCCAATGCAGGTATGCAGCTTCACACAGGCAGGCCACACCTATTCCGTTTATATGACAAACAATGGCCCGCTTATAGGCAGGGAGGGAAACATAGGCATAAGCATGAACTGGGACGCCCAGTCACCAAGCACCGATTTAATAGCTGAGATCATGCTGGATCAGTCAACGAATTATTCCCAGATGTTGAATGCCCTGAAATATTGGGGGCCAGCACCTCCACAGAATTTTGCACTTGTATCGCTGCACCACGCTGGGTACATAACTGCGGGTGGATACCCTCTGATCAGGGAAACACTGCCAGACGGAAAGGCTGTAAAAGTTGTAGGGTCTGTTTCGTTACTGAACGGTTCAAACCCTAAATATGGAGAGAGTGGATACGTCCCATTTAACTATTTGCCGCAGAAAGTAAACCCCCAAAGAGGTTATATGTTCGCTCCAAACCAGCCGACTGTGGGCAAAAACTATCCATATCCATTTGTTGGTTCTTACTGGGCAACAGGAGGAAGAGCTGAAACAATAGACCACTATCTTCAAAACCATTCGAAGATGCATATATCAAACATGATGTCTCTTCAATCCAATGTTACAGACTACTGGGCAACTCAGTTCAATCCTCTCTTATTGAAGGCATTATCACAATATGGCCTAATGAACAGCAGTGAGAAGGAAGCATACGATCTTCTTTCAAGCTGGAATTATTCATTCTACCAAAACATGAAAAACCCAACTGTATACCAGTACGTGACGGCTGCTTTCTACAACCTCACTTTTGATAAAGTGTTGCAGGAGAAGGGTATCTATAAATACACGCCCTCTGTATATATAAACACGGCAATTTACATGGCAAGAAATGATCCGTCTTCATCGTGGTTCAACGGAAGCTTTAACAAAACAATGGAAAAGGCCTTTAAGATGGCAGTGGCATTTATGGATTCAAAACTTGGTGCGGCATCAAACTGGGACTGGGGGCACATACACAGTGTAGAAATAGCAAGCCTCACAGGAATAAGTGATCTTGGAATTGGGCCAATACCCATATGGGGCGGCCGGCACACGGTAAGCGTAGGGAGCGTACCGAGGCTGCTTGAGTATCCCCTGCCATGTGTTTCCATCGGTTCATCACTGCGAACAATTGCAAGGCCTGGCTCTTCCAGTTTCTATGGCGTTTTTCCTGGTGGACCGAGTGAAAATATCCTGAGCTACTGGTTTGATAACCAGGTTCCAAAATGGATCAATCACGAATATTACCCCATGCAGGGGTTGCCAGTGGAGGTGAGAATCACATATGAACCATAAAATTTCAACATTGCCTGTAATAATATCTGCAATTTTGTCATTAGCTGTAGCATTCTTTCTAAATAATGCCTATTATCTTGTGATTGCTGCAATTCCTCTTTCAATGATTGCGAAGAAATGGTCGCTTCTGTATGGATTCCTGTTCGGTTTTCTCTCACTTTTATCCATGTATCTTCTGTATCCACTGTCAAGTTCCCTGAAGATATCGGTAGTTTTGGGTTCTATAACTTCACTTCCTTCAATTCTTGTATTGATTCTGTACCCTCTCTTTGGAGGCTTAATCTGCGGATTCGGAGGCCTCCTTTTTGCCTCAATATATGAATTGTCAGGAAAAAAAGGCAATAAAAAACTTGTAACAATTAAGAACAACTGAAAAATATCAACAATATTTTTCCTGTTGCTCATTAAATTTTCTTTAACTTTTGGCTCTTTCAAATTTTGCCTTTAATGAAATTTGTGCAGTTATGCCATCCATTATATTGAATAGATTTTTGTCCCGGTATGAAAAGAATTGCACTTATTGCACTTATTACATTTATTTTACTTCTGCCAGGGGTGCCACTTTCTCTTAACAACCCTGGGAACCTGATAACACATCATTTCAAGGAGAACGAAGCCCCTGCAATTAAAAACACAGATGGCGTAAGCATAGGATTGATCAATAATGGGTCTGATCTGTGCCATTCTAATTTCAACGCTTCAAAAACCAGATACCCCTTTTATGTTGAAGGAGCCAATTATTACAATCGAAGTGGAGTATATTTTCTGGTCAATTCCAGTGCATTGTCCCTGAATATGTCCTGGAATGAGAATGAAAGTTACTCTATGACTGAATCATATTATCATGCATCTTATGAAGGGCATTCCATTTCAGGCTGTTTTGGCTTGAAATATGGGTCGTACTTTACCGTTATCCAAAACCAAAGTGAAACTAAAATTCTTAAACTGGATCAGAACACTTTTTACGCACTGTCTTTCAGTTTTCTTGGAAACCACGTTGAAATAAAGGTGTGCTCGCAGAACACACTCTCATTCGCTGGCATGTTCAATTCCAGCTCTTCCAAAACGTATTCCAGTGCCCTGAACCTGACAGTTGAGGGGAATTATTACAATTTAAATTTTCAAAAACCCTGTGTTTCAAACCATCTCTGCGAAGCATATTCTCCTTTATTGCAACAACCAAACACCACAGCACAAAAGGGAAACTCATCCATCAGTGGTCTGGGTGCAGGAGATTTCACCTGCGACAGCGCAACCGGAACCTTCACATTTGTAAAGAATAATGACTCCATCGTGGAATATAATCCTTCATCAAATAGAAGCAATCAGATTTATTCCTCAGGCACTGCTAAAATAATATGTTCAGTTTCAGGCAACAGTGCAACATACTGGATAATAAAAAATGAGTCAGGCTCAAATTACTGCGTTGAAGAATTAAACAACTCAAATTTAACATTACTTCCTGTTCAGGCTGTGGATCCTCCTCATGGAAATTTTCGCACTGTCATAATAAACAATGGACTCTCCTTCTATAACAACACACAGGTGATATATGCATTAAACGGTTCTCTAATTTACAATTACAGTGCAGTTCTGAATAAAACATGGGCAATTGGCGGGATTTCCCAGCATTCAGGCACAATCTGCCTTTATTTTAGAAATGAGAGTGGCCTGTCGTCGTACAATACAGGTGACGGGAAACTGGTATATTTCAAAAATTTCAGCACAATTTCACCTTTAAAAACGCAGAGTGGGCAGGCATACTTTGGGATTAGTTACAGAAAAAACCAGAGCAGTTTCTATTATCCCGGACTTAATGCCATTTCTTCGAATCCCTTAATATTTATAAAAAAAAGCATGGCAGTTCTTGCCTGTTCCAACCAAACAGCGGGCATTTTAAGCATATCCACAAACAGTGAAGAATTTATCACGGTCTCCGGCATTCTCCTCCACTCTTTCAGCAAATCAATAATCAGCCTCTCGGGCACCACAATTAATTTTTACCTTATGGGGAATTCAAGTTCTCCGGATTTGAATATTGTAGCTCCTGCAAATCAGTTATTCTCACCAGAAGGGTATTTCAACTTTACAATTTCGGGCACGAGCGGATTTGTTTCAAATATATCAATTGGGGGAATTTGCAGGGAAGGAAATAATCAAACGGCATTCTATCTGAACCTTTCATCGATGGCATCTGGGATTCATGATTATACACTGAAGATAATAACCGGAACGCTTTATTATACAACTAGGACGGGAATAGTTACAGTTGACAGTTCCTATCCGAATTTGGCATTCGCCCAGAAGACAAATAATGGAATATATTCAGGTGAGGTTTTATGTGCTAAATATTCTGATTCTATAAGCATCAGGAACATAAGTGCATTTGGCATTAATTACACCGTAAATGCACATATGTCCACAATATCCTTCTTCACACCTTATAGAATAAGTGGGGATTCATTGTCATTTTCTGTTGTTTTTAAGGATATTTACAATGTTTCAAGGAGCATAACACTGTCATTTAGATTCTATGGGGAAAACAGCTCAAAAATTCTGCCTGACATCTACGAAAATGAAATATTCAACAGCAAAAATCTACACATAACATTTCGGGGGAATTCAGAAAATGTGTCTTCACTTATTCTGGAAGTTAAGAATCTATCATCAGGAAAGAAATTCAACTTCTCCTCATCAACCAATTCAACCCATCTTTTCCTTCCAAACGGGAATTACACCATGTCCACATTCGGGTTATTCAGGCCCGGGAACCTTGATCTCATGAATATTGTTAATTTTTCAGTCCTGTCTAAAAATCTGAGTATCCTCTCAGAAAATAAACCAGAAAAATATTACTCTTTTTATGGCAACTCCGAAAATAACTCATTTCATTTCCGGTTCAATGCAAATATTCAAGGAACGTGGTCAGTCAGCATAATGCACAACCTGAATCTACTCTACAGCGAAAGAATTGGCAATAAAAGTATTTACCTCAATTCAACGGGCCTAGAAAACGTGTTTCGGGAAAATGGAACATTCTCAATTTATTTTAACTACAGTTCCATAAACCACCACTTTCATTCCAGTGAAATTAATCTGCTGGTGAACAATTCTGTACCATATTTCACGTCTCCTTCTAATTATTTTACAAACAGGCCTGCCTTAAATATTTCTGGCACTTTCAGAACAAATGGAAAAATCTGTATCGGCCATAATGGCACAATGCTTGATTTCAATGGTTCCTTTATTCTTGGCAGGCCAGGGAACTACACTTTCCAGCTGGAAATCTGGTCAGACTCCATGAATCATCTTTTCAGGAACATTACTGTAAAATTTAACGAATCCCGCCCTAAGTTTGATCTTGCCGGATTTACCCCGGCACTTGAAAATTCCCCACATTTGAAACTGCACATCCTGGAAGGCAGTGGCTATAAAATTTCAAGGGTATTCATGGAATTCAACGGGAAAGAGATAACTGAGAACGCTTCAGCCATCTATCTTTCATTTAATAGTGATGGTCCCTATAATTTCACAATTGAAGTTGAGGATAAATGTGGCAACATAAACAAGACAACATACTACCTGAACGTGACTTATTTTCCATATGTAAGCAAAATAACTCTTTCATACAGGATATTTTTTCAGTCTTTTACCGCAGAAGCCCATATAACAGGATATAATACTTCTCCAGTGGATATCAGGTGGTTCATAAACGGTGAACCTTACTCTTCAGGGCGGTTTGCTAATACATCTCTCCCCACAGGGTTCGACAGGATTTATGTAATGGCCAAATATGGGAATGAGAGCAAATATTACAATCTGACCATTCCAGGAATTAGCAGTTATTATGTAATTCCGGCACCTGCCATATTGATATTTGCATACGCGGCTAAAAACCTTCCTGTAAATAGGAATTCTGACGAACTCTTGAACACAATCCTTTCCGGGGATGACAACACGCTGAAATACATAGTAAGAAAATTAAGAAGGAAACATTTCACAAGAAGCAGGATAAAAAAGGTTTTCAATCTGTTGATAGAAAGGGAAATTGTGAAAATATCACCCGATCCAGATGGCAGGTTGAGGCTGGAGATATTGACTAATAATAAGAAAAAGTGATATATGACATTTTATTTATCCCTTCTATAAGGATGAAATCTATCTATATTGTAATCGCGCTGGCAATAATCACGTTAATGGCAACACCTATGGCAGGGAACATGAGTTTAGGAAGCACTAGTCCGGCACACGTTCAAAGCGCTCCCATACAAGCCAGCAACTATGCCAACAAACTTCAAAATGTAACAACTCCACCATCAACATTTCCAACGGTCAAGTATTATTACGGCAATGGCAGTTCATGCTCAATAACAACAAGCGAATGGACCAGCATCTTCAAAAATGTTTTTGATGACAGGTCAATAGTGGCCTACAATTTTTCTGCAAATTCTACACAGTACCTTATAGTTTTTGATATAACATACACAGGCCTGAACCCATATGGCGTGCAGTATGTTAATGCGTTATCGCACACGGGGAACCTCTCAAAGAAAAATGAACTGAGGGCATTCTGGATGACTGCAAATGACACATCATGCGTAAGCGGATACACAAACTGGAAAGCTATCAGTGCAGGTGCATTTCCGGGATTCAGCTGGTCAAAACCAAAGATCCTGCCTAATTACGTGACTGAAGAATACGTTGGAGTCATGGTTGCTGTAGTAGCCTCAGTATTCGGTCTTTATTTCGTCTTCAACAGGCGAAAATGAAGGCCTTCATGATAAAAGGATTTAATACACTCAATAATTACTATTAGATAGGAAATGAAAATTGTTTTAGGTATCACGGGTGCATCAGGAAGCATTCTTGCCAGAAGATTTCTAGAAACTGCTGACGCTGAAGTTCACCTCGTGATTTCAGCTAATTCAGATAAGGTAATAGAGTATGAAACCGGCTACAATTCCTCAGACTTTAAGAAAATGGCTGCCTATACATATGATGACACGGATGTTGCCGCCAGGATAAGTTCTGGAAGCTTTATTTTTAATGCAATGGTGATAATGCCATGTTCTATGAACACTCTTGCCAAAATTGCAGCCGGAATCTCGGATTCGCTTATTACAAGGGCAGCAGCAGTTGCATTGAAGGAAAGAAGAAGGTTGATCCTGGTTCCAAGGGAGATGCCTTTAAGCGCAATTGCACTGGAAAACATGACCAGAATAACCAGGGCAGGGGGCATCATTGCGGCTGCAATGCCAGCTTTTTACACAAAACCTCAGACCATCGGCGATATGGTAGATTTCATGGTTGGCAGGGTAATGGACCTGTGCGGGATGGACAACATCCTTGTGAAAAGATGGAAGGGGGAAGAGAGAGATTAGGTACCTGGCAGATAATATGCTGGGAAGGCTTGCAAGGTACCTGAGAATAATGGGATATGACACAATGTACCCAAATCTCGGCATTTCGGATACGGAACTAATGGAGATAAGCAGGAAGGAAGAGAGAATTCTTCTATCCAGGGACAAACAGCTCTGTGGCAGATACAAAAAATCCATATTCATAGATTCTGATAAAATAGATGAACAGATAAAACAGGTCACAACTATTGAAAAACCAATGAGGGAACTTCTGTTTTCAAGATGTGCCGTATGCAACGGCATACTGGTCAAAGGTGCTGATAACTGCAGGGAAGAATATGATCCAAGGAAAAAAGAATCGGTTTACCATTGCCCTGATTGCGGCAAATGTTTCTGGGAAGGGACGCACTCTCAGAATATATTAACCAAATTAGAATCACTGAAGGTATACGATGAAATTAAGGGAGAATGATGAAGGATGGAGAGAAATACTCATAGAAAACATGGATGATCTATGGTATCTTAAAAACATCATTGATCCTGAAACAACCATAAGAAAAAGTGTCATGAGAAGAGAAGAAAAAAGCGAAGACATGGAAAGAAGCAAAGAGACCCCAAGAAAGCCGGTATTGCTTGAAATCAAGCCAGAAGAAGTGCACTTCCAGCCATTCACGGACCGCCTCAGGATCCAGGGCATTATTATTAATGGGCCTGAAGGGACTCTGGGGCAGCACCAGTCTATTTACGTCTCGGAAGGGGAGAACATAGAAATAATGAAGAAGAAGTGGGACAGATCATCTGAAAGCCTTATCAAAGATGCGCTGTTGAAAGTATCCAATAATGCCCTGTTTATTGTCATGGACGATGAAAGCGCAACATTCTGCATATTGAGGGAATATGGGCTCCAAACGCAGGCAAAGATATTTTCAGGAAAATCCGGAAAGGAATATGCCGGCAATTATTCCAGAAAGGCATATTTTGATGAAATCCTGAAAACATTGAATTCAATGAAATTCTCAGGGCCGGTGATTGTCACAGGCCCGGGGTTCGAGGGAGAAATGTTTGAAAAATCCCTGAAAGAGAAAAAAACTGAACTGGAATCCCATTTTATTCCATCGACAAGAGATGACGAAAATGCTGTCTATGAAATCATCAACACCGATGCAGTAAGAAAAATAACAGGCGATTCAAGGGCTTCGAAGGAGAGAAGGTATATGGAGCAATTCCTGGAAGGGCTATCCAAAAATTCAATGGTTGCGTACGGAAAAGATGAGATATCAAGGCTGTCCCAGACTGGTGCAATCGGGAAATTGCTTGTGCTTGAAGACAATTTCAGAAATAAGGATTTTCAGGATATAATGGATAATGTGCACATTTCCGGAGGTGAGATCATTATTATGAGTTCAGAGGGAGAATATGGAAAAACTCTGAAGAATTTCGGAAGCATGGTTGCACTGTTAAGGTACAATCTTTAAGCAACTCATTGTTATAGGAAGGAAATTCTCAATTTTAATATACTTTTTAGATATTTGCGGTACAAAGCGGAGATTGTCGAGCTAGGCTAAAGGCGATGGATTTAGGGTCCATTCCCGTAGGGGTTCGCCGGTTCGAATCCGGCTCTCCGCATATTATATTAAAATGCTCAATTGATAGAAATGAGAGTTCTTTGCTGCAATATATCCAATATCATACAGATACAGCCGGTATAAGGGATTCATGGCATTGTCAGGAATAATACTATAAGGCAGAGCAACGAAATGATAAAAATATTATAATACATTTTATAAAAATATCACAATGCTATTAACCAACTATAAATACAACTAATGCAATATGATTCAGAGAGTGCAAAGTGAGTTGCCGCTTGATGACATATCAAAGGAGGTCATAAGAAAGTTCCAGTGGCCCAGGGGGGAAAGTTCTAAATTCACCAGCAGGCCTTCGGTCTACAGAATGGCACAGGAATTTCAGGTACATCCAAAGGTCATCAAGTCAAGGATAAACAGCCTTTTTGAGGCAGGAGTGATTCGTGACATAAAATTCTTTGCAGACAGCAGATTTGTGCCATGGAATCGTTATTTTATATTATGTAAGACTTCAAGATGCCTGCCGCAGGAAATATACAACCATTTTAAGGACCTTTCTTTCGTTGAGCGGTTAATATTTGGGACTATCAAGTTGCCAAATTCCACAGAGGCAGATACAGAAGTAACAAATGAGATGGAATTTCTGAGCATTTCCATAATTGCATCAAATAAAGCAGACATGAAAAGGAAAACCAGCTTCATAGAAAAAAAGCTTGGGCATTCACTGGACATCCTGGAAATAACCAACGATTTCCAGCATAAGGAAAGGTTAGTGACCGCAGGCGAACACATCATATTAAATGCAATACTGTATGAGAATCCACTGACCCTGAACATTGCCGTGATGTCGCAAAAGCTCGCAATTCCAACACGGACAGTACGCAGGAAAGTTGAAAAGATGCTCGAAGAGGGAGTTATTTATCAGGAAGTTTCTCTCGACACAAGTATGGCCCAGGACACTCTGTTGCCAAGCATAATAATGGTGGGGGATTATGGGAAATGGCTGCCTGGCATACGTGAGTCAAAGCCCCTGCAAGAGAGGCTGTTGCTCTATAAAAACTGGTCAAGATTTTCCTTTTTCATATTTTATGCTGAATCATTCTCAAAAGTCGATCAAATAATTGCAGCAGCAAAAGAAATTGACCCTGCAAGCATGCTTACATACAGAAACGGGTCTTACAATAACCCATATATAAAGTACCCTTTGCCTGGAACTGGAAAATGAAAATGCCTATATTGACATGCATTTTATCAACAGGTATAATTTATCTTTGACTTGCAGGGTGGAAAACGGCTAAAATCTGGCACTTGCAAACTATTGGGAAGATGCCAACACAAACCCAAAACTGAATTCCCACGATAATGAATGTCACAATCCAGCACTTTTCGTATCGTAATGTATAAAATACAGTCAAATGATCGTTTTTGTATGAAAAATTGTTCTCATCGAGTGGAAATGCTAAAGGCGAATGCCCTGGTTTTCATCGTGGTAATTGTGCTCATGGCCACTTCATTTGCAGTGGCAACCAGCCATGTGAATCGTGCATCAAGTCGAGGTGGCAGTTACCTGCCTTCTCAGCCCAGTTCAGGAAGCAGTTCTGTCAAACATTACAACCTGACGCTTGATGAGAAGGGTCTTCCGGCAGGAGCCTGCTGGGATGTGTACTTCGAGCAGAACGGAACATTTCAAACTATATTATCCTATAACAGCACAATGGTTATCCCTGCTCTAAACGGTTCTCACTGTATATATCTTCAGAACGACTCCGGTAACTCTTACTGGTATGGCTATTCAGGCAATTTTAATAATTCTGGCCGTTCGTTTGGCTCTGTAACGATCAATGGAGGCCCCAAAACTGTAGACGTTACATACATCCGGGATTACTATATTAATTTCACAGAAACAGGTCTTCCGGCAACCAATAACTGGTGTGTAGGGGTGGACAATTCTGTATATTCAGTGACAAATTCTGCATATCATCCAATACTTGAAGAAAACGGAACATGGAGTTATTGTTTTAGTACGAAAATGTCAGGATTCTACGCATCTCCTCAAAGTGGAACGGTAACCATTTCCGGTCACAACGTTACTGTTGCTTCCAAATTCACCACTTCTTCTCCAGGACATTACCCCTTAGAATTCACAGAATCAGGTCTTCCAACAGGCATGGCATGGTATGTGAATCTCAGCAATGGGGATCAGTCTGGTGCAATCACAGGAACATCATTTTCATTTTCTCTGTTGAACGGAACATATAATTATACGGTGAGTACGTTATCTGGCTACTCTCCATCTCAATCATCAGGTTCAATCACAGTTAATGGACAAAGCCAGTACATACTAATAACATTCACAAGTACTAAGCCAACTCCTCCGCCTAAGTGGGCATTCGCAGGTGCATACGCAAATTACAATATCAAAGGCTTTGCGCCAATAGGTAAAGGAAATTTCACTTTGCAAATTACAATACTCTCTGTGAATGATACCAATGAATCGATCGGTGTAGAGATGAATGCATACAATTCCACTTCAAACCACCTCCAATATGAAAACATTTCCTGGTCTAATTTTTTCCCGTTTATGATCGATCAACAGATGCTATCAGATCTCAATAATGCTTCTTTTGCTAATTCTCATAACGTGACAACAAACGTAACCGTTACAACAGCTGGAGGGAAATTCCTAACAGACGAAGTCTATTCTAGCTATAACGGAACTGTTTTCAGAGTGTATTATGATCGCAATTCAGGCGTACTCGTATTACTTAACTTTTCGAATTCAACTTCGAACGCAACTTTCGAATTAGAATCAACTAACATAATAACAACAGCAACCCATGCCTATGCTATAGATTTCACCGAATCCGGTCTCCCGTCTGGAACTGCATGGTATGTTAATTTAAGCAATGGCATGAAGTCAGGTGCAATCACAGGATCATCATATTCAACCTCTGTGACTAATGGATCATATACTTACACAATATCAACAGGAGACAAAAAATATTCGCCGTCACCATCTTCCGGATCACTAACGGTGAATGGTGCTTCAGTCTCCAGGGCTGTTAAATTCTCCGAAGTGGAATACACGGTAACATTCAAGGAATCTGGCCTTCCATCAGGAACCAGGTGGTATGTAAGCCTCGAAGACAACTCCAAATCATCCACAGCAAGCGCAATTACATTCACTGTACCAAACGGAACATACACTTTTGGGGTGGATTCATCCCTGAACATGTCTGGATATGCGCCCTCGAGCAGCAGTGGTTATGTGACCGTTAATGGTGCAAATAAGATAGAGAACATATCTTTTTCAGTCCCAAGCACTCACCCTCCAGTATGGGCATTCAAAGGAGCCTATGCAAATTACACCCTGAACCAGACCACGAAGACTTCGACTGAGCATGGTTACATATATTTCAGGATCATAAGCGTCAATAATGCAACCCAGATGGTAGAGATTTTTACCAAGGCGTACAATGGCACAAAAACAACAACCTCATATTACAACACTTCCTGGAACGATGTCTTTTTTGCCTATAATCAAACTGTACTGAGCATGTTAAACAACGGAACTCTTCCAGCTTCTTTCCACGGATCTAAAATAAAGAAGGATGTCACTATCAGCACGGCAATGGGAACGTTCACAACAGATGAAATAAACACTACCCTGAATTCATCCTCTGCAGGATACGAAGTAATTTATGTGGATGTAAAAACTGGCCTTTTAGTGTCAGTATCCTTTTCGAACAGCTCAGGAAAGGTTACTGCAGGAATAGCTTCATCCAACATTCTGAACGCTAATCATAAGCCTTCTGGCTCTTTCTCTCTGTCACCAATGGAGCTATATGGCGCAATAGGGGGGGTTGTGGCAGTTGTTGCGGTGGTCTCCGCGATTTCAATCATAAGAAAGAGAAGATAATCTCTTCTCTAATATATAGGGAGATATTCATGGTTTTACGGCAATACACAAATGCCAAAGCATTAGGCAGCATCACTGCTTTGATCATTGTCATCATAATAACTGGCGTGGTATTTGTTCCTATCTTTAACGCATTGTCTGAAAGGGCCTCTTCAGGGTCAGGATTCGGATTTCCATCTTCTTCTCTTATCTCAAGCGCTTCCGGAGTAAACACCACTTTTCAGGAACAGGGAAAACCAAAAGCAACCAACGGAACAGAACTAATATATAATTCAGGCATTGTTTCCGGGGAATATGCCTATTATAACAGCACATCCAAAGGGTATTTCGAGCTTTTTGAGTTCAAGCTGTCCAGCAATGTTAGCAGCCGCAACTTCTATTCCCACTATTATGCACTGTTCCATACTATCTGGAAAGGCAATGCATCAAGGGACAATATTTCTGCCAATCAGTCTCTCCTTGGAACCACTTATTTCTACTTCTCTGGAATTGCATTCACGCCAATCAGGGTTTCCGTAGGATTTAACGGAAATTATGCGTTTTTCCTTGAATATCTTGGCACTTCCGCTGTCGATATTAGTCAACTACCCCACCCTGACAGGTGGTGCTTGTTGCTGGCCTCCCCCATGCCCGTAGGCATGGATTCATTGAACCGCAACGATTGGCTGGTTGGCAACAGCCTGAAGTACTCAGATCTACCAAGTACCTCAATGTTTCTTGAGGCGTTAAGATCGGCGTGAAGCTGTAAGTTGCAATTTTTGCAGTGGAATTCTGATCCATTCCTGTTTTGTTTGGATATGTGTCCGCATCTTGAGCATGTCTGTGATGTGTATCTTGGATCAACAAAGATCACGGACTTGCCTATGTCTTTGGCTTTGTATTCCATGAACTGCTCCAGTTGGAACGGTGACCATGATCCAAGCTTATGGTTGAACTTCTTGCCATTCTTCTTTTTCCTCATCTTCGCCGTCTCGAGTTCCTCAAGTGCAAAGACATCAAATGGGAGATTCACGATTTTTTTTGATATCACATGATTGGCATTCTGCATGAACCGTCTCTCTCTTCCGCTCATTTCCCTCAGTTTGCGATGAGCGGAACGAGTGCCCGCATGCTGCAATATCTTTCTGTTGTACTGATATCTTCCCTTGACATCTTTTAAATGCCCTGAATTAAAGAACATATTGTTAGACAATACTGCAATATTCTTTATGCCCCGGTCTATTCCTACAACGCTTGCATCCTTTTTCTTCACTGTTTCATAATCTGCATCATCCACCTCTACCTGGATCATCACAAAAATCTTCCCTTCCTTTGTGTGGATCACAACCTGTGCATTCGTGTATTTTCCCGTGTGTTTCTTTATGAGTGGTGAATCTGCCACAGGAAATACCAGTCTGCCTTTGATTGTCGCCAATGATATGGTGTGGCTGTCAGGATAGAACTTGAAAGTTCTCTGATCATACCTGATTGTGTGCGACTTCCGGTGTATTTTTTTCATAAGTTTTGTCTGTTTTAATGATTCTGATGCTGTATCCCTTGCAGTCTGAACTAATGCGGATGGAAGTGTTGGTATCTTTTCCCTAACATCTTTATACGTTCCCCTGTTCAGCTTGTTCTTGTTAAACGTTTTCTCCAGGAATCCATAGTCCAGAACTATCTGGCACGCTTCCCTGAACTGCCTTCCCGTCTCCAAGAGGGAGGCATCATAGGGAAGTTTCAGTTTAATAGTCCTGAACATTATTTATTAAATTGCATTACAGTACATTAATGCTGCCTTTCGCTTTCATCCCC
Source organism: Thermoplasmata archaeon (assembly GCA_021817255.1). GTDB lineage: Archaea > Thermoplasmatota > Thermoplasmata > Thermoplasmatales > Thermoplasmataceae > Cuniculiplasma. The sequence goes on from JAKAVO010000004.1 coordinate 52,659, forward strand.
TCGCCAAGTCAAGAAGCCTTCCAGCTCACAATGGATAAAAACGTGACTTAACATAAATATATGGTTTTTCATCCTATAACAACCACTTGTTCTAACCTATTTTCAATTTATAATAATTGCAGTATTGCTTAATGTTGCACTGGCTGCACAATGGGGAAACAGGTTTGCATACTTTTTTTCCAAACTCCACCATCATTGGGTTAAGCCCGAGCCATAAATCCTCAGGGATCAGCCTCCTGAGTTCCTGCTCTGTGGCATCCGGATCATCTGAGCCAGACCAGCCTATTCTTCTGCTGATTCTCTGGACATGGGTATCAACAGCAATGGCAGGAACGTTAAATCCATCTGCAAGCACTACATTGGCGGTCTTCCTTCCCACACCCTTTATTTCGGTTAGTTGCTCAATGGTTGCCGGCACTTTGCAATTGTATTTGTCCTTTAGCAGCTTTGCCGCATCAATCACCCTCTTTGCCTTTACGGTCTTGAATCCTACCCTGTCAATTATTGATAGCACATCTTCATATTTTGCCTCTGATAAGCCATTGCAGTCCTTATATTTCTCATACAGCCCCCTGGCCGCCTTATCCGTTATAGCGTCCTTTGTCCTGTGGGACATTATGGTGCCAATCAAAACCCAGAATGGGTCAGAAAATTCAAAATGGTGGAGAGGGCTTTGGTCTCTCATCAAACTGATTATTTCAGAGAGAGAATGCCTGTTGTTGTCTTCATCAGCCATAATTGAAGTGTAAATATAAACTATTTATAAAGTTAAGTGCATTGGGTTGCATGGAAACTTACGAGTTCCTTATTCTCGGAGGTGGAATCACTGGTCTCCAAATAGGAAAAGAACTAAGAAATAAGGGTTTTAAGACATTGAATGTTGACAGATCCATGGATCTTGGGTATCCTGTTTCAGGAAGCTGTTTTGTATCCATAGAAATATTCAACAGATATTTCAGGAAGTACGAAAAGCATGTTAATGGAATATTCTCGTCCATAATAATAGAAAATGGTGATTCTGAAGAAGAAATGCCTCTCCCACCGGAAAAGAATATCATAAGCATGGACAGGGAAAAACTCGTAAGGGATATGGCTGCTGATCTTTCAGCCAGCGGAGGAAAGATTTTCATAGCTTCAACCATAAGTTTGCCAGATGGGGAAAAGGATGGAAAATTGATGGCAGCTCTCAAAAGGGAAGGCAAAGATGAAACCGTAGAAGTGCAGAAAATTATCCTTGCAACAGGCAATCCGGAAGAGAAATTCCTCACTCACCAGAAGGACTGCAGAATATCAAGGATCAATGCAATATATGAAAGAGGAAGGCTCGGAAAGTTTCCTGCAGAAAGTTTTCGTGTAAAGCTCAACAACAATGGAATCTCAGTGGAAGCAATTTATATGGGTTCCAGGGAAACACTTCAAATAAATGGAAGAGGCAGTTCAAAAATATATTCAGAAGCTATTTTCAAATACGACGCTTTAACACATAACTGCTTTCCGTCAACAGTTCCATTTATAATTGCATCCGGCAATATGCTTGGAACAGAAAATTACACAGGTGCAGGCATCGGTTTTTCCATGGATTACAATAACTACCTGATTGAAAATCTGGAAAAAGAAAATTCATATGAAAACCTCAGGGATTGGTATATGTCAAAAAGGAACCAAAATAATTTCCTGAAAATGGATCCGGTGGATTCTATTCTATATAGAATTCCCATTTATTCATAAACTCAGTCGTCAAATTCTTTCAGCAGGTCAGGGTTGCCTTTCATCTGCCCCCTCATCATCTTTTTCAGTGCACGGTTTCCTTTCATAAGTTTGGCATTTTCCTTCATTGCCCTGAATTCTTTCAGCAGGTTTCTAACATCCTGCTCCTGCGTGCCCGATCCCCTTGATACCCTTTTGATAACCTTTGCATTTATTATTTCCGGGTTTTCCAGTTCCTTATACGTCATTGAGTCAAGAATAACTGTGTATCTGCCTATTTTTTCCTGTGCAGCATCAATATCAAGCACATTGCCTGCTCCATTTGGCATTTTCCCGACAGGTATGGACTCAAACAATCTTTTCATAAGCGAGGGTTTGGCAAACTTTTCCCATATGTCATACATATCCATGAGGTTAAATTTTCCACTCATGATTTTTGTCATGGTTTCTTCGGCCTTTTCATCACTTATATCCGCTTCCTGGACAACATCAAGAAGCGCTTCAGGATCTCCAAGCCCCAGCAGCCTGCCAAGAAACTTTTTGGGGTTGAATATCTCAAAGTCTTCAAGGTGTTCCCCGGTTCCAATCATGAATACCGGCACTCCGGTCTGGGCAACTGCACTGAGTGCACCTCCTGCCTTTCCTGTACCGTCCATTTTGGTTATTATGACTCCTGTTAACCCTGTAGCTTCCATAAGTGCATTGGCCTGGGGGCCCGCCTGCTGTCCAATTGTTGCATCTATAACCAGGAGAATTTCATCAGGGTTGACTGCTTTCTTCAGCTTTGAGATCTCATCGAGAAGATCTTCATCAAGGGAATCTCTTCCGCTTGTATCAACAATCCTGACCTGAATGTCCTTCAATTCATCCATCGATTGGCTGAAAATCTTAACCGGATTCTTCTCGCCCTTTATTCCAAAAAACTTTGCACCTGTTTGACTGGCAAGGGTTTTGAGCTGTTCAAAGGCAGCCGGCCTGTGCACATCCGCTGCAACAAATCCCGTTGAAAGGCCTTTTTTTATAAAGAATCTCGCAAGTTTTCCCGCTGTTGTTGTTTTACCCTGCCCATAGAGCCCCACAAGCAATATTGTCTGTGGCTGTATCTTTAAGTTGGATGCCTTTCCAAGTATCCCAAGCAGCTCTTCATACACAATCTTCAGTATATAATCCTGCGGTGTCATCCCGGCAGGCGGTTTTTCATTTTCAGATCTTTCCTCAATCTTTTTGCTGAGTTCCATGGTCAGCTTGACATTCACATCCGCTTTGAGCAGTGCTCTCTGAATATCCCTAATCATTTCTTTAATGACATTTCTGTCAATATAACTTGAACCAGTTATTTTTCTAAAAGTCTCCCTCAAAGAGGTTGATAAATTATCCAGGGCCACTGTTAATCACCCTAATATTCCCTCCATCTGTGGCCACACTTGGAACACGTATAGATAGCTGTCTCAGGTTCATCTGCAGCTCTTGTTTGTTTCAGGACATAATATGCTCCTTTGTTTCCACATTTTGGGCATACTGCCTCTGAATCCATAGGCTCAATATGGACTTCTTCCCTAATCATCACTACATCCTTCTCCGTGCTCTTGGCTACTATTTTTCCGTCCACCTTTTTATTTCCTTTTTCTTCGTGTCCGCACACCTGGCATATATTTTTGTCTCTGCCCGGTATTATAAGTGATCCGCATTTTGAACAAAACATAATTCCGTATATCCTGTCCTTATATTTGTCAATTACTACAAGAATTTTATTTTTTTTAAAAGAATTCTTCATAATGGCGATGAAAATTTATTTTAAGAGTTAAGCATATGCATTTATGGTAAAGCTTGATGATGCCATCATAGCAAGGCTTGAACATGCTGGGCATAAATTTGAGATTTTAGTAGATCCTGATGCGGTTGAACGAATAAGAGAAGGAAAGCTGGATATGGAAAAAGATCTTGCCTCTGAAGATATTTTCAAGGATGCCAAAAAGGGAGATAAGGCAGGGGAAGATGCAATTAAGGAAGTATTCAAAACAGATGACCTTTCAAGAATAGTAACAGAAATCATAAAGAAAGGCCAGATTCAGCTAACCACTGAACAGAAACATAAAATGGTGGAGACGAAAAGAAAAATAATAATAAGCACCATCTCACGGGAAAGCATTAACCCACAGACCAACGCCCCAAATCCGCCGGCCAGAATTGAGGCAGCGATGGAAGAGGCAAAGATCCACATTGATCCTTTTAAGTCTGTAAATGAACAGATCAACCTGGTTCTCAAAGAGCTGAAGCCAATCATTCCCATAAGAATGGAAAAAGTGAAACTTGCTATTAAGGTGAGGGGAGAGGCATACGGGAGAATGTATGGGGAAATCAGCCATGAAGGGCAGATAATTAAGGAAGAGTGGGGGAAAGACGGAAACTGGATGTGCGTTATTGAAGTGCCTGCCGGCCTGTACGGAGATGTAATGTCTGCACTGGGGCGAAGAGGGAAAGATGACATAGAAATACGGAAAATATAGGGGGCGAAGAAAGTTAATTCCAATAGTATAACAGATAAATAAAAGAAATAATAAATAATAAGTTTTCATAGCCCATACAAAGAGAAAAACCAATAGATAAAACATGGAATGTATTAATTGCAATGAGAAATTAAGGATGTGATTTAAGACGAGAGAAATAAAACAGATTGTGTTTCCAGGGGAGGACATTGAACCGGGAGACCTTAAACCAAGAAATGGATTGCACCGAGATCCAGACGGAAAATACACTTCTCAATATTTTGGTGTAATTCAAAAAGGAGATGAATATATTGACATAGTTCCGTTTAGCGGAAGCTATTTTCCAAGGCGCGGTGACAAGGTTATTGGAAAAATTATGGATGTTGGCCCGTCAATGTGGACGGTTGACATAAAATCACCATATATGACAATGCTTCACATGAACGACACTCCATGGAGAACTATATCCGGCGATCTGAAGAAATTTTTAACAAGTGGCGATTACATATATGCCAGAGTTATGAATGTTAACGAAATAAAGGAAAGCTGGATAACACTGAAAGAGCCGGGAATTGGGTTGAGAAAACTGGAAGGTGGCCATATAATGTCAATCCCAGCTCCAAAGGTTCCGAGAATAATCGGCAAAAACGGTTCGATGGTAAATATGGTGAAGGATGCCACATTTACAAGAATTGTAATAGGGCAGAACGGCCTGATATGGATAGACGGCCTTCCGGAAAATGTCATCGTTGCTTCTGAAGCAATCGGATTGATAGAGACTGAAGCACACGCAACTGGTTTAACAGATAGAATAACAGAATACTTGAAAAGTAAAAAAGGTGAAATTAATGGGAACACCCAGTGATAAGAAACTCATAAATGAAAATGGACTAAGGCTGGACGGCAGAGGAGACGAAGAACTGAGACCGATAAAGATTACAACCGATGTTCTTGAGAGGGCAGACGGGAGTGCTTTCATGGAATGGGGAGGGAACAAAATCCTTGTAGCCGTATACGGGCCAAGGGAAGCATACCCCAAACATACGCAGGATATTGAAAAAAGCGTTATCAAAGCAAGGTACAACATGGCTGCATTTTCAGTGGACGAAAGGAAAAGGCCGGGACCGGACAGAAGGTCAACAGAAATATCAAAGGTAATCTCTGAAGCATTGAGCGCTGCAGTGCTCGTTGAGCAATTCCCCAGAACACAGATTGATGTATTCATAGAGGTAGTCCAGGCAGATGCAGGAACAAGAATTGCAAGTTTAACGGCAGCATCAGTTGCACTGGCATCAGCAGGAATTCCAATGAGGGACATGGTTGTGGGCTGCTCGGCAGGAAAGGTGGAGGACAGAATTGTACTGGATCTTTCAAAGGATGAAGACAACTTTGGCCAGGCAGATCTCCCGATGGCTGTGCTTTCAAAGGATAAACAGGTAGTTTTGGCACAGATGGACGGAGACCTTTCAAAAGAAGAATTCGGGAAGGCAACTGAAATGATAATAAAAGCTACGGACAGAATTGCTGATATTCAAAGAAAGGCACTTTCGGAAAAGTATAAAATTGAAAATCTGCCAGAACCAGAATCAGGAGGTGAATAAATGCCCAAAGACGCAAGTGGAATTTTATCAGAAATCAAGAAGGGATATATAAGCAAAAAGTTGAAAGAAGGGCTAAGGGGAGACCAGAGGAAGCTGGATGAATTCAGATCTATAAGAATAGAGCCAAACTTCGTTCCAAGGGCACAGGGCTCAGCATTTGTAAACCTGGGAAAAACAAAAGTCCTCGTAGGGGTTAAAATAGAATCAGGCGAACCATTCCCGGATACGCCAAACCAGGGTGTTCTTACAACTAACGTCGAACTCCTTCCAATGGCATTTCCCACATTTGAGCCAGGCCCACCAAACGAGGAATCCATAGAAATAGCAAGGGTTGTTGACAGGGGAATCAGGGAAAGCAAAATGATCGACCTTGAGAAATTGTGTGTAGAGCCGGCAAAGAAAGTTATGATAGTATTTGTCGACATTGATGTTCTGGACTTTGACGGGAACCTGATAGATGCCTGCACAATGGGTGTGGTAACAGCACTGCATACAGCAACGTATAAAGTGGACGAGTCATCGCCTGAGACAAAGTTGCCAGTAAATTCAATGCCAATCTCCGTAACCATGGCAAAAATAGGGGATGAGCTGGTCTGTGATCCTGACGTTGAAGAGGAACAGATGTCGGATGCAAGGTTAACTGTGACTTTCACTGAGGATGGGCACATTAGAGCTATGCAAAAGGGAAACTCAGGTTCATTTTCCATGGATCAGGTTAAAAAGGGAATTGACATGTCGGAAGCAGTAGGAAATAAAATAAGAGAATACATTAAAGGGGTGATTTAGAGATGTCAAGAAGAACTTTAAAGGTTGGGCCAGCAGGGAGATTTGGACCCAGATACGGTGTTACTGTAAGGAAGGTATGGAGTGAAATATACAAACAGAAGAAAGCGAAATACGAATGCCCAAAGTGCAAGCAGCTTAAGGTTGTCAGAGTAGCATCTGGAATTTGGAACTGCAGGCACTGTGGATACAAATTTGCAGGAGGATCCTACAATCCGGAGTTCTCTCAGAAAGTTAAGGAAGAACTGGTGAAAAATGCAGTATAAGTGCATAAGATGTGGAAGAATACTTGAAAAATCTCTTGGAACAAATGAGATAGAATGCGAGTGTGGTTCAAGAGTATTTTTGAAGGAAAGGCCAAATATAGAAAAAGAAGTTAACTCAAGATGAGTATATAATATGGGCTTATTCACTGAGTTATCCAGTGAAAACCTGTGTGTGAGATGCACAGGCAGGGTCTTTGCAAATGTTGGCCACTCTTTAACAAACACCGAGCGTGGCAACCGGATTTTTTTTACATCGAAGTGCTTTGGCGAGGAGATTTTATTAAAGGAGGAAAAGGAGTGTTCTTTGTGTTCAGGAATATTTCTGGAGATTCCAAAATATGCAGGGGAAATCAGAAAAAGGCTCGCAGATTATGAATACAGCACTGTGCTTATAGGTTCTTCATTCCCTAAGGATTTGTTGAAACGCGAAGAAGAAATCCAGTCAAAATTTGGTGGACTGGGCGAACCGGTAAAGAAAGAATTTAGCAGGGAACTTGGCAAGTTTTACTCAGAACTCACTGGCAAGGATTTTGACAGGGAAGATCCAGACATAATGGTAAAGGTGAATGTCGAATATATGTCCATAGATTTTCAGATCAAATCCCTCCTCATTTATGGGGTGTATAACAAAACCATAAGGGGAATCCCGCAGACGAGATGGATAAAATATTCTGAAAAAACAGACACGGTGGAATCTATAATCGGGGAGCAGCTCATGGCTCTGGGAAAAGGAACGGACTTTGCACTCCACGGTGCGGGAAGAGAGGATGTTGATGTGAGGATGCTCGGCAACGGAAGAGAATTTGTTATTGAACTCACCCAGCCAAAGATAAGATCTGTAAACCTGATGAAACTGGAGGAGAATATTAATAATTTAAACAGGGGAGTTTCAGTTTCATCGCTGCGGCAGTCAAGCAGGGAAGAAATTAAGAAAATTAAGGATGAAAAGCACTACAAAACGTATGTTGCCAGGCTTCAATCAGGAGAACCTCTGCAATGCGAAAAGTTAAGGGAAATATGTAGGGAATTTAACGGGAAAGTTATATATCAAAGGACACCATTACGAGTTAGCAGTTCCAGATCTGATCGGATACGGGAAAGAAGAATAGCGGAAATGACAGTAGAGTGTTCACCAGACGGCGATCACATATTAACTATAGAGGCTGAGGCTGGCACCTATATCAAAGAACTGGTAAGTGGGGACGATGGCAGAACCAAGCCCAGTCTGGCTGAGAGGTTAGGCATGGATGTAAAGGTCAGGGAACTGGATGTAGTAATGATCAAAAGGTGAAGAATATGGTACGAATGTCACATGGACCAAGATCAGGGTCAAGAATGACCATGACGAAGCGTTTAAAGGATAGAGGCATGCCAAGAATCAACTCATACATGAGAAAATTCGAAGTAGGAGAGTTCGTGGCAGTGAGCATTGATCCCTCAATACACAAAGGAATGCCTTTCCACAATTTTCAGGGGTTTACCGGAGTTATTGAAGGCATGCAGGGAAGATGCTACCTCCTGGGAATCAAGGTGGGCGGCGTAAAAAAGACAATAATAGCAGACCCCGTGCATTTGAAGAAAATCAAGGTGTAGGGATGAATATAAAATATATCACATCTTCAGAAGCAAAAGACAAACTCCAGGAATTAAAAGAAAATTCTCCTGTTGAGGCAAAGGAATTTGATTATGTGAGGCAGTTTTCCAGGCTTAGCAAGAAAGACGCGGTTGAAGCAGTTAAAAAGGTTTCAGCGCTATCAGGTTTTTCAGAAGAAGTAAGTGTAAAAATAGTAGATTTGATGCCTTCAAATATGGAACAGATGCTGGCAGTTCTAAACTCTTATAAACTGACTCCGAAAGATGAAGTTTTAAGTAGTATAATAGATTATTTAAAAGAATTACAGTGATATTATGGAGGAATATGCCTTTATTTTGGACATCTTAATGCAGGGTAGGTCTAGTGATCACTCCTATAGCAGGACTCCACTGGTTTTTGGACTGGGGGAGACGGAGTTTAAACTCCTGGAAATGATTCCAAAGGAAGGGGCAATAATAACAGTCGGGGATAAGGTCTATATTGGAAAAGATCTGCAGAAACGGGATAAAATAATGACTGTAAAACGCAGAATAGGATTTGAAGAACTTTCGTCCTCAGCAACAACTGAACTTCCATATATTCTGGAAAATATAGTTAAGGAGAATGAGAAAGTATACGTGGACTTTTTTAACAGGGCAGAATCAATAAATTCAAGGATGCACACACTGGAACTTCTACCAGGGCTTGGAAACAAGACCATGTGGTCAATAATAGATGAAAGAAAGAAAAAGCCTTTCGAATCATTCAAGGAACTTACCGAAAGGGTCAAAACCATTCACCACCCTGAAAAGATGATCGCAGTGAGAATAGCGCAGGAAATAGATGGCAGGAACGAAAAGTACAGGATTTTTGTTAAGCAATGAAGTTGTACACTGAAAAATATGGGCAGGTCCTATTAAAGGACAAAAACATCGCACAGATTGAAATTTCTAGTCTTGATGATGGGGAAAGTGTACTGGAAATTGGCCCGGGAGAAGGTGTTTTAACGCAATTTCTCCTTGAAAAATACCCAAGGGTTACGGTTATTGAATCAGATCATCGTTTTGTGGAAATACTGAGAATAAAATTCTTTGATTACATTGAGAAAGGAAATCTTGAAGTAATCCACGGCGACTTTCTTGAATACAATGGCCTAATTCAGGATCAAATTATTGGAAACGTGCCATATCACATATCTTCAAAGATAGTGCAGAAGTTATCCACGATGCAATTTAACAAGGCAATTTTAATGCTCCAAAGCGAATTTGCGTCGACACTTATGGCAAAGCCATCCACTAAGGAATACACCAGAATGACAGTATTTACGTACCTCAACTTCAATGTAGAACTTATCAAACTCGTATCAAGAAACAGTTTTTCTCCAGTGCCAGGAGTGGATAGCGCAATTATTTCCCTCAGGAACAAAAGCAAGTTTCCTGATATTGACAGAAATGCAGCTGAAGTGAAATTGCGGGAATTATTTTCACAAAAGAGGAAGAAACTGAAAAACGTTATAGAAAATTGCCCCACGCAATTTCAGGATAGCAGGATAGATCAACTGATGCCGGAAGAAATAATGAACCTTCTTCAAAACAGAGTCTTCTGATCAAATAGAATATTACAGGGCTTATGTGCCTCCCTGCAGGCTGGATATAAAATCTGGCCAGCATAAACAATAACTATTTCAAATTGCTTCAGAAAATTTGTTCAGCCGTGATGTTCCACAAAAAACGGAACGAGTCAATTATTTTAAAAAACGGTGTGGTTATCTTTTGGATTTTAAAAAATCAGTCAAAAGCGCAACCGCACTGTATTGCTTCTATCTCGCTCTCATGTTTTGTACCGCACATCTGGCACTCAAAGGGCCCACTTCCTATTTCCACACTTAACATAATTCGATGTAAATCTTTAAGCATTTAAACTTTGCTCTCCGCAGATTCGTCATTTGCCTGATGGCTAATGCAATTGCATAAGTTTTTTTGGCAGCAGCTTTAAACACACTTAACACCGAGAATTAAAGGTTGTGTTTATGAAAATATGGTTAACTGGAAAAATTATCCGGATTCAAGAACAACCGCACTTACAAACATATTCCACGAAAATATATAAAAAAAATTGGGATAAACAGGGCTTTTATCAGAGGTCTTTAAAAAAAGGTGTATTTTCACTTTCCAGTATCGCTGGAACCCTTTGTGTTACTCTTCTGTTGTTGAATCTTTGCAAATTCGGAGATTCCAAAATTGCTCACACCAGCAGTAAGCGTGTTTGCGGGAATCATCATCAGAGTTCCTTTGCCTTCGAGCCCAATTTCATACAGGATATTCATCCACCTCAGTTGCAGGGCACCTGGGTTGTCAACATACATTTTAGAAGCTTCCACCATCTTGCTCGCTGCCTCTACTTCAGCAAGGGCAAGTGTCACCCTTGATCTTCGTTCTCTTTCTGCGGATGCCTGCCTCGACATAGCTTCCTGCAATGATTGGGGAACAACTACATCCCTTATCTCAACAGAGGATACTTTTATTCCCCAGTGTTCTGTTTTCTCGTCAATAATGGCTCTTGCGCCTTCGCCTACCTTTTCTCTTTCTGATAAAATTTCATCGAAGGAGTATTTGCCTATAACTTCCCTCAGTGTTGTTTGAGCAGAAAGGCTTGTTGCATTTGCAAAATTCTCAATGTTAAGCACTGTCTTTTGAGGGTCAATGGCCTGATAATACATAATTGCATCACAGTTCACTGGCACGTTGTCGTTTGTGAATGTTGAGTCTGTTTTGAAGGCAACCGCCTGGATTCTCAAGCTTATGATTACAGGTATCTTTGAGATAAACGGAGTCACATAAATTATCCCTGGCCCCTTAATACCCGAAAATCTTCCCAGAGTAAGCACTGGGGCTCTTTCCCATTCTCTCAATATGTGCAATCCTGATAGTATTATAAGCACTATTACGATCACAATAAATATCAAAAAATATTCTATCGCACTCATCAGGATATATATGCATATCATCCTAATTAATTGTTTCTAAACCAATTAATGAACCACTAAAACGGCAAAAATAGACGGGATTTATGCGAATAAGGGTTAAAAATGAAAATTATATTAGTCGATAATGAAATGAAGTGGCAAATTCATGGCAGCTCAGAGTTTTGGTTCAACAATAAAGAATGGCGATTTCTTCCATATCGCAATCAACACTAACGAAGATTATTTCAGGCATGTTTTCAGTAAAATGGAATATATAATGGCTTATGAATATCTCGAAAACTTAATGGGCAGGCTTTCCATAAATTCCTATAGGATAAGCGTTCCGGATAAAATTTATCGCGGCAATGACATGGGCTTTAAGAACTATCTAAACGAACGGAAGAATATATTCAGCAAGCAGCCATTAAACAGGCTGGAGGAGGATTTCATGGAGCGATTCAGAAAGTTTGAAATTCAAAAACTGCCTGAAATAAAACTAAACAGGATGTCAGTATGGAGTGAGGATAAAGCCATGAAACTGTTCGAAAAGGAAGATAAGGCTCATATTCTGATAACAGGATTCAATACGGACAATGAAATATTTATAAACGCAACGAATTCCAGTGACATGGGTTTTGTGCCAATAGTCCTGTCTGATGGAGTATCTGCGCCTTCGGAGAGGAATCATTTCAACGCACTGGAATTTATGAGCAAATTCACATATATGGTCGACAGCAGGGATTTAATGATCATGGCTGGTGAACTTTAATATGAATAAAGCACCAGTAATTCTTATAGGGGGCATTCCAGGGGTTGGGAAAACAAGCATCTCCGGTTACATTGCAAAAAAAATGGATATCAACATTGTGATGTCTGGTGATTATATTAGGGAAATAATACGCTCATTCGCCTCAGAAGATGATATACTGCAATATTCTGTATACGATTCCTGGAAAAAATACGGGGTGAACTCTGAAGAAAATCTGATAAAGGGGTTTCTGGATCAGGGAAAGCTGATTAACAGAGCCACATCTTCATTAATAGAAAGGGCTATTAAAAACGGGGAACCAGTAATCATCGAAACTCTATACTTTATACCAGAACAGATAAGCCACCTGATAAATGAAATTATACCTCTTTACATACACATCTCAGATTTCAATACACATGTAAAAAGGCTGAATGAGAGGGAAAATTATACACACTTTAATTCTCCAGGGGAACGGCTTTCCTCAAATCTTGAAAACTACAGGATTATTATGAAAGAATCTATGCGGCAGAGCAAAAAATTCGGAATAAAACTCTTTGACAACATGAACTACATTGATACAAGAGAAAGCATTCTTCAGTACATTTCCACTATAATCGGAGAGTGACAGAAGGTGGACAGAGGTTCTTTGGGCGCCAATTGCTTTCCTTTTCCAGTCAAGGGGAGTTTTTTAATATGTGTTTTAAGGATTCAAAATTAATTTATGCTTTAATGCCATTGTAAACTATGTCAATAGAAACTTTTAATCCTTTTTCAATGAGCAAACTGAACAAATATGAAGAAGATAATGAGGAAACAGTAAAAAAAATATTTGAAAGCGTAAATCTTGCCCAGGAAACCTGGAAGAAGAGCATAGACGAAAGAATTCAGTTTTTGAAAAATGAAGTAGTGCCAAGGTTCAGGAAAGAGAAGGAAAGCCTTGCAAGGCTAATGTCGTCAGAGATGGGAAAGCCAATTGCACAGAGCAGGGCTGAAATAGAAAAATGCATCGTTATGACAGAATTTTTCTGTTCATCAGGAAAAAATTTTCTTTCAGATAATGTTATTGAAACTGAAGCAAAGAGAAGTTATGTAAGATTCGAGCCTCTTGGAACCGTATTCCTTGTAATGCCATGGAATTTTCCACTCTGGCAGGCTATGAGAGCTGCAATTCCTGCAATGGTTGCAGGCAATGGGATAGTATTAAAACACGCATCCATAGTCACCGGAAGTGCAAAAAAGATGGAAGAAATTTTTGGAACACCCCTTTTCAGGGTTATTAAAGTTTCAGGAGGAAGGGCCCTCTCTGCAATAAAATACTCAGATGGAGTATCCTTTACGGGTTCAGAGATGGCTGGAATGGCCATTGCGTCCGAGGCAGGGAAAAATATCAAGAAATCGGTTCTGGAACTGGGCGGTTCAGATCCATTCCTGGTGCTGGACGATGCCGATCTCGAAAAAACTGCAAAAGAAAGTACTTATGCGAGGCTGCAAAACAACGGGCAGAGCTGCATAGCATCAAAGAGATTCATTGTAAGCGAAAAGATTTCAGAGAATTTCTACGATCTCATGAAAGAGAATTTTCAAAAAGTCAAAATTGGCGACCAGTTGAGCGATGACACATACATAGGCCCTCTTTCATCATCCTCCCAGGCTGAAACTGTGAGAAAACAGGTGGAGCAATTAAACAGCCTTGGAAAGCTCCAGATGTTTGGCGAACAGCATGGAAATATTATCCCGCCAACAATAGTTCAAACCGAGGCCAATTACACAGATGAAGTATTTGGCCCTGTTGCCATTTTCAAAACTTTTGAAACACTTGAAGATGCAGCAAAAATATGCAATGAAACAGGCTTTGGGTTGGGGGCATCAATCTGGGGAAGCGTAGATCAGGCAGAAAAAGTCATTCCGATGATAAGGTCAGGGATGGTTTTTGTGAACAAAGTTGTTGCATCAGATCCAAGGCTGCCTTTTGGAGGAGTGGGAAAGAGTGGATATGGCAGGGAACTGTCCAAATTTGGAATACTTGAATTCACAAATTTCAGAACGGTGTGGATACAGGATAAGCCCTAATGCCAATGCCGTGAATTTCTAAGCCTTTTCAATTCTTAAAGGTTTTAAGCACTCCTGTATTATCTAATATTATGAAAGGTAGTGATCTTTTTACCAGGGCCCTGTTAAACGAAAAGGTCGAGCACATTTTTGGTCTGCCCGGAGAAGAAAATATTGATCTGTTAGATTCCATTTCAAAAACCGATATTGATCTTATTGTTACAAGGCATGAACAGGGGGCAGCATTTATGGCAGATGCATATGCGCGAGTTAAGAAGGCTCCTGGCGTATGCCTTTCAACACTGGGCCCTGGGGCTACCAATCTTCTCACAGGAGTGGCAAATGCACACCTTGATAAAGTCCCGGTAATAGCAATAACAGCACAGGCCTCCAGAGACAGATTGCACAAGGAGTCACATCAGAACGTGGATACAATCGCACTTTTTTCCGGAATAACAAAATATAACCGCTCTGTGATCGTGCCAGAAAGCATCCCCGAAATCGTCAGGAAAGCATTTAGCATTTCAATGAAGGAACAACCGGGTGCTTCACACATCCAGCTGCCGGAAGACATTGGTTCAATGGATACGGAAGAAATTGGAATGATACCGATGCCGGGTGAGGCTATTTATGAAGCCAACGGGAGCATGGTAAAGAAGGCTGCCAAGTTGATAAACTCAGCAAAGAACCCCATCATTCTTGCTGGAAACGGTGTAATTCGATCCAGATCATGGGCTACCGTCAAAAAGTTCGTTGAAGCATCCGGAATCCCCATGGTAAGCACTTTTATGGCTAAGGGGATTCTGCAATACGATGATCCCAACAATTTATTTGTAGTCGGTGGAAGGCCATTTCCTATTGAACTGAGGCCCCTGATTCATTCTGATCTCATAATCGCGATTGGATTTGACATGGTGGAATATGATCCCGTAATATGGAATATAGACTCATCAAGGAAGGTGATAAACGTTGCGACTACAATGGCAGAGACGGATGAGCATTTTCCAGTTGCATATGATCTTGTGGGAAACATAGAAATAACGATTGAATTGCTATCGGGAAATGTTGAAAAGAGGGCGCTCACACCTGAATTCATGGAAATTAGAAGGAAAAGAAGGGAATTCCTTGATTCACAGGGAAATGGAAAGGAAATTATTCCAAAATCAGTTATTAAGGTACTATCGCAGAATAACCATTCAAACACACTGGTAATTTCAGACGTTGGATTGCATAAAATCTGGATGAGCAGGTATTATCAGCCAAAATTCCCAGACAGAACCATAATTTACAATGGATTCGCATCTATGGGTGGGTCGCTCCCAGGAAGCATTGGCGCAATTAAGGCAAACCCCGATCTTGACGTAATCGCAGTCATGGGTGATGGTGGATTTCTTATGAATGTGCAGGAGCTGGAAACAGCTCATCGCCTTGGGCTCTCATTCACGGTAATTGTTTTCAACGACGGAACATACAGCCTTATAGAAAAACATCAGGAAGATCACAGGCTTCGCCCAAATTATATTCATTTTACAAACCCGGACTTTGATTTGCTTGCAAAGAGTTTCCACGCTGAATATTTTTATGCTGGCGATGGCAGAAGCTTCGAGGAGTCTCTCAGGAAATCAAAGAAGTCGGAAGGGGTAAAAATAATAGAAGTGAAGATCCAGTAGCCCTATCTCATCCTGATCTTTATCAATCTTCTGATCCTGTTTCCCGATGGCTTCTGCCTGGCTATACCATACTGGCACAGCAAAATGGAAAGTATTATCATAAGCCCACCTGCATACTGGAACTCCCCAAGATACTGATTCAGGAAAATTGAAGAACCGATAGAGGCAGATACAGGTTCCATTGTCCCGCTTAGCGCTGCGGAGGAAGCGCTGATTTTCCTCATGCCATAGGAATAGAGCGTAAAGGCGATTAATGTTCCAAATACAGAAACAAATAATATGAGGAAAAAGGCAAGTGGAAGTGAGTTAAGTGTCAATGTTGCGGAGAACTGGATTATTGGAACAACTCCTGTTGGGATGCTGATAACTGCAGCAAACAAAAAACTCCAGGATACAATAGGTATGGAACCGTATTTTCTAATAAGAGGGGCAGACAATATTGTATAAATTGCTGCACTCAACGCACAGATTAAACCAATAACAAGTGCCCCCAGCGAAATTCTTAGTGAAGAATACGGGCTTATGGATACAGTCAAGAACACTATGCCTGCGAGAGAAAGAGCCAGCCCAATAAGTAAAGGAATAGAAAATCTTATTCTTCTCATAAAAAGTTCGAATAGTACAACCATTGGAAAATAGAGAAACTGAAGAAATGTTGCCGTAGGAGCATTTGAAAGTTTTATTGTCTCAAGGTATGACAGTTGGAGGATAAAGGTAACAGCAACATAAGCAGAGAATAATTTGAGATCCTCCCTTGGGAATTTTGGCCTGAATAAAGTGATCATGAGGACGCTCGAAACAATTAACCTAATCGAAAGAAGTGCAAGAGGGTTTATCCCAAAAATCTTAAAGAGTGCACTTGAAGCAGTTCCGGAAAGTCCCCACAGAGTGGAACCTGACAAAGAGACGAGAAATGGTTTGACAAACGCCTTTCTTTCCAAGTTTACTTGACACATATTCATATCCTGAATATAAAATTATGAATTCGTTTTGGATTTTTTAAGGATGCATTTCACAGTACAAGATACTTTCTCTGTTTGATATCAATAATTATAAACACTTCTGCATTCCCAAACTATGCCGTTTGAAAAGGAGAAGACCTGCGGAATTTGCGGAAACAGGTTTTTATGCGGGAGCATGGGTGGATGCTGGTGCACAAACGTTAAGGTCACTTCAGCCAA
The DNA here is from genome assembly GCA_021817255.1 of Thermoplasmata archaeon. Lineage (GTDB taxonomy): Archaea > Thermoplasmatota > Thermoplasmata > Thermoplasmatales > Thermoplasmataceae > Cuniculiplasma. The sequence goes on from JAKAVO010000004.1 coordinate 69,691, forward strand.
AAGGCATATCATATCACGCCTAACAGATGAATGCGTCTGCCCAGGCTGCCTTGAAAAATAGTTATTTCATTTCGCTGAAAATAATAGGAAAGAAAAAATTTATAACGATATTGGGAATAAATCTTTTAATGGATAAAAGCCAGCAGTTCAATCTTAAATCCTCACTTTATTATGGCTTACCCTTATTAGTCATACCTCCTGCTGTACTTGTTGTAATCCTCCTGTTGAACAATTTCTATTTCCTTGAATATTTCCATGTAATCTCAGGTTCTGCCTGGACTGGAATGGATCTGGTGATGGGATTGTTCTTTGCCTTCATAATGAAGGGATTAAACCCACTGCAGCGGAGCGAAATATCCAAGAGGCTCATTCCTGTGATGTTGTTCTTCATGCCAGCTATTTCCACAGCTACCATTATGGCAGGGATTTACACCGCAATTGACCTGGGAATAAGTTTCTACAACATATATTTCATAATCGTTGCAATTCTTGCCGTTGTTCTTATGATCCAGGGGCTTTTGATATTTCTTCCAAATGAGCTAAGAATTTTCCTGGAAATACTGAGGGGTGGCAAAAACGTTGAAAAAATTGTAAGGCTCACAATGTTCAACCTCAGGTTATCTCTCCTTCAATTGATATTTCAAATTGTGATCATTCTATTTATGGCAATATTTGCTATGGGGATGGCCACATGAGCCTTTTGTTGGCGATCAGGAAACAAAAGTTCTCATTTGGAGCTGTAGCAATTCCATGGGCTGCATTCATTATCTTTGCATTAAGTGGAAACCTGCTTCTTCTCGATTATATACACGTGTTAACGGGAGCAATATGGACTGGAACCGATATTTTTCTTGGGTTAATATTTATCAAGGTCGTGAAGACACTTGATATCCAGACGAAATATGATGTTGCACAGAGAGTATTGCCGATGACTCTATTTTTTATCCCGTCAGCAACTGTTTTAACTACACTTGCCGGGTTGATTTTGGCAATAAGGGAAAACACATTCAGTGAATTGCCTTCAACACTAATAATCCCGCTCTTTGCGGTAGGTGCCATTCTCGCAGTTATCAGCTTTATTTTCATACTTCCTGCTTCACTGAAAATCAGGAAAATGAAAGAAGGGCAAAGGGATGAAGCTGCCCTAAATGACTCTTCCAAGTTATTGGATAATCTCACAATTTATGGGGCAGTTCAGTTGCTGTTTCAGATTATAATAATTGGTTTTATGGCCTATTTCGTTGCATTATGAGAATCTTTGCCTGCAACAGGAATTTCTTGTGCAATATCTTTCATATGGCAAAGCCATTCATGGAAAACAGAAGAACATTTTTTCCAAAACACATTTATAAAAAGGTACAATAACCTCCTATGTTATTCGGAACTCCCTTAAACGAGTTTTTAGTTATAGTGCTCGGAGGGATATTTGCAGGTGTGATAGGATCCCTTACTGGTCTTGGAGGGGGTTCAGTACTGGTTCCCGTTTTAACTATTTTCTATGGAGTTCCTATAGATTTTGCAATTGGTGCGAGTTTGATATCAACCATTGCCACTTCTGCTGGATCTGCCAGCACATACACAAAGAAAGGAATTGCAAACATAAAAATTGGGGTTGGCCTGGAAGTTGCTACAACACTTGGCGCTGTTGTTGGTGCATTAACATTTATTCTGGTCACCAGGCAGCATCTGGAATGGGTTCTTTATCTCCTGTTCGGCTTGGTTCTTCTATCGTCTCTCATTCCCACAATTCAGAGGGGGAAATATGAATTCCCAGAAGCCAAGATGCCGGACTTTACAAGCAGGGCATTCCAACTGACGGGAAGATATACTGATGACAGGGCTAAAAAAACCGTCACATACACAGGCGTCAGGTGGTGGCTCGGTGAAATAATCATGTTCTTCGCAGGGCTATTGTCAGGTTTGCTTGGAATAGGCAGTGGAGCCCTGAAGGTATTGGGCATGGACTGGGCAATGAACCTTCCCATGAAAGTGACAACAACAACAAGCAACTTTATGATCGGAATTACGGCAGCAACCGGGAGCAGCATATACTGGTATGCCGGATATATAAGCTTCTTTCTGGCAGCAGCAACTGCAATAGGTGTGCTTGTGGGGTCAAGAGTTGGTTCACATGTCCTTATGAAGATATCAAACAAGGAGATCAGGTGGATATTCTTTGCCATACTGTCTTTCCTTGGCATAGACATGTTATTTAAGGGAATCAGGCAGGGAAACATATTTGATCTCCAAAAAAGGTTAACAGGACTGTTATCATTTTCTATAGCCGTTGGCGTTTCCATTTTAATGATATTATTGCTATATCTATACACAAAGAGGGGGGTGAGCTACAGTGGAGGAAATATCACAAAAACTGATTAATATAGTAAGCATTATCCTTAAAGGAGCTGTGTTTCTCAGCATGGGGAGCATCATAATCGGAGTTATACTCCTTTTCGTCAAGAATGGGGGTGACGGTTATTCTCTCCAGACTCTTGCAAATTACAGCAACTACAGTGTAGCAAAAAGTTACTCATCATCAATATTCTCACCGGCAAAAATTCCATATGGGATCATCACACTCGATCCAATTGGATTCATTTCCCTAGGATTATGGGTTTTGATATTCACACCAGTCTCTGTCCTGTTCACATCCCTGGTTGACTATATCTATAACAAAAACAAGCTGTACGTTGTGCTTACATTCATGGTCCTTTTCAACCTATTCACTGCAATATTCATCATTCCAAGCTTTGTTCATCTCTAGACCGGTAAATTAAAGAAAAACGTTATTAATTTTATTGAAATGGCGAATTGATGCTTTGTGCTTAAATTTGATCGAGTTAAAATTCAGGAAGAGGATCCAAAGGAGAGAGCCAAAAGCTTTACAATAGAGCCGATGAAGGAATACACAACGGGGGAAGCAACAACTGAAGCATCAAGATGTATTGGTTGCAACATTTGTACGCAGGCATGCCCTGCAAGCCTGGATATAGGGGGATATATTAACAGTACTGCAGTGGGAGACCCCGCCCAAACAGTCAGAATAGTTTTTGAAAACCTTCCATTTCCAGCGATAATTGGAAGGGTATGCACACACAACTGCGAGGATATTTGCGTCATGTACGACACTGGAGGGCCACTTGCAATAAGGCACCTTAAGAGATATGCGGCAGATCAATTTGACGATTACGGGAAAATATTGAATATAAAAAAGAGATCATTTATAAATAAAAGAGTTGCGGTAATAGGAGCTGGGCCTGCAGGATTGAGCGCTGCCTATTATTTGTCAATCCAGGGCGTGCGGGTTACAGTATACGAATCGCTTCCAGTTATGGGCGGGTTCATGAGGGTTGGGATTCCCAGGTACCGTCTGCCTTTTGAAGTCATAGAAAAGGAAACCGGCTATATAACATCAACCGGTGTTGAAGTAAAACTGAATACAAAAGTTGGCAGTGATATCACTTTCAAGGAGATATTGAACAATTATGATGCTGTTTTTCTTGGAGTGGGCACACACAAACCAAGAATGACCGGCACCCCGGGCAGTGATGCCAACAATATAATGCACGCGACAGAATTTCTCCGAAGAACTTCTCTTGGTGAGAAAATCAAGGTAGGAAAGAAGGTAATTGTTATAGGAGGAGGATTTACAGCCAATGATGCTGCCAGAACATCTATGAGGCTTGGAGCAACAGACATAAATATTATGTACAGAAGGAGAGAGATTGATCGCCCGGGCTATCCTTCAATGAATGCGGATGAAGAAATGGAAGAGTCCCTGGGGGAGAATGTTGATTATATGTGGGAAGTGACCCCGTTTGAGTACGTAAAGGAAGGAGATAGAATAACACAGGTAAAATACTGGAAGAATCAAATGATCCAGGACACCGGAGGAAGAGCGAAGCCGGTTCCGCAAAAGGAGAAGACCTTCACAATGGACGTTGATTTTGTTGTAGAAGCAACCGGCCAGGAAACGGATTTTGCATTTTTGGGGGAAGAGTACGCGAGGCAGTTGAGATTAACACCCCATGGAGGGATAATTGTGGATCAGAGAGGAATGACCAGCGTAAGGGGCGTATTCTCTGGTGGAGATTCTACAAACATGACACATGATCTAATCAGCGCAGTAAGGGATGGAGATACTGCAACTCTCGGCATCCTGGATTACCTGAACCTTATGGATAAGGTCAATGAAGAATATCTTCCGCTTCTTGACAGATGGAAAAAATTCTCGCCCATGGTTGCCAAACTTGCCTATGCAGACAGAATAAAGTGAAAAGCCCAGATCCAACGGGGAATCTGCCCAGGCATCAATTTAACAAACCTGAGTGCCCGCAGAAGTTGGCAATATAGAAACTGGCTAAAGGAATTACTGAAACTTGCTCTAGAACAAGTTCCCAATTTTTCGGCATATAGAGAGCCAGGATCATCAAGGAATTAGAATCAATAACTGTTAGAAGGGAAATAATTGTTTGCAGGTCCAGTCCTTATGCAAGAATTTACCTGGATCGCATAAAATGGAAAAAAATGGATTCCTGCCAGGCATGAAAGCAGTTCAGTCAACCGATATATGGTCAAAACCAGTATAGGGTATGAGAGCTTTTGGGATTTCTATCCTGTTTTCAGAGGAGAAATTCTCCATTATCGCGACCATCACCCTCGTTGTGGCAATGGCGGTCCCATTTAGGGTATTGACAAACTGGTTTCCTTCAGGTGTTCTGTATTTTATATTGAGAGATCTTGCCTGATAATCAGTGTCATTGGATATGGAAGCAAGCTCCCTGAACTTGCCCTGATTCGGAAACCATCCTTCAATATCATATTTCTTGGCTGCAAGATTGCCTAGTTCTCCAGAACAGACGTTGATAACTCTGAAAGGAATTTCCAAGCTGTTAAGAAGGCTCTCTGTATTCTTTAGCAATTCCTCCAGGTAATCCCATGAGTCTTCCGGCTTGCAAAATATAAACTGTTCAACTTTTTTAAAATAGTGCACCCTGAAGATACCCTTTGTATCCTTTCCGTGGGCTCCTGCCTCCTTCCTGAAGCATGGCGAAAATCCGGACACCTTTAACGGAAGTTCATTTGGGTCGAGAGTTTCATTCATTAGCATCGCTGCTATTGGATGCTCTGACGTTGAAATCAAGTACAGGTCTTCACCTTCTATCTTATACACTGCTTCATTGAACGTGCCCTCATCTGTGGATTTCCATATGGCATCCCCATTTATCATTGGAGGCGGTTCCACGATTGAAAACCCGCGCTGGCCAATAAAATCTATCGCATAGTTTATCAGTGCCAGTTCCAGCTTTACCAGTTGATTTCTTGAAATGTAAAACCTTGCCCCTGAGATTTTTCCTGCCCTGTCAAGATCTACAAGTTTCATTCTTTCGGCAAGGTCAATGTGGCTGTAAGTGTTTTCAACCAATTCATATTTTCCAGAATTCTCAGTGAATTTGTTAAATTCATCCAAGGAATCCTTTCTTACCTTTGCACTCCCGGAAAAACTTATAAATTTGCTGTTTTCATCACCAAAACATACAGGAACTGAGTCATCAAGCAGATTAGATCGGAAG